>CAYJHD010000004.1:0-66473 GCA_964370015.1 uncultured Desulfovibrionaceae bacterium | reverse complement strand
TAAAATGTGTTATGAAATCTCGTCATAACACCATTCATAACACACAAGGGAGAAACACACAGAAAAAGGGAGAAAAGCAAATAGGCTTGCTTTTCTCCCTAGATTTTATAAGTCTTGATTTTTAAAGAAAAATTTTGATTTTATTGGTGCACCCGGCAGGAATCGAACCTGCGGCCTACCGCTTAGGAGGCGGTCGCTCTATCCAACTGAGCTACGGGTGCATAATATTTCGTTCAGCCATTTCTAAAGAAGAATAGCTTAAGATGCAAGAAAAATTATAAGCAATAAGCATCCGAAAAAAAACGTAGCCTTTTCCGGATGCTGTTTCGTTGATGTATATATTTATGCTTTACCAAAGCTGCGCGAGTGCAATATCTGCTTTCCAGACACAATTAAGCATTCACGCCCAGGCAAGCTATTTACAAGCTCTAAAGCCGCATGTGCTGGCATGGCAGAAAGAGCCGTAGCCAGCGCATCTGCTTCAAGCGTAGTAGGAGCCGTCACCGTCACTGATGCGCTATGCTGCGCGCTTTCAGCACGTTGTGGATCAATTAAGTGATGATATTTCTTAGATGCATCATAGTACATCTCATAATTGCCAGAAGTGGCTATGGCACCGCTCAGCTCTAAGCTCATGAGCACGTCACCCTTGTGAGATGGATTTTCCACAGCCACGCGCCAAGGACTTGCGGCATTTTTTTGTCCGCTCACGCGAATGTCACCACCGGCATTGATCAAATGATTATGTACTCCAGCTTCAGAAAGCACTTGTGATGCTGCATCGGCTATGTGCCCCTTGGCTATACCATCAAGGGTAAGAGCCATGCCACTGCGCCCGAGACGTACATGGTCTTGACTCACATACACTTCACGAGCTTGCATAAGCTCTCTGGCAGCTTGCACCTCTACCCTATCCACCTTCATAGTACCTTGAGGATTTTGCGCCTTGCGGTACACATCCAATAAAGGTGCCACCGTCACATCAAAAGCACCACCCGTTAACGCATGCACACGTTGTGCTTTTTGCACCACGTGCACAAGGCTTTGCGGGGCATCCAAAAGCTTACCTTGCGCATTCAATTGCATCAAAGGAGAACTTGTATGTCTGCTCAGTTCCGCTTCAAGCTGCGCCACACGCTCAAAAGCGCGCCCAAGAGTCTCTTCGGCCAAGGTTTTACTTTCATGCACGGCAGATATGGTCACAAAAGTGCCCAGCATGAGCCGAGTTTGCGAATGCACACTGGCTGTAAGGGGAGCACTTGCCAAAGCAGTCACAGGCTGTACCAAAAGAGCTGTTCCCATGAGGGCTGAGCCCCTAAGAAAAGTACGGCGACTTATATTTTTTTCATATATTTTTTGCATAAAACTACTCCCGCATTATGCCTGTGTGCCACTTTGTGCATCATCTTGTTTACCAGCATTGGAGGCCTCTGCACTGGGCGCAGGAATCTGCAATTCTTCCAATTCCGGTTGTTGCAACGAAACATTCAAAGTAGGACAGAATGGACGCAAAATATTACGCGGACAATCGGTAATACACACTTCGGCACAATCAGCACCGTAGCTTAAGCACTTTTGCTGATCAATTTCAATACGACTTTCCACCTGCTTAATGGCTTTAGCCGGACAGGATTTAATGCACTTACCGCAGTTAATGCACCCTACTTCGCATATATCCATAACAGCGCGCAATTTATCCTTGGTGGCGCATGTCACCGCCACGCGGGCTCTTGAAGGAATAAGATCCAAAGAGTTGCGTGGACAAGCCTTAATACAAAGCCCGCATCCTGTACATTTGGCAGCACTAATCACCACCAAGCCGTCCTTAATTTCCATGGCACCAAAGGGACACACTTCAACGCAATCCCCAAAACCAAGGCAGGACCAAGAGCATAAATCAGAACCATTCATGAGCAAGGTTGCCGCCGCACAGGAAGGCATACCATGATATTGATAACGGGCCTTCACATTACCGGCGATTTTATCACAACGACGGAAAGAAAGCATGGGGTCAGCCGCACCCACAGATTTACCGGTGAGCTCCCCCACAGTAATGGTGGTATCGGCAGATCCTGCCACACAAAGCGAAGCAGACACGCTGGGTTCATTGACCACAGCAATGGCATAACCTTCACAGCCTGCATAGCCGCAACCACCACAGTTGGCACCGGGTAAGGCGTCCATAACAGCTTCCACACGGGGATCTTCTTCCACATAAAAAACACGCGAGGCAGCAGCAAGCACTATGGCTGCCACCAGCCCAAGCCCAAAAAGGGTAAGAACAGATGCTATAACCATGTGAAAGCCTCCTAGCTTGTCATGCCTTTAAAGGCAATAAATGCAAGGGACATGAGCCCTGCCATTATAAGAGCGATGGGGGTTCCCATCATGGCCTTTGGTACACGACATATCTCTAAACGTTCACGGATTCCAGCCATGAGCACCAAAGCCAACATAAAACCAGCACTGGAGGCAATGGCGTACAGCATGGATGTCATAAAGTCATATTCTTCACGCTGCACCAAGATGGCTACGCCCATAACGGCACAGTTGGTGGTGATGAGCGGTAAAAAGATACCCAAAGACGCATATAGCGGTGGTACCATTTTTTTAAGAAACATTTCCACAAACTGCACCAAAGACGCAATAACGAGAATAAATACGATTGTTTGCAAGTAAGACAAACCATAAGGCAAAAGAATATACTTTTGCATAAACCATGTACACGCTGTGGCCATGATGGTTACGAAAACCACCGCGCCGCCCATACCAAGAGCTACGCCTTGCTCCTTGGAACATCCTAAATACGGGCAGTTACCAAGATATTGGGCAAGAACAATGTTGTTAACAAATATGGCAGATATAAAAAGTTGAAAAATATCCATGTTCCCCCCTGCTTATCTTCGAGCACAAGCACCGCAAGCGGAGCAACCGTGTGTAGGATTTTCAGGCTCATCAAGACCCTGACGTTTAGCTTGCCATTTGGTGAATGCATTCATGGCGCATAAGATTACGCCAAGAGCAATAAAGGCTCCCGGAGCTTCAACCATAACTGTGAAAGGCTTAAAACCTTCCCACATGACAAATTCCCCAAAAAGCGTTCCTGCACCAAGTAATTCACGTAAACCACCAAGGAAGGTTAAGGACACGGCAAAGCCCAGTCCCATGCCAAGACCATCGGCCACAGAAAGGGCCACGGTATTTTTAGCGGCAAAGGCTTCTGCACGGCCCAAAATGAGGCAGTTTACCACAATGAGTGGTACGAAAATACCTAGTTGTTGATATAAAGGATAAGCATAGGCTTGCATAAGTAATTCCACCGAAACCACCAAGGTGGCAGAGATGGCGATAAAACAAGCTATACGCACTTTTTTTGGTATAAGATTGCGCATCATGGAGATGATAAGGTTTGAGAGCACCAATACGAATATAACGGCCACTCCCATGCCAAGACCATTGTTGGCAGACTTGGTCACCGCCAATACGGGACAAAGACCCAACAAGAGGCGGAAAGGAGGCAACTCATTCCATAGGCCCTTAGTAAATTCTTTCATTAATTGTTGCATATGTTCTCCCTAGGGCCAAGCCTTGATGATTTGATCTTTCAATTGGGCATATACTTTGGCAGCATTGGCCACAGCCAACACAGAACCAGCGGAAGACACTGTGGCACCGGAAACAGCATCAATGGTACCACCATCTTTTTTCAGCTTTACGTGCATATCCTGTCCAGTAAATTGATTCACAAAGTGCGGAGCAAGAATCACGTCGCCAATACCCGGCGTTTCCTTCATGGTGGTCACGCCCACACCCACAAGGGTATCATTGGCAGGGTTAATGCCCACCATGACGCTGATATCTCCACCAAAGCCTTTGCCTTTATCTTCAAGGGCCACACCCACTAATTTGCCACCTTTACGTGCAGGAAATACTGTCACCTCGCGGCCATCTTCAAGGGTAAACTTTTTACGGTCTGCCACGGGAGAGTTATCCACATCGGCGAAAACCCTTTCCAAAGCCGGCGATTGCACATAGGTCAAAACCTGCTCTTCAATGGGCACAGCTGTAATCATTTTGAGGTATGAAAGACCAAAGCCAGAAATACCACATATGCACGAAAGCACCACAAGCATTTTTACTATATCACGCATTATTTGCCTCCAAAGGGCTTAGGTCTAATGCCATCAAGCAAGGGCGTCAGCAAGTTAATGAGTAAAATGGCAAAAGCTACACCGTCGGTATGCTCGCCATACACACGAATAATAACAACCAGCACACCACCAAGCACACCATACAGCATCATGGGTATTTGCCTATCGGGAGAAGAAGCCGCTTCTGTGGCTAAGAAAAAGCCGCCCAATATGGTGGAACCGGTAAGTAAATGGAATAAAGGCGCTGCGTACAGTTCAGGAGCTATACTATGGAAGATGGCAGCTGTAACCACCACCGCTATGAAAAAGGAAATGCTAATTTCCCAGCGAATAACGCCGCGTAAAGCCAAGTACGAACCGCCAATGAATAGAGCCAAGCCTTGAGCGGCACCAAGGGCGCCAATTTGTTTACCGAGGGCAAGGTCAAGCCAAGGTGTTTGCGAAGCCACGTCTACGCCAAAGTATTTTAATTGTACGAGAGGATCCACAAAAAGCGTATTGAGCTGCATGGCATTGGGATCCATGAGCACAGGCCAAGACACATACAATAAGGCCCAGCCCACCAAAGCACTATTGACGGGGTTGGCTCCAAGGCCACCAAAGGCCATCTTGCCAAGGGTAATACACAAAGTTACCCCCACCACCACAAGCCACCAAGGGGCAGCGGCAGGCATGAGAAAGGAAAACAATAAGGACGTGAGCACGGCGGAAAAATCATCCACAGCAATGTCACGTTCCATGATTTTTTGACACAAAGCTTCCACTATAATGCCTGTGAGCATGGCCAGAGCCATCACTCGTGCTGCAGGTAAGCCCCAATGCCATATGGCCATGGCGGCCGCAGGCAAAAGAGCCAAGAGCATATTATAGTTTTGCGTTTGAATGGTACGACCGCAATGCCAAAAAGGAGGGGCACTTACGGCAAGTAATGCTGAACTAGAAGTAGTATTTGCCATCATTTCCTCCGATTAGGCAGAAGTTGTGGTTTGAAGTTCTTCAAGCTCTTGCAAATCCTTTGCTTGCTGTAACTTATGTTTAGCAAGACGAATATATTGCAAGACAGGGCGACGCGCCACACAAACATAACCACACAAACCACAGTCAAAACATACAGATATATGCTCTTTTTCACATCGATCATACAGAGCAAACTCTGAATAGCGGCTCAAATTCGAAGGCGTAAGGCGTGCAGGACAAATCAGCACACAAGCACCGCAATTCACGCAAGGGTTATGCCCTTTCATGCTCGGCACATTGGCAGCTTCCACCACAAATACGCCATGCGTTCCCTTGGTGACACTACGCTCTAGGCTATCTAAGCTTTCACCACGTAAAGGGCCACCACGAAGCACAGTGTCCCCTTCTTGAATGGTAATGCCACCAAGCTCCAAGAGCTCGCCCATTTTTGAACCTTCTTTTACAATGAAGTTCGCTGAGTTGGTATAGTTACCTATGGTGAGCACCGTTTCCGTCAAAGGAAGACCAGTGTCCCCCACGCGTCCAAGGCTCCATACATTATGTAAGCTTACGCAAGCCACATGGGGAGGATTCTCTAAGCCAGTAACATTTTTGATGACCAGCTGAGAAAGACTATTGGGATAATCAGCATCCACATGCACAATTTTAAGCCCTTCATAACTAAACTGCATGCCATGAGGAATGGCTAAAATAATCTCTTCTGCTTTGGCAAAGCGCTTAAGAAGCGTAATGCCGGCGGCAAAGCTTTTCCCGTGAGCTGTGAGCATGGGTTCAGCCCACGTCACACCCGGATCTGGATTTAATCCATTAATGATAAGGGTTTTACATTCTCTGCCCAAAGAACGTGTATTAACACCAAGCTTTTTCACAGCCTCGCGCAAAGCTTCACCACTTAAGCCGCCATTGAGTAAGTCCACAGGGCTTACCTCCGGAGCATCCTCCATGGGGTCGGTGGATTTAATCATGATGCTACGTTCATTCACATCGGTGACTTCTCCATGAATGGGAGAAAACACATCTCCCTTTTCTATGGATGGATGTTCACCCAAAAGCATTCCTGGATAAACCTTGGTTTTCTTTTTTATGCCCTCTACCAAAGTAAAGCCCTCACGATTCAAACGTACGGAGCTTGGCACATGTCCTTCACCAAAGCGCTTGGTCTCATGATAGACAAGATGAAAACGAGGGTCGTTAAGTATTTGAAAATGTTGTTTCATACTAAACTCACTTGGTGTGGCATTGGCTGCATTGTTCTGGAGTGTAAGGGCCTTTGCCTACATCACTATGGCAAGTGATACACTGACCATGATAGGCACCCATGCGATTGGGGATAAGATCCGCTGGCTTTTCTGTATGACATGTGGCGCAATCGGCGTACATTTCATTGAGCTTAAAGGTAGCAGCACCTTCTTTTTTCAGCCTATCTCTATTATCGATGGTGGTATGGCATGATGCACAGTCTTTAATACCGTTGGCAAACATGTCCTCATGGCAAGATTGACACTTTACGTGCACAGCATCGCGTAAGGAAGGCATAGCTTCATCACCAGTGCTTTCATGACAGTTGGCACAGTTTTGTGGTTCAGGTTCAATATCTGTGTCTTCATGGTGACACGAAGTACAGTCCAAACCATAGTCCTCGGCATGCGCCGTATGCGTCCAATCAACTTTAGAGGCGAACTCCATATGGTGACAGGTAGCACATGCATCGGGTCCTTTCATGGTCTGAGCATGAGTGGTACGGAAAGTTTCATCGTAAGCAACGCCGTGGCAAGTTCCACACGAAATCACAGCTTCTTTTTCCACGATCATTTCATGGTGACAGCTGGCACACGGGATATTATCGCCTGCAAGATGCTTTTGATGATTGAACACAACTTTTCCGGCCGCATTATCCAAAAGGATACGCTCTGGAACGGCTTTTACAGGTTCTGGCATAAAATAGCCCACAGCAGCTACCAAAGCTAGAATAACTGCAAAGACTAAAACAGGGGTGTATCGTTTTTGCAAAGGGACCTTCCTTGGGAAAAAAAGTTAAACCAAATTTTAATCGCAAAAATTTTCTAATTAGTTTTTGTAACATAAAAAAGACATATTGAAAAGCGTAATATATTGATTAACTAGATATATTTTTCACAAAAACATTTTTAGCAGCAGTATTTTGTAAAAAATCTATATTTTAAACAAGATACAAAAAACCTCTTCTTGAGTCTTACTTTTTTTAATTTTTTTATAAAAAAACGCTTGACCAAATTGCCAAACGGTGACATAACTCTCTTCGTGATGACGCCGGGATGGTGGAATTGGTAGACGCAGCGGACTCAAAATCCGCCGAGGGCAACCTCTTGCGAGTTCAAGTCTCGCTCCCGGTACCAAGTAAATACAAGGGATTAGGTCAAAACCTAGTCCCTTTTTTTATGGAAAAAAACCTCCCGCTAGGCTGGTGGGTTCTTCACCAAAGATAGGGGCACTAAGACCCGGTATGTGTTTTCTAACGGTTAAAAATTTTCATTTCAAGGAGCGTAAATTGATGTCACAAGCTCCAGCTCTAGCCTCTCTTCTCCCTAACAACAAAGCACCCGAACGCGCAAACGGTAATTTTCAAAGTTCTTAAAACCGTAAGCTCTTCGCTGGATAAGTTTCATTTTTCGATGAAAGCCTTCTGTGATGCCATTATTTTTACTAAAGCGAAACATTCTGGCTACTTCTTCTTTCCAGTTAAAAAGCGTTTTTCCCAATGTTTTTAATGGGGCAACGCTTGATTGTTTCAATTCTTCCATTTTTTTCAAAAAGCTTATAAATCCATTGTCGGCACTCTTTTTTAATTTCTGGACAAAATAATGAATGATAAAGCAAGTATTATCCCCACAGTTATGGAACGCCTTGATAAACTGCAAAATGGTCAATGTCTTGATATGCGAACGTTTAAACGCAATCGCTCCGTTGCTATTATCTGCACAGGAAATGACAGCTTCACTGTGGTGGAACGTGGCTTTCACGAAGAAACATGGGAAGGGTTAACGGCAGAAAAAATAAAAAAACTATTAAAAACCTTATTAAAGCGAGAATTTCCGCGTAGTAATAAAATTCGTTTATATACATTGGACTCTTTTGAACATGCCGATGTAAATCGCATGGGACACGGCTCTGGGAGATTTGGAGGTTGATTCAACATTTTTTACACAAATATTATCAAATATATTATGTATATTAATATATCATCCCAAATAAAACTACTTATAAACGTCCATATCTTACCTATCTATAGGACGTTTTCAACACGCCAGCATTAAAATCTTTACTTTTACGCTCATCGCATGCGCAGGTGAAATATACGTACACTACTTTTTATATTTATATATATTCTATTATATAAATTTAAAAATGTACTTTACATAAAATGAATTATGACAGCATGTAAAAAGAACTTGCTACTTTGTGCGCAATATTTTATACGCCCTAGAAGACACTGTGTAACTGATTTTAGGTGTAGCTTTTACTTGATTGGGAAGTTCGTGAAAATCGACGCTGACTCGCAACCGTAAAGATGTTTTTTGTTTTATAAACATTATAGTCGGGAACCAGCCTAAAATATTATATAAAGTATGCAAAGCATACTTTTAGACCTACGATGTTTAGGTCGAAGGAGCCTCATGAAACGCTTTTGTCTTTTACTCTTAACGTGCGTCCTTTTTACCGCAAGTCCTGTTTTAGCCAAAGATGGCATCTTATTGGTCATGTTTGGCACAACCGTCCCCAGTGCTAAAGTAGCCTTGGATGCCCTCGAAACCGATTTTAACAAAGCCTATGGCGCGCAAGGCCCCATAGTTGTGGCTTACACTTCAGAAATTATTCGTAAAAAACTTAAAAAACAAGGCACGCATGTCTTTTCCATAGAGGAAGGCCTTAATGCTTTAGCGCAAAAAGGCGTTACCAACCTCACCGTGCAATCCTTTCACGTGGCCCCTGCTGCAGAGTTTATGGAAACAGAGCGTATGATGGTAAGAAATATCATCAATAACCCCACTCGTTTCACCTCAGCCAAACTTGGCGACCCCCTACTGGTTTCCAAAAGAGACCTAGATGACACTGTGAAAGTAGTTCTCGCCTCCATACCTGCTGAGCGCAAAAGCCACGAAGCTGTGGTGCTTATGGGACATGGAAACAACCATGGTCCCGGCGACTTAGTGCTTTTAGCCACAGCCAATGCCTTCACTGCAGCCGATAAAAATGTACATCTTGCCTGCGTAGAAGGTGGCCTTTCTTTCGATCACACTCTTGCCACCTTAAAAGCTAGCAAAGTAAAAACTGTCTGGCTCATGCCATTTATGATTGTGGCCGGCGACCATGCCGTCAACGATCTTGTGGGACCTGAAGAAGACTCTTGGGCTTCCATCTTGAAAAAAGAAGGCTTTGAAGTACGTCAAAATGTGGTGGGGTTAGGGCAATTACAAGGCATTCGTGATATTTACCTACGCCATGCTAAAGATGCCTATCTAGACCTTGCTCCCATAGTCAAGGCTGACTAAAACCTCTCTCATGATGTAGTGTTTGCTCAGCCAAGAGATAGCGTCTCATCTTTTACTTGCAACCTTGTTTAAATAGCAAAAGACTTAACATAAGGTTGCAAGTGCTCTCATACTCTTATACATGCTACGACATGTTCGCTATAAAGGTATACAATGAAACTTGGTAAATTATTTGGCGTAAGTATTGGCCCTGGCGACCCTAAATATCTTACTTTACGTGCTGTGGAAGTTCTTCAAGAAGCAGATATCATTTTCACAGTTATTTCAAAAAATGCCAGTACTAGTATTTCTCTCGATGTGGTAAATTCTACTAAACCTCAAGGGGAAGTACGTTTACAAACCTTTAGTATGTCAAGAGATAGCACTGTGCGCATTGCAAAAGTGCAAGAAAATGCTCATGAAATCATAGATTGCTTACAACAGGGCAAAGATTGCGCTTTTGCCACCCTTGGTGATGCCTTAACCTATAGCACATTTGGGTATATTTTAAAAATTATCCAAAAAGCTCTTCCCCAAGTTGACGTGGAAGTGGTGCCTGGCATTACTTCCTTTGCCACATTGGCTGCAAAAGCTGAGCAAACCTTGGTGGAAGACAAAGAAATGCTTCGCGTCATTCCTTCTTTTAAAGCCGAAACAGCAGAATCACTTACCTTTCCAAAAAATTCCACCACCATTTTACTCAAAACCTATCGTAGCCGCGCTGCCCTATTGCAACGTTTACGCCAAGAAGAACATATAGAAGTAACCTATGGCGAATGCCTTGGCATGGAAAATCAAATACTTCTGCAAGATTTAGACCTCATTGAACAACGCGATGATATATATTATTCGCTTATGATGGTGAAGAAAAAATGAGAAAAGGGCACAAAGCAAAATTGCCTCCGTGGAAAAAGCCAGGACAACTCATCTGGCTATTCTTAGCGCTTATTTTTTCGGCCTATCTCATGACATATATGCCGGAAAGTAGTAGAAGCACCTCAACTTCTACAAGCTCCAAAACCACGCAAAATGTTGCACAGCTTCCCACGCCCACCACAGGCGCACAGCAAAAAGCAGCGCAACCTTTACCAAGCACACAACAGCCCCCCTTGGAGGTAGAAAAGCCGCAAGCAAAGACTTCTCCAGCCACCATGAGTACCAAGAAGAAGAATGCTGAAAAGTCTCTCTGGAAAAAATTTCTTACAAAACTCCAGTCTTTTACGCGGCTTTTCACCATTGTAAGCATAGCCGCATTTGTTGGTGCTATCATAGAGCTTCGCTGTTGGCATCGATTTTTAGCAAAATTCATGGGTAAACTCACTCGGTTGGCGCGATTACCAGAGGTTGTTGGCCTTGCCATGCCTACGGCTTTAGTTTCTACGGCAGCTGCCAACACCATGCTCGTCGCCAGCCATACAGAAGGACATATACGCACCTCAGCACTCATTGCCGGAGGCATGGCCAATAGTTATTTGTCCTATATTTCTCATTCGTTGCGCGTCATTATCCCCGTGGTTTTAACCATTGGCATGCCGGGTATTTTGTTTTTCTCCATACAATTTTCAGGTGGGTTTATAGTTATCTTAGCAGTATTCATTTGGAACAGGTATCGCTTTGATAACCACACGCCCTATGAACACAGTCCCCTTACACAACAAATGCACTTTGAAGTGACACCTTGGAAAACCACCATACAAAAAGCCCTTGTGCGCTCCTTAAGTCTCGTATTTCGTCTTGCTTGTATTACCGTACCCCTCATGCTGGGCATTGAGTGGCTCTTAAAAAACGGCACCTTTGATTTTTGGAATGAGCTTGTACCGGCAAATATACATAAATTTTTCCCCGTTGAAGCCATTTCCATCGTGGCTACGCAAATTGGTGGGCTCATTCAATCTTCAGCCGTGGCGGCGCATTTACGTGCCGAAGGCCTTATCACCAATGCTCAAATATTACTGGCCATGCTCGTGGCCAGCGCTGTGGGCAATCCCATACGTAGCATGCGTAGAAATTTAGCCACAAGTCTTGCTATTTTTCCCCCAAATATAGCATGCACCATAGTCTTTACCATGCAGTTTTCACGCGTTATTGTGGCCTTGCTTGGCGCAGGTGCCGCAGTATTTTATATACACACTTCATAAGGAATCCCCATGCAAATTCGTTGGCATCTTAGCGCAGCAGAAATAGAAGCAGAAAGCTTTCGCACCATTGAAGAAGAATGCACTTTTCATAAAGACATGCCTTTGGAAGAGTGGCGTGTGGCGCGTCGCCTCATCCACACCTCAGCCGATATGCATATTGTTAAAGAACTCATATTTCAGCATGATGCCATAGTCTCTGCCAAGAGTGCCTTACTGAGCAAAGCGCCCATTTATTGTGATTCCAACATGATTAAAGCCGGTCTTTCCTTGGCGCGTTTGCAAGTGGTTAATCCTGCTTACACCAAAGATGACATACATTGTTATATTGCTGATTCTGACGTCAGCGCCACCGCTAAAAAATTAGGTACTACGCGAGCATTATGCAGCGCAGAAAAAGCTCTTCCCATATTGGACGGTGGCATTGTGCTCATTGGCAATGCCCCTCTGGCTCTAGCGCGTATTGCTCGCTATATTTTAGAAGAAGGTGTTCGCCCAGCCTTGGTTGTTGGCATGCCGGTGGGATTTGTGAATGTTGTTGAATCAAAGGAACTTTTACAATCCTGTCCTGTGCCGCAAATTGTATTACAAGGGCGACGTGGCGGCTCTGCCTTGGCGGTGACAACCTTGCACGCCATTATGGAGTATTTTACCGACGATTCACCGGTATTTTAAACTCAAATAGCCCCTAAAATGAACGGATGCTGTTACACATGACACAAGAACAAAAGCAAAAAACAAAAGCCCTACGCTGGGGATTTTCCACCGGTGCCAGCATGTGCGCGGTGGCTCTTGCCTCTTGGCTTGAACAACATCATCCCACATCCTCGCCTCGTACTTACGTGCCAGTGGAGTTTTTAGACGGTCGCTTGCGCCATATTCCACTTCTCCCAGAAAAAGTACACAACATGCTTGCGGTGAAAAAAGACGGTGGAGATGATCCAGATTGCACGCATAAGGCCATTTTTTACGGTCGCATACGTAAGGCTGAGCTTCATGAAGCCCAGAATAAAGATTATATCCTACATGTGGGCAAAGCCACACTTATAGTACACGCCATGGAAGGTGTGGGCACTTGTACGCGCCTTGGCTTAGATTGCCAGCAGGGTAAGTGGGCCATAAATACAGGCCCGCTTGAAATGCTCATGAAAAATCTGCATGATAATGGCATGCAGGCCGGAGTATGGCTTTTGTGCTTTGGCGTGGTGGATGGGCTCAAAAAAGCAAAGCAAAGCCTTAACGCCCATCTTGGCATTGAGGGGGGGATTTCCATTTTAGGCAGTACGGGACTTGTGCGCCCTTTCAGCCATGATGCCCATGTGGCCACCATACATATTTGCGTACGCTCACATCATCAAGAAGGCGGCAAGAGCATGGTTTTTTGCACCGGAGGACGCACGCAAAAAGGTGCCAAAAAATACCTTCCGCACTTAGCTGCCACAGCTTTTACCTGCATTGCAGATTTTATTGCCATCAGCATACAACATGCCTGCGCTTATAATATGCAAGAAATTTCCATAGCCTGCATGCCGGGCAAGCTTTGTAAATACGCGGCAGGATTTGAAAACACCCATGCCCATAAAGTACAACAAGACATGAGCCTTATACGCACCGCTGTGCAAAAACATTTGCCACAAGCAAAGCAGTTACATAAAGCTCTTGCTCACAGTGTCACCATTCGTGAAGCTTTGCTCTCCATTCCCGAACACGCGCGCTTAGACATTTTACATCAATTGGCAGAACAAGCTTTGGAACAATTGGCGACCTTTACCACCATTGCCACAACATTGCGTATAGTGCTTTTTGACTTTCAAGGTGCTTTCCTGTTTGAAAAGAGCCTAGCTGTACCGCAAAACAAAAAGTATTCTCTTAAAAAAATACTGCCTTCCATAAAAAGTATTACATCAAAAGCACACAACGCCACACCTCAAACAGAAGCCCACATAGGGCCAGACTATTTCTTACATAAGGAGCAGGACATATGCACAAAGTAGGTCATATTCATGTCATGTCTTGCGGCATTGAGCTCGTAGTTAACGAAAATATTGTGCAATATCTTAAAAACGCAGACCATATTTTTGCATCTCCCACACTACTCTCTCTTTATGCACCACATACAAAGCCTCATGAACAACAGCTCCATGGCATCACCGCCAAAGCGAGAGAGGATGCGAGAGAGGCTTTAGCATTATGCACCCAAGGGAAGGAAGTTATCGTATTGGCTTCCGGTGACGCTCTGTATAATGGCATAGGTGGCACCTTGCTAAGTTTACGTCAACATGAAGCCATGACCTTTCACCCGCATCTAACGGCTTTTCAAGCACTCTTTCACAAATTAGCCCTGCCATGGAGCGATGTGGCTCTTTTTTCTGTACATGCGCAAGATCGCATTCCTGTGCGCCGCATTGCCAATGAGCCCTTTTCCCTCACCTATGGGGGAACCAAATACCCTGCCTCAAGCATAGCCAAAGCCCTCATAAGCTTTATGCCTCAAGCCAAAAATACTTTGGCCGTTCTGGCTGAACGCCTTGGCAGTGAAGAAGAGCATATTTATATAGATACTTTGGGAGAATTAGCAAAGCGCACCTGCCACGCCACATCTATGTTACTTGTAATTCCCCCTAGCCACTATGGCTACTTACAAGACAAAGCACCTCAACACGACACCATACCTGCAGCCCCTCTTTTACCCTTGGGGCTAGCGGAAAGCTATTATGAGCGCGAAAATAATCTTATCACCGCCTCTGATGTACGTGCCGTTATTTTAGCTCGTTTGCGCTTACCAGCTTGGGGAACCTTATGGGACTTGGGCGCTGGCAGTGGTTCCATAGGCTTAGAGGCCGCCGCTTTGTGTCCTCATCTTCATGTATTGGCTGTAGAACAAAAAGAACATCGCATGGCGCACATACATGCCAATCAAGCACGCATGGGCGTTAGTAATTATCATGCACATCATGGTCATGCTTTGGACTTTTTACACCAACTTTCCCAACCAGAAGATGTTATTGAACAAAATACTTCTCTGCCCCATAAAAGCTACCTCAAACCAGACAGAATTTTCATAGGCGGTGGCGGTGCAGACATTGCGCAAATCATTGAGCGTAGCCTAGCATTATTGCCCCCAGAAGGACTTTTGGTGGTGAGTGCCGTTACCTTAGAAAGTTATCACGCCATAGCACAATGCGCGCAAGAACAAAGAGTCAGTCTTTCCAGCATACAAGTGGCGCATGAGCAAAAAATTGCCGGTGCTTACCACACCCTCAAACATCAAAATACCATTTATATATTCACCTTTTGCCCAAAAAAACATGACTAGAGAAATATTATGATAGCAGACACACCTCCATTGGCAACGCAAGAACTGCCCACAGTCATCTTTGTGGGTGCAGGCCCCGGCGCAGAAGATCTCATAACCGTGCGTGGCCTACGCGCCTTACAAGAAGCTCATACAGTGCTCTATGCAGGCTCTTTGGTTAATCCCGGTCATTTGATTTCTTGCCCTGCCCAAAGCGAACACTTTGACACGGCCGCCATGAATTTGGAAGAGCAAGTGCTCACCATGGCTACTGCCGCCAAAGCCGGTAAAAATGTGGTGCGCTTACACACAGGTGATCCTGCCATGTACGGTGCCATCAACGAGCAGATAAAAGGCCTTGCCGCCCATGGCGTGAGTGCCACCATTATACCCGGCGTCAGCTCTGTTTTTGCCGCTGCCGCAGCTCTTGGTACAGAGCTCACCTGCCCCGATGTAAGTCAATCCGTAGTACTTACCCGTACTCCCGGGCGCACCCCCATGCCGGAAAAGGAAAAGGCCTCTACCTTTGCCAAAACAGGCGCAACCTTGGTCTTTTTCTTAAGTGTGGGGAAGATTCATGAGCTTATGCAAAAGCTCATACAAGAAGGTGACGTTAAACCCGAAACCCCCGCGGCTTTAGTATATCGTGTTTCATGGCCCGATGAACGTATTATTCGCGCCACCGTGGCTGACCTTGCGCAAAAATGCGAAGAAGCAGGCATTGGCCGTCAAGCGCTTATTCTCGTGGGCGAAGCCTTGGGCCAACAGCATACAGCCTCTTTACTCTACGACAAATCCTTTTCTCACGGCTATAGAAATACCCTTCCCAACGAACATTTTGAAGGTGCCTGCGCCCTTTACGCATTTACGCAAGCTGGGCTCGCCCGTGCCGTGGAAATTGCCAGCGGTCTTGGCCTTACCACATCCATCTATACCACCTACAAACAGGCCTCCATTACTGAAGCCGCTAAAAACATACATATCATCGCTTCCCATGATTTTAATAAAAATTTGCAAAATCAATGGAATAATTTTGCAGCGCATATTTTTGTGGGTGCCACAGGTATTGCCGTACGCAAGGTAGCCTCCCTCCTACACCATAAAAGCCTCGACCCTGCTGTTATTGCTTGTTCTGAAAGCGGCGCCCATTGCATCAGCCTCACCTCCGGTCATTTGGGCGGAGCCAATCGCTTAAGTCGACGCATTGCACGCATCACCGGCGGACAAGCTGTCATCAGCACCGCCACCGATGGGCAATGCATTCTTGCCTTTGACGAACTCGCCGCGCAATACAAAGCTCGCATTCTCAACACCCATGCCATAAAAGTACTCAACATGGCTCTACTACATGAAGAAGACATAGATTTTTGCGGTCCGCGCCATCTTTATGATGCCCATTATGC
This sequence comes from uncultured Desulfovibrionaceae bacterium, assembly GCA_964370015.1. Taxonomy (GTDB): domain Bacteria; phylum Desulfobacterota; class Desulfovibrionia; order Desulfovibrionales; family Desulfovibrionaceae; genus CAYJAD01. The sequence goes on along the minus strand of CAYJHD010000004.1, from coordinate 50,003 downwards.
AGATTTTGACCATGTGCACTTTGTGGCAAAAATTGAAGAAATAACCTCCTCTCGTGCTGTGATTTGGCATGACAATGAGGAAAAAGAGTATCTTCATCACACTCTAGCCCTCCCGAAGCATATCACCTGCCTTTCCATCAGCACCAAAGCCTTCATCCTTGGTATGGGCTGTCGTAAAGATATGGATATGGCTACGTTTGAGCAGGAAGTGAACGCATTTTTAGAAAAACACCACCTCACACCACAGCATATTGCCTGCTTTGCCACTTGTGATGTGAAGGCAGAAGAGAAAGCTCTGCTATCCCTCAGTGAAAAATGGGACATCCCCATGGAATTCCACAGAGCTGAAGCCCTTCATGCCATCCCTGTGCCCAATCCTTCCAGCACGGTACAGGAAAAAATTGGCACTGCCTCCGTATGTGAAGCCGCCGCTTTACTCAGTGCCGGATATGGCTCCATGACTCCTCCCAGCCTTCATGTGCAAAAAACATCCTTTGCTGCCATGACTTTGGCCTTGGCTAAAATGGGCCACGGTTACACCGCAAAAACACAAAAAAACTCGGTGGTTGTGGTGGGTCTTGGTTCCGGCGCTGCGCAGCAAATAACCCCAGAAGTGGACGAAGCATTGCGCCAATGTGACGTTATCTCAGGCTATACCAAGTATGTGGACTTCATTCGTGAACGCATTGTGGGTAAGGCCATCATTCAAAATGGCATGATGGGCGAAGTGCAACGCTGTACAGATACACTTACCGAAGCTGCCAAGGGCAAAAATGTGTGCATGGTCTGCTCCGGCGACCCTGGTATCTTGGCCATGGCTGGTCTGCTTTTTGAACTTAAAGCCCGCAATGAAGCTTTTAAACATGTATGCATAAAAGTTTTACCCGGCATTACAGCTGCCAATATTGCCGCCGCATCCTTAGGTGCTCCCTTGCAAAACGGTTTTTCCTTAATAAGTCTTTCTGACTTACTGGTTCCCACCCAAGAAGTACGACAAAATATACAGGCCGTGGCGCAATCGGCTCTGCCTGTGGCCATCTATAATCCTGCCGGCAAAAAGCGTCGCGCTTTATTGGCAGAAGCATTGGCAATCTTTACGGAGCAACGCGGCACAGACGTGCTTTGTGCCTATGCGCGTCATGCCGGACGCCCCCAAGAAGAAAAATGGGTGGGAAAACTTGGGGAGTTTCCCGAGCAAGAGGTGGACATGTCCACACTTATTATCATTGGTAGCCAGCGCACGGTATTTACAGATAACACCTTGTATGAAGCCCGCGGTTATGTGGATAAATACTTACAAAAAGACGATTAAGCTCTTTTCTCTAAGAAAAACAGGAAGCACATGAAAGATTTTTACGGATTTTGTCTTGCCGCCCCACGCTCTGGCGAAGGAAAGACCCTACTCAGCATGGGACTTATGCGCGCCTTCACGCGACGAGAACTTGTGGTGCAAGGCTTTAAATGCGGGCCGGATTATATTGACCCCACCTTTCATACCCAAGCCACAGGGCGAGATGCGTGCAATATTGATACATGGATGATGGGGGAAACCGGTGTTCAAAGCCTCTGGGCCCATCGTCTAACCGGTACTGACCAAGTACGCAAGGCAGATATGGGCATTTGCGAAGGCGTCATGGGGCTTTTTGACGGCAAACGCGTGGGTTCCCTTGAAGGGAGTACCTTACATGTGGCAAAAGCTCTTTCTATTCCCATCATATTGGTCTTTAATGCCAGAGGTATGGCATCCTCTGTGGCTGCCTTGGTGCGTGGTTTTTGCGCGCAGGCCAAAGATTATGGCGCCACCATTGTGGGGTGCATAGCCAATAATGTGGGTAGTCCACGCCATGTGCATATTTTGCAAGAAGCTTTACAGTATTATTCACTCCCGCCGCTTCTAGGTGCCCTGCCGCGCAATGAGAGCTGGAAACTCCCCGAAAGACAGCTTGGCCTTGTCCCTTCCGAAGAAGTGGCGGCTCACGAAAACTGGTACGATGCACTTGCAGATGACGTGGAAAAACATTGTAATTTGGATGCTATTTTAGATGTAAGCCGCGTACCCTTCCCTTCTGCACAAAAGAACGTACCCCTCGCAAATGGCATCACCACAAAAAGACTTGCCGTGGCCAGAGATCAAGCCTTTTGTTTTTATTATGATGAAAATTTACGCCATTTAGAACGTTTAGGCTACGAGATTGTACCCTTTTCGCCTTTAAAGCATGCTCACCTTCCGCCCCATATAGATGCCCTTTACTTGGGAGGAGGCTATCCAGAAGTTTTTGCCAAAGAACTTTCTGAAAATACCTCCATGCGTCACAGTATTTACGATTTTGCACAAAACAATGGCGAAATTTATGCTGAATGCGGTGGCTATATGTATTTATGTACACAGCTTGTGGAGGCTCAAGAAGACGCAAACACAACACCGCAAAGCTGGGGCATGTGCGGTGTCATACATGCCACTGCCACCATGGGTACAGGCATTCGTTCACTGGGCTATAGACAGGCACAGCTTCTTTGTGAAGCGCCATTTAACTTGTCTCGTAATAGCTATCGCGGGCATGAATTTCATTGGTCAGACATTGAACATCACCAAGAATATCCTCCTCTTTACACCGTAGACATTCAAGGAAAAGCACACTCTCTCGGTGTCGTATATAAAAATGTTAAAGCAGGCTATGTGCACTTATATTGGGGTATTGGATCATATGAAGAATAAAACACCAGCACTTATGCTCCAAGGCACAAGCTCCAATGCCGGTAAAAGCATTTTGGCGGCGGCCTTTTGTCGTATATTTCAGCAAGATGGCTATAGTGTCGCCCCCTTTAAGGCACAAAATATGTCGCTGAACTCAGGCGTCACCCTCACCGGAGAAGAAATGGGGCGAGCACAGATTGTACAAGCTCAAGCGGCACGCATAGACCCTGATGCGCGCATGAATCCCGTTTTATTAAAGCCCCATTCCGACACAGGCTCGCAAGTGATAGTCATGGGAAAAGCCTTAGGGCATATGCGTGTAAAAGAATATTTTGCCAAGAAAAAAGACCTTTGGCATACCGTCACCAAGGCCTATGACGATTTGGCCCACGAATATGACATCATGGTGCTGGAGGGCGCCGGTAGCCCTGCAGAAATTAATCTAAAAGAGCATGATATCGTCAATATGCGCATGGCAGCACATGCCAAGGCCTCCGTGTTATTGGTGGGTGATATAGACAGAGGTGGTGTATATGCATCGTTTTTAGGCACATGGCACACTTTTACTGAAGAGGAAAAATCCCTGCTCACGGGGTATATAGTGAATAGATTTCGCGGAGATGCCTCCTATTTAGAATCCGCACACGTCTATATGCAAGAAAAAACACAAACCCCTGTGCTGGGAACCATTCCTTATATTACTGATATCAATATCCCCGAAGAAGACATGGCGGGCTTTTCGTGGAATATGGCGCCGCATCATAAGAAGGAAGTAAACACCTTAGATGTTGGTGTTATCATGCTTCATCGTGTCTCCAACTACACCGATGTGGCACCGCTCATGTTTGAAGAAGATGTACATGTGCGCCCCATTACTCGTGCCGAAGATTTTGGTACTCCCGACCTCATTATTATCCCTGGTTCTAAATCCGTGGTGCATGATCTTGAAGAACTACGCCAAAGCGGCCTTGCTACAAAAATCCTTGAGCATGCCACCCAAGACAAATGGATTTTTGGCATTTGTGGCGGTTTGCAAATGCTGGGCAAGGAAATCCATGATCCTTATGCCATTGAAAGCACGCAGAACACAGTGCAAGCTTTAGGGCTTATGGATTTATATTCAACCTTTGCCAAGGATAAAACTCTCATTAAAGTACGTTCCGCGCAAACCCCCCTTGGCATTAATGCTCATGGTTATGAAATTCACCATGGCCTCACCACCCACGGTCCTTCTGCCAAGCCACTCTTTTTACACTGTGGCGACGGTTTTACCACGGAAGAAGAGCGTATTTGTGGCTATGTTACAGGCAGGCGTTATGCCACATATCTACACGGTGTCTTTGATGATGACACTTTCAGGCGCGCCTTCATTGATCATATTCGTCAAGATGTAAACATGCCACCCTTTGAAGGAAAAAAAAGCACTTACAATCTAGAAAGTGCCCTCGATCGCTTAGCTGACGTTGTGAGACAGCATTGTGATATGAAAAGCATTTATGCTAGCATGGGGCTCACATGCAAGAACTAGGTTTACTCATACTCGCTCTCATGCTTGACTACGCCATTGGCGATCCGCGCACAAAATATCACCCCGTATGCCTCATGGGAAATTTTGCTTATGCGCTGGAAAAACACCTACGCCATGGACAAAATACCTTCGCCATGTTTTTACGAGGCGGATTAGCATGGCTCTGTGTGGCTACACTTTTTAGTGTGGGAGCATGGGCTCTCGTTACCTTATCATCTTTTTACGGCGGTGAAATTACAGAATTTATCCTGTGCGCCCTCATCCTTGCCATATGCATGGCGCCTAAAAGCTTAACACAGCATACACAACAGATTATCCATCCCTTACAGCAAGGCAATCTACACATGGCTCGTCAAAAAGTAGCCATGATTGTGGGACGCGATGTACACGCTCTAGATGCCCACGGTGTGGCGCGAGCCGCCATTGAAAGCGTCAGTGAAAATCTTGTAGATGGCGTGCTAGCCAGCCTTTTTTGGGCTTCAGTGGGGCTTATTTGGGGCTATGACATGAGCGCGGTCTTGGTGGTATTGCATAGAGTCAGCAATGTGCTTGATGCCCAATGGGGGAAGAAAAACGAAAAATATATTCGTTTTGGCACGTTTTCGGCGCGCATGGACGATGCACTTAACTTTATTCCCGCACGCCTTTCCTTATTTTGCATCTGCCTTGCCGACCTTCTGCAATACATGTATAAAGAAAAGCATTGGCATTTTACGAAAAAAGCACCGCTTTTTAATATGGCTTGGAAATATCGTTATGCGCATGCCAGCCCCAACTCTGCATGGTCAGAAGCCGCCTTTGCCAGTGCTCTACACCTCACACTGAGCGGACCTGTGGCCTATGCGGGCAAAACAGTGAATTATCCCCCCATAGGGCAAGGAACCAAGCTTGCCACCGTACATCATATGCAAAAAGCCCTGCATTTACTTTGGCTCACAATATTTGTATGGATTGGATGCAGCGGGCTTGTATTGTACTTTTTCCCCCTATCATAAGCCCACACGTACACAGCATGATAAAATTCATTTTTGACCTAGATGGCACCCTCACCATGGAAGAGACGCTTCCACTCATGGCCCAACACTTTGGCTTAACTAAAGACATTGCCAAAATTACCCAACAAACCATACAAGGACTTATTCCCTTTGAGAAAAGTCTGCAAAATCGTTTGAGCATTCTAGGGAGTTTACCCGTAGATGAGGTGGCACACCTCTTGGCAAATGTTCCGCTGTACGCCAAAATTCACAACTTTATTTTGCAAAACCCAGAGCAATGCCTCATAGCCACAGGTAACCTTGATGTATGGCTTGCAAAATTAACTCCGCGCCTTGGTTGTAAAGTTCATAGCTCTACAGCCAGTGTTGCAAATAATGCCATTGCCAGCTTGCTTTCCACGTTGAACAAGAAAGCCCTTGTACAGCAATGGCAAGCACAAGGATATGTCGTCGTATTCATGGGAGATGGCGATAATGATGTACAAGCCATGCTTTGCGCAGATGTGGCCATTGCCACCAGCATGACGCATGCCATTGCACCGCATGTTCAGGCTGCCGCCACATATGTGGTCACCACAGAAGAAGCGGCTCATGCCCTCTTGTGTCAACTTTTAACACAATACAGCCAGCCTAAGGAGAATACCCCATGCTAGCAGCACAAAGAACTCCAGACATTTATATTTTCCTCGGCGGTACACGTAGTGGTAAAAGCACTCTTGCAGAACAAAAAGTACAAGAAATTGCCAAGGGAAAAGTGCTTTATGTGGCCACTGCGCAAATGTATGCCGATGATAAAGCCATGCAACAGCGCATCCTTATACATAAGCAAAGACGCCCTAGCACATGGGATACAGTAGAGTGTCCACTACATCTTGCCAGTACTTTACGTCCATGGCTACAAGCTCAACAAACAACACGTGAAAAACCCACCATACTTATTGACTGCGTGACCCTTTGGGTAAGCAATATGCTTTTATCCCTACCGGAACATAACGCCACCCCACTAAACCACACAACACTGGCAACTTTCGAAGCCATGGTTCACAAAGAAGTAAGCGATATACTTTCACTATGCCAAGAGTTTCCTGCCCAGTGGTTTTTTGTTTCGGGCGAAACGGGTCTTGGAGGTATAGGTGCCTCAGCCTTGGAGCGCGCCTTTCAAGATGGCCTTGGACTTGCCAATCAACTCTTGGTGGCACAGTCCAAAGAGGCTTACTTCGTCATTGCTGGGCGAGCACTTACGCTATAAGCGTGAAAACTAAAAAACACCTCTACCTCATGTAAAGCGTACTCACATTAGGCTTCTAAAATGGCTTTCAGCGCCTCACTTAGCCGTTTGTGCTCATGCGCAAAACGTACCGCCACGCGATACCATGTATTATCTTCAAGACCATAATAATTGGAACAATCCCTTATGGCTATGCGGTGTTTTTTCAGCAAAATTTTAGGTAAATTTTGTGGTGCATCCTTATGACGAAAAAGCACATAATTGGCCACTGAAGGAAAAATTTCTATGCCTTTAATCGTTTGTAGCTCTGCCACAAGATGCTCACGTCTTTTGATATTTTCTTGCCGTGTTTGCTCAGCAAAACTTGATGCATCGCGCAATACCACCAAAGCTGCTTGCAAAGCAAAACAGTTCACCGTCCACGATGGCAACACGAGACGTATACCTTGCGCCATGGCTTGAGTGGTAAGTAAAAAACCCAAACGAACACCGGCAATGGCATGAAATTTAGTAAGAGAGCGTAAAATGAGAACATTTTGTGGAAAATTCAACGCTGGCAAAGTCACAAGAGAACATATAGATTCTGCGCCAGCATATTCAATGAAAGCCTCATCTATAATCCAAGCGATATCACTACGAGCTTGTATAAAGCTAAGCATGGTTTCTCTATCATAAAAAATACCCGATGGATTGGCCGGATTAGCCATAAATACAACACTATTTGTAGGTATTTTTTCCAAAAGAACTTTAAAGGCAGCAAGGTCCTGAGCTTGCACTCCGCCCCACAAAGAGTGTACTTCCAACCCTGCGTTTTTACATGCCAAAGCATATTCACTAAAGGCAGGTTCCATAATATACGCTTGCTTTCTTCCCTCAAGTGCAAAATAGCGTGCTACAGCATGAATCAGCTCATTGCTACCATTGCCAAAAACAAAACATGATGCATCATGCCCATAGCACTTTTGCGCCGCAAGGCAGGCTTCTTCTGCATGGGGAGAAGGATAGGCGTGCAAATTATTCATAACGCCAAGTAAAGCTTCTTGTAAAAAGTGTGGCGGCCCTTCTGGTCGTAAATTTACACTGAAATCTAAAATATCTTTGGGGTTACACTGCGCCACTTGTGACAAGGTAAAAAGATTTCCACCATGCTCTGTTGCTTTCATGCTCACATCCTTCTTATATTCTAAAGAGTATCAACACATTACTATCAGCATGCCATTGTTTCAAAAAACTATACGTCGTACTCCCCATAGGCATGAGATTTTCTCATAAAAAAACCCTTTCCGATGACGAAAAGGGCTCTATGAAATTTTTACATCTCTAGTTTTATGGGCGAGGTATTCGCTTTTAAGTCGTCATTTTGCAAACGTAATAAAGAAATATATTGCAGTGATTTTTTATAAATTCGACTATCGGGGTTGATATATTGCGCCGTTAAAAGATGCTGTTCGGCTTCATCATAATCGCCCATATCAATGAGAATGCGTGCCACATTAAAATGTGCATGATCATCATTTTGGCTCAACACAAGGGTGCGCTGCGCAAAGGCCATGGCTTCGGGATAACACTTATTTTTACGCAGTTCCACGCCAAACTCGCTAAACATATGCTTATGTTTTTCAGTAATACCTTCTTGTACTTCCAGCAAGTTTCGTATGATGGGCAAAGAACTTTCCACAGATCCCGTGCGCTTGATACGTACCAAAGCCTTACGGAATAGCTCTCGCAGCGTACCTTCCACTGCATCCTTGGAAGAAGCCTTCTTTCCTTCAGTGAGTATACGGTGCGCTTCGCCTTTGGGGTATTTTTGTATACCTGGTTCATGCACAAACATGGCTGCGAAGGTGTCGGCATCAATGGTCTTGGAAACTTCAGCGGCGGGTTGAAAAAAAGCATTTAATACTTGAAGGGAGTACAATTCGCCTATGGACCACGCAAAATAATAGACTTTTTCGCCCAGTGCGTCTTTACGCGAGTACACGCCCACAAAGTCCCTGTCCATGACCATCCCCTTATAGAACCATTATGATAGAACATGTTATAGTAATTTTTTAAAAAAGGCAAATAACCCAATGATGTATTTCTAAACATTTTTTGCATGTGTACATCTTTATCAAAAATTATTTCTATAGCTCCTCCTTCTGCCGTGGTATACAAAGGTATATTTTTTTCTTTCAGCGTCTTACGCACCAAAACGTGAGGATGCCCATAGGCATTTTGTCTGCCCGTGCTGGCCAAAGCTATGGAAGGCCCTACGGCATCATACAATTGCGGCATATGACCATCCAAAGCACCATGATGAGGTAACACCAACACCTTGGCAGAGATATCCCTACCTGATGCCAAAAGTGCTTGTAAAGCTGATGCCTCTGCATCACCACACAAAAGCGCTAAGCCCACACGCTGTGCGCCCTCACCTTGTACTAAGCGCAAAATAAGCGACGCATCATTACCGGTAAATGAACCCTTTGCTGGCGGCGAAAGCACTTCTAAAGTAAGTGGTGGTAGCATATCAAAATTATGCATGGGCAAAGCAATGCTCTGTCCGGTGAACAAGGAACTTTGCGCTGGTAAAGGCTTTCTTTGCTCTATATTTTTCCAAAGCTTCTGCTCATGGGTACCAAAATCCTTACCATTGGTGTAAAAATACTTAGGCGACATATGTGCAAGCATATGCACTAAACCTCGTGCATGATCCACATCGGGGTGTGTACTTATCATGGCCCACATGCGTGGCGCATTATTATATACAAGACTAGGCAACACCAGCCGTGTGCCTGGATCAAATGAAAAAGAGGTAGATCCAGCACCATCGACCAATACACGCGCTCCCCCTGGAATAGTAATAGCCAGAGCTTGCCCATGCCCCACATCAAACATTTCTAACCGAACCTCAAATTTCCTATACTGCACATAGCGCACCACAGGCCCTATACAAAACAAAAAAGCCGCCAAGAAAAACAAAGATTGTATTTTGTTAGGTATATTTGCTCTTCCTTGTCGTGCTCTTTGCCAAGATATTCGCCCTGGCAGTAAGGCTAACCCCAGCATGAGTGATATCCAAGCAAGTACACTGCTCCAGTGTGGACGTAAAACAGCAGTAAAATCCAATAAGCCAAAGTTATGCATTCTCTCCGCCAATAGAAGCAAAGTTTTGCATGCTAAAGCGGCCAATTGCACCATAAAAACAGCCATATTCCATTGCTCTATGCAAGAAAATAGCAATCCCAAAGCTCCCCAAGGCAGCACCCAAAAACCCACAAGAGGAAGCCATATGAGATTTGTTACAAACCACAATCCGCTAGGTTCAAAATACAAAAGCATTATCGGTAACAGTGCCACTTGAATGGCCAAAGAAATAACAAATATCTGTAAGAAAAAACGTTTTATTTGCGCCCACATGCGCTGCCAAAAGCTTTGTTTCCTATGCAAAGGAATAATAGATTTTACACGGCGCAATAATGGTCCCACAAGGCAAATGCTCCCCACACACAACACAGATAATTGCAAACCCACATGATATAGTATTAAAGGGGCAAAAAGCGTTATAAGACACACTGTAGCCCAAAGTATCGTGGCCAGATTCACCACTGTATATCGCCAAAGAACCACTGAAAACATCACAAGCATAATAAAAGCACGCAAAAGCGAAGGAGATGCATTACCAAGCCACAAATAAAGTAATGCCAAAGGTAAGGCACATATAACAAATATCTTTTGTCGCGATATACGTAAAAATATCTGTGGTGCACAATGGGAGAGAACTTGCAGCAAAGCCCAAGCCAGTAAAGCCGCAAAGGCTAGATGTTGCCCCGATAATGCTAAAGAATGCACCAAAGAAAGAGCTTGCATATCTTCCATGGTTGTATGTGTCAGGACAAAGCGTTCACCCAAAAGCAAAGCTGGTAAAAAGGCTAGAGCTTGTTGTTCAATGGACTTGTTTTGAGCTCCTTCACCCTTCCCTTGTTTTTCACGTACCCTGTTCATGGTCTTTTCAAATTCATGCATAACATCTTGCCGTAGCTGCGCCCAATACTGCGCTTTTCCTAGAATTTGCGGATTCCCCATGGTATCACGAGTCCATAGACGCCAAAAAACGCCTTGGCTTTGCCAGTAAAACCCAAAATCACTCCCCCATCTATTGCGATATGACTCCGTGGTGCGAACTTTTGCCGTAATGCGTACCTTTTGCCCCGGCAAAGGAAAGGAAAGACCACGCGATTCTTTTTCTTGTATGAATTTTGACGACCATTGCCATGTCCATACAGCAAGCCCTTCCAAGGCTTTGTGCTGTTCAAGATGTGGCTCCATGGGCTTAAGATGTTGCAAAATGACTTGCACACGCCCTTGCGGTAAAGAACGTACCCTAACTACTTCTCCTTCCAAAAGCACGGATACAGGCACCCCCTCTTGCATGGTCCAAGCGGCTGGGGCTGGGCGCTTTGGTAAAGTTTGCGTCAAGGCTAAAGCTCCCAATAATAAAAGACATATAGCCATAAAAGCATTACTTTTCTGACGCAACCGCGCATCCATAAAGAAAAGGAATAATAAAAAACAGAAAACTTGTAGTGGTATTTGTGGCAGCAACAAGCCACAGAACCAAAACAAACTTAAGCTTTGCCATAACAGTAAAGCTTGTAAGGGAGGAAAAAAAGAAGACTGGCGTACTGCATGCCCATGCGCCAACGCAGTTTTAATTTCCGACGCCGCCATGGACATAAGAGTTGGTGATGTTATTGAGGATTCTTGCTGAACAGGAGGAGCATGAGGCATGGCTTTCCTTGGGCAAAAGGTTATATCTATAAAAATATATCTTTCTGCCGTCATGACAAGAAAACTTTATAAAAAAAGGAAAAACATTCGCGCGTCTACCATGTATGTCATAGTAGAAATAGTTTTTTCCAAAAAAATTGCCAGAAACACATATGCATGTCATTTCTGGCAACATCCCCATCTCAGCAGGGGAAGTAATTTTATATAAGCCTCGAGTTTTCTACTTTGAGCCGTACATATACCTAATCACGGCCGCTCAAGGTGCGCTCCACGTCTCTTTCTTCGGCGCGTCTTTTCAAGCTCTCTCTATGGTCATGCAATTTTTTACCGCGCCCCACAGCAATTTCTAATTTAATTTTTCCCTGTTTAAAGTACAACTTCACAGGTACTATGGTGAGCCCTTTTTGCTCCACTTGAGCAGCAAGGCTATTTATTTCACGCGCATGCAAAAGTAATTTTCTATTTCTGGTGGGTTCTTGTACCACGTAGCCTGCATTGTCATATGGGGCAATATGCATACCCACCACGAAGGCTTCGCCATTTTTAAAGTCCACATAAGAATCCATAAAGTTTACTTTCCCTTGGCGTAAACTTTTTACCTCAGGCCCTGTAAGACTGATACCTGCTTCCAAAAAATCACTCAATTCATACAGATGGCGTGCTTTTTTATTGGGAGCGATGGTTGCAGGAGAATTTTTCTTTGCCATATATTATCCATTGGTGGGAAGCATAGTCGAATAAAAAGAGTAATCCTCAGATAAACTTTGCGCAAGACATTCCCTTACTATGCGCATACAAGCCGCCGTATCTGAAGTTTTAAGTACCGTTTGCATCATTTGATAACATTGCTCTGCATTTAAAGAACGCACAAGATGCTTAATGGCCGGAATATATTGCGGCGTGGCCGAAACAATATCCACGCCCATGCCCAAGAGTACCGCCATACAATATGGATCTGTCGCCATTTCACCACACACAGCCACGCTAATGCCCTCTCTATGGGCACAGTCGATAACTCGTTTCAAAGAACGTGTCACCGCCGGATGCAAAGGCTGATGTAAATAAGCCACATGCTTATTGCCACGGTCAATGCCAAGTAAGTAATGCACAAGATCGTTGGTGCCAATACTAAAGAAATCACACTCACGAGCCAAGGCATCGGCAATCATCACCGCCGAAGGCACTTCAATCATGATGCCTAAGGGAAGATATTCGGCATGATCTATGCCCTGCGCTTTTAGATCTTGACGTACTTCTTCAAGGATATGCTTCACCGTGTGCACTTCTTCCATACAAGAAATCATGGGAAGCATAATGGCCATATTGCCATGCAAGGCTGCACGGTACAAGGCACGAAATTGTGTGCGTAAAAGGCCTTGATGTCGCAAACAAAAACGAATGCCTCTTAAACCCAAGGCAGGATTAGCTTCCTTAAGGCTTGTTTGCATATCCAGCATTTTATCGGCACCCACGTCCAATACGCGGAAAATCACTCTTTGCGGCGCAAGCTTTTGTACCACTTCAGCATATTCTTTATACAGTTGCTCTTCCGTGGGCAGCTTTCTGCCACGTAAATAGGCAAATTCTGTACGATATAAGCCCACACCTTCAGCACCATGATCTGCAATGCTATCCACTTCAGCGGCTTGTTCAAGATTAGCCTGCACCATGACGCGTACGGCATCACGCGTTTCAGCCGCCAAATGCCCACTTTGGCGTACATTTTCCACCCATGCCAAATAATCCGCACGTTTTTGGTGGTAAAGCTCAAGCTCTTGCTCATCGGGATCTATATAAACGCAACCTTGCAAAGCATCCACAATGACAAGATCGCCTTCTTTGGCAATTTCCAAGATACCCGTCACACCCATCACCGCAGGAATGCGCAAAGAACGCGCCAAAATGGCCGTATGCGAAGTGACGCCGCCCTCAGCCATGACCAAGGCTAAAATACGTTCAGCGGGCAAATCAAGCGTGTCCACAGGGGATAAATCTTCTGCCATATGCACACGCGGTGAATCTCCCACCAGCGGCACGTATTCTTTTCCGGCAAGGCGACATTGCAAGCGCAAGCCCACTGCGCGCAAGTCCAAAGCTCTTTCTTGCAAATAGGGGTCATCAATATCTAAAAAAGCCATACACAAAGCATCAATGGCTTTTTGTAAAGCCCATGGCGCACACAACCTCTGGGTGCGCACAAATTCTTCAGCATCATCCAAAAGACGCGGATCTTTGCTGATCATAATATGCGTTTGTATAATGCTGCTATGCTCAGCCATTTGTCCGCGCATATTTTGCTGGCTGGCACGTAAATCTTCATACACATGCACCGTGGCCGTGCGTAATTTTTCTATTTCTCCGTCTATTTCTTCTGGAGCAATAAAACGCTCTTCCACATGCGCTTCTTGGTGCGTACGCACTATTTTACCAATGGCAATACCTGGAGAAACCGCCGTGCCGAAAAGTTGTGAACGTGCCATAATTATTCCTTAAACCCTGTAGAAAAAAGTTCAGCTATGCGAGTGAGACAAGCCTCGGCATCCTCGCCATTGGCGTAGAAAAAAAGCTCACTTCCCGAAACGGCCCCAAGGGTGAGCAAGTCCAAAATGCTTTTGGCATCGGCTCGTTTTTTTCCACATTCCACAGCCAAAGAAGCACGAAAAATTTGTGCTTCTTGCGCCAGCAGCGCAGCCGGCCTTGCATGCAAACCCAAGGGAGCATGTACGGTAATGCCGTAACAAAGGCCATGTTTCGTGTGTTCAAATGCAAAAGCCCCCACCGACTTTCCCTCCAGCAGTATTGTATACTATTGTGCCAAAATGCTTAAACTTTGCATAAACGAAAATACAAAAAGTAGTGACACGAGAATAAGCCTTGGCACATGAGCCCTTTGTACCAACAGCACAGCCATGAGCATACAAAGAATGCCCCAAATCTCATTTCCCCAAAAAAAGAGCTCTTTGCCGTCGGTTATTTTCCAAAAAATAGCACTAAGCAACATGGCATTACAAAGCTTCATGCGCTCGGCCCAATTTATGAGGTCAAAGCTACGCAAAATACGCAAAGCAGACAAACCATGCTTTACGCCTATGAAAAACATATATACACGGAAGGCACCCACCAGAGCAAGCAAAAAGCCTGTCCAGAACAGCGCCGGAAAAAGCATGGAGAAAGTGGCAAGAGGTAAAGCATTACCGTGAACCATATTCTCCAAAAAAGAAGGAGGCATGCCCAGTAAAAAACAAAGAAAACATCCCAAAGCCCACAACACCAATAAAGTTCCGCTGAAAAAAGAATCTCCAATGGCAGATAAAGTTGTGGCCGTTGTGTTCAGTAGCCCTTGAATACCCTCGGCAGGAAATTCTTTACGTGCTACGCGCGCCTCCAAAGCAATGAACACGCCCACCAAGAGGGGGGCCATGACACAATGGGTGCGCACATTGCTTACATAGCGCTTCTTTGCCTCTTGTAAAGCTTGCGCGTGAGGATATAAATGAGCCAGAGCTGGGTGAAGGGCATACAAAAAGCCCACACGTTGCATATGACGTGCAGACATGGCCGCCCCCACACTCCAAGATCGGCGTAAACATTGCCAAAGCACTTTTTTTTGTAACATAGGCTATGTTAGCAGAACAAACTCTCTCATTTTACAAGTTATTGCTATGGTCAGCGTCACTCTACTGAGATTCTAACCATGTTTGTATATCAATAAGCTGCTTTTGCACAGATTTAGGACCGGTGCCCCCCGGCGTATTACGACGCTCCACAGCGGCTCTGTAATCAAGCACAGCAAAAACATCCGCCTCAATTTGGGGACAAATATTTTGCAATTCAGCCAGTTCTAAATCTTCCAATCCCTTACCTGCTTGCTCTGCCAAAGCCACGGCGGCACCTGTGATATGATGCGCTTCGCGGAAGGGAATACCCTTGCCAACCAAATAGTCAGCCAACTCAGTGGCATTTAAAAATCCAGCTTTACAAGCAGCATACATGCGATCCGTACGGAAAGTGATGGCTTCCAGCATACCAGCCATTAAAGCAAGAGAAGCACGCAAAGTTTTATCGGCATCCAAGAAGGGTTCTTTGTCTTCTTGTAAATCTCTATTATACGTTAGCGGAAGTCCCTTCAGGGTGGTAAGCATGGCCGTTAAACTGCCATACACGCGCCCTACTTTGCCGCGCATAAGTTCAGCCACATCGGGATTTTTCTTTTGAGGCATGATGGACGAACCGGTGGCATAACCATCGGGCAACTTAATGAAGCCAAAAGCCGGATTGGCCCACAATAAGATTTCTTCGCAAAAGCGTGATAAATGCATCATGGTGCACGAAGCCGTAAACAAGGCTTCGGCCAAGAAATCTCTATCGGCCACAGCGTCCATGGAATTATGAAATACGCCGTACATTTGCAATTCTTCCGCCACAGAGTGCGGATCTAAATCATAGGTGGTTCCGGCAAGAGCCGCCGCACCTAAAGGAGATATACGCACGCGCCCTTCACACTCTTGCATACGCGCACTATCGCGCGTGAACATCCATGCATAAGCAAGCATGTGCTGAGCAAGACTTACGGGCTGAGCCGGTTGCAAGTGGGTATATCCCGGTAAAATGCTGTCTTGATGCTCTTTAGCGCGCTGTACAAAAACGGCCACAAGTTCACGCGTTAAGCGTTGCCACTCACGCATGCTATCGGAAACAAAGAGACGAAAGGCAAGGCCCACCTGATCATTACGACTACGACCAGTATGCAACTTCTTGCCCACGTCTCCCACTATTTCTGTCAGACGAGATTCAATATTCATGTGTACATCTTCAAGAGCCGTTTTCCACATAAAGTCCCCGGCTTCGATTTCTGCTTGCACAGTATCAAGGCCTTGTACGAGGGTTTCAGCTTCTTGCGTGCTTATAATGCCTTGACGGCCTAGCATGCGTGCGTGGGCTTTAGAGCCAGCAATATCATGGGCATACAAAGCCTGATCATAAGAACAAGATTCGGTATACTCTGCCACTGCCTCTTCTGGCCCCTTACTAAAACGACCGCCCCAAGATGTATTTTTAGACATAAATATCTCTTCTTCCAACGTTATTCTATTATACGAATTATTTTAAGTTCATCTTTTGCTTCATGCCGGCAATGGTACGCAAGCGCAAGCCATCAAGACGAATAAAGCCTGCAGCGTCCTTATGGTCATAACTGGCTTCATCGGCTTCTTCAAAGGTGGCAAGATCATGAGAGAACAAGCTGTAAGGAGATGTACGGCTCATGGGCCATGCATTACCTTTATAAAGTTTTAAGGTCACTGAACCGGTGACGTATTCTTGTGCTTTATCCATAAGAGCTTGCATAACTTCGCGCTCAGGAGCAAACCAGAAACCATCGTAAATGGTGGTGGAATAGCGAGGTACTAAAAGATCGCGCGTAGCTAAAACTTCGCGGTCAAGGCACAAGCCTTCCATGTCACGATGTGCTGTATATAAAATGGTGCCACCAGGGGTTTCGTAAACGCCACGGCACTTCATGCCCACAACGCGGTTTTCCACCATATCAAGGCGACCGATACCATGCTTGGCACCTAAGACATTCAAATGCTTAATGATGGTGGCAGGAGACATGGTTTCGCCATTTAAAGCCACGGGGTTACCACGTTCAAAATCAATGGTGATGATTTCAGGGGTGTCAGGAGCTTCTTCTACGGGTACGCAAAGACGATGACAAGAAGCATCAGGGAAAGCGCCTGGATCTTCCAGTTCAGAACCTTCAAAGCTGCAATGAAGCATGTTTTCATCCATGCTGTAGCGTTTAGCTTCAGAAGAAATGGGGATACCATGCTTATCGGCAAATTCATTGAGCACGGTACGAGACATGAGGTCCCACTCGCGCCAAGGGGCAATAACACGCAAATCCGGAGCCAAAGCATTCACGGAAAATTCAAAGCGCACTTGGTCATTACCCTTACCGGTGGCACCATGAGCCACAGCGTCGGCACCTTCTTTACGAGCAATTTCCACAAGGCGTTTAGCAATGAGAGGACGCGCAATGGCAGTTCCGAGCAAGTAACGGCTTTCATATAAACCGCAAGCACGCATCATGGGAAATACATAATCGCGAGCAAATTCTTCACGCAAGTCTTCCACATAGGCTTTGGAAGCACCGGTTTTGAGTGCTTTTTCTTCCACACCGGACAAGTCTTCACTTTGACCTAGGTCTGCAGTCATGGTGATAACTTCACAACCATAGGTTTCAATAAGCCATTTCAAAATAACGGATGTATCCAGCCCGCCAGAATATGCCAATACTACTTTATTGATCTTCTTCATAACTATCCTCTTTACTACTATTCGTCTTTATGCTCGAAAGCTAAAGGTTTTTTGTTCATATGACCATTACATACCCATCTAAAAGATAGAGCAAGGCCCTTATAGCAAGGGCGTAGTATTGCTCAAAGTTTCAAAGGGCGCAAGCCTTGTCTTGGAAGAAAAAAACATTCCCTGTGAAAAAATTTTTTTTCCGTGTATTTCTTAACACTTGCAAAAGTGTATTTGGCAAATAAAATGACGTTTTTTTCTTACCATTCTACCTAAAGTATATACTTTTCCTTTTACATTCATTTTTACCTTGACCGTGGGCACTCTTAGGGCTAGTATTACCTCTTACCTGACGGAGAGGTAGCGAAGTCCGGCCGTAACGCGCTCGACTCGAAATCGAGTTATCGGGTTAAACCGATACGTGGGTTCGAATCCCACCCTCTCCGCCAGCTTTACATTAAGCTACTATAATTACAGAATATTTTACAAGGCTTATATTCCTATACATAGCGTTGGTACACAGCGCTGGTACACAAAGGATATGAGCCATGACTTTTTTTGAGCCCTCAAAAACTTCTCGCTTCTCTGCTCCCTCCTATTTACTCCATCGCCCTAGTGGTCTATATTTTCGCCTGCGTATTCCCAACGACCTGCAAGAAATCTTGAAGATTATATTGCTAAAACCTCACCTTTAAGTGCTGAACTACAACTGTCAAAACAAAAAGAAAATAGCTCAACAAAACAAGACAGCAGAGACCCCAATGGCGTTAAAGAAAATATAGAGCATTAAAGTTAACCTAAAAAATTATTTATAACTTACATAAATAATAAAACAATAGGTAATCATATGGCAAAAATAAAAAAAGAATATACATGTGCACTTATTTTAACAGCAGACATTATTGGTGGAAAATGGAAACTAAGAATACTATGGCATATTTTACACGGTGACAATCGTTTTTCGCTTTTGCAAAAAGCAATCTCAGACATTACACATAAAATGCTTATTACACAGCTAAAAGAGCTTGTAGAAAGTGGCATTTTATTGAAAATAGATCACAACGAACTGCCCCCGCGAGTAGAATATTTCATTTCAGAAAAGTACAAAGGGATTGAATCTATACTGGATAATCTTTGTGATTTTACACGTGATTACGCCCAAAAAAATGAAATTACCATCATAGAAGAATAAAGCTTTTCCTTTTACTGTGAATAGGTACAAAAAAGTACCTTATTGCACTACCTAAAAAAAGTGCTACCATAAAGACAGTAAAAATAAGGAGAAGAATTATGATTAATCTTAATACAAAAAACACTGACCAAAACACCTACCCAAGAGCTTTTTCACATATAGGTTTATCTGTACCTGATCTAGAAAAAGCCGTTGAATTCTATAAAGAAGTTATGGGGTGGTATGTTGTGATGCAGCCTTCAGTAGTAAAAGAAGAAAGCGAAAGCGCCATAGGCATCATGTGCGAAGAAGTTTTTGGCGCAGGCTATGAAAGCTTTAAAATCGCCCATATGGTAACCTCTGACGGAATTGGCATTGAACTTTTTGAGTTTAAACAAAATGATAAGGAAAGAGTACCTTTTGAATTTATAAAAACAGGCATGTTCCATTTTTGCATACAAGACCCTGATATTGAAGGTATGGTGGCAAAGATTGTTGCACATGGCGGAAAGCAAAGAATGCCCATTCGAGAATATTACCCCAATGAAAAACCATACAGAATGTGTTATGTAGAAGACCCCTTCGGCATTGTCTTTGAAGTATATTCGCATAGCTATGAGGTAACGTATTCCAAAGGTGCATATTAAGTACTAGGAACGAGCGCATATTACGTATATAAGTTATTCAACTCTATAAGGTTAATGTATTCTTAAATTAATATATTAACCTTATAGAACTAAACACCTAAAATATTTTTCAAATAATATAAGACCTTAACTTTCCCCTTTAGAGTGCCACCAATACTGCCTGCGGTGTATTTCGGTGCCATAATATCCCCCTCCACTCCAGACGGTCGTTCTATTAGTTATCAAAGGAAAGATAACCGAAAGTGAAGTTAATGTTCGTATATTCACTACATACCACCGCAGTTTTTTATAGCAACAGATTCACTCCCCCTTATCAACATATTAATTATATTAACAATACCACTCTCCCACTCGCTCAACCTAATAGAGAACGAAACTTGAAAAAACATCGCACCATCGACATGACCCGAAATCCTATTGGCCCATATTTTTTCTGAAGCAAGTCGCCATAAAACAATACATTGAGAACTTTCATGTATTTTGAAAATCCACTAACTAGCGTTCTAGCATTGCATAATTTCTTGAACCATCCTCATAAAAAAACACCACACGAATGCGCGTTTCCGCATCTTTCAAGGCTCCGACATCTTGTATATATATGGATAATAGCTCTCCTTTTGAAACATCTACAGAGAAAGAAGCGTCATGTGCATTGAGGATTTTCCCCTTGTACTCTATCAAGAGCACTCCTTGAGCTTTGCTTTTTACAGCCTTACTTTTCCATGAGGCCTGCATGCCGCGAATACTTTCTATGCGCACGCCCACCAAAGGACTGGCATGCAATGCCATGGCCTGTACGCATGTATCGAGTTTTTGATCTGGAGTAAAAGCTGTAAGGCCAAGCAAGTCGCTATTTGTAGGTATCAGCACAGCCTTACCCGGTTTTTTGGGAGCCGGTGCTGTAGCCTGCACAGTGAGAGAAAGCGCTTGTGCCTGAGTTTTTGTTTTCTGTGCCTTGGGTTTTGGCAAGATTGCAACGGGTTTGATGACCTTTTTTTGGGCTTGCCGTTCCACATAAGCCTTCCAATCCCGCTTGCCATAGTCCAGCTTCATGGAAGACAACATGATTTTTGCATGTTCGCTGCCTTGTTTTAACGCCAAAGCATACCACATGACAGATGTGTCAAAATCATTAGGAATGCCATCAGTTTCGGCAAATATGCTTTCAAAATACTCTTCTAGACTTAGGCCACTTCGCTTTGCTTCCTCCTTGGCCATGGCCATGAAAGCGTCACTGGTTTTAGAAGGCTTAGAGAAGAGCTCCATGGCTTGCTTGGCAGTTACTTCATGTTTTGATTTGGGCTTATACAAATCCCCCAGCCTTTCTTGCGCCTTTACAAAGCCGCGCTCTGCCGCCATGGTAAAAAATTCAAGAGCCTTTGTTTCGTCCTTCTTTACACCTTCACTTTCTAAATAAATCTCACCCAAAGCCACCGTGGCATCATCAAGACCTTGCTCAGAAGCTTTATGATACCAAAAAACAGCTTGTGTCATATCTCGCATATATAGTTCGTTATTTTGATATAAAATAGCTGTATATAATTGCCCTCTTGCATGACCAAGCTCTGCCGCCATCAAGTACAATTCCAAGGCCTTTTTCTTCACTTCGAAGATACCTTCACCATTGTAATAGCAATTCCCTAGGGCCACCATGGCATCAGCATGCCCCTGTGCTACGGCTTTACGAAGCCAAAAGACAGCCTTGATAAAATCTTTACTTGTACCAAGCCCTCCATAATAATAAGAACCCGCTTTATATTGCGCCTCTCCATGGCCTTGCGATGCCAAGCTTTCATACAATGGCAAAGCCTGTGAGTACTGCTTTTGTGTGTCCAAGCGAGACGCTTGATCATATATACTTTCCGCCGAAGCGGCTTGTACCGCGAAAAACATAGTATATGGGCAAAAGCACAAACACAGTGTGCACAAACACAAAGTTTTAAACGTGGATATAATAGTGTTATTATTCATAATACCCCTCTTATTATTTATGTTCTACCGTGTACACTTTAGTACCAATTGCCCATAAGCATAAAGGGTGCCCAAAAAAACGGATGTGACCAATCCCTACTCTGAGATGGTTTAAGGGGCGTACTTGAAGCAGTAGAAATCACTTTGCCGCGTTCTAACATGGCTGTTTCAGAGTTATCAGAGGTAATTTTTTTCTGTAAAAACTGCCTTTGCACGGAGGCTAAAGAAGAAGATTTCAGTCGGCCGTGAATATTTTTTTCTGTATAAAACTCCCGCATAAACACGGCCGTTGAGGCATCAGCCACGGGCCATAAAGATGCAATGACGCTCTTTGCTCCATAGCGCTGCGCCAATGCTCCAAAACTTTCAATTTCACGTCCATCCCCCCTCTTCACACCCGAGCCTGTATTACACGCAGAGAGGGTCAATAAATCTATATGTTCCAATATGGCCTTGCGCTGGCTAAACAGTTCCCCCATGGTAAGTCTTTTACCATCGCCCAGAAGCAAAAATGAATTCCTCTGGTTAATGGCATCAAAGGCAAAGTGACTCGCAATGTGTATCATAGGTGTTTTTTCCTGTAACACATGAGAAAAATTCTCATAGGTGAACTTATCATCCAGAAAAGCCTTACCCTGTACTATGCCGGTATTAGCTCCTTGCTGTACTATGGCATCAATTTCCACAGCCACGGCGGGTAAAGCGCTAAAACCTGAAAGAGCTTTCGTAAGTCCCAAGGCCGCCATGGAATTAGCCTGCGCTTCCCCCTTGTGCAAAGAGGCACGCGCACCTTCGGTGAAATACACAATATCATATTTCTCCACCAGCCACTGATTACCATCATATAGAGCGCTCATGGGAATGTAACGCAAAATACCATCTAAAGAAAAAAGTAAAGTGTTGGGCTTAGTCCGTTGCACTTCGTTTTCAATGGGATCCATGATAAGATTATACATTTTTTGTGCCGCCGGCCGTGCATCAACACGAGGATTTTGCAACACTCCGCTAAACTCTGTTACCAATTGCAAGACATCTTGAGAGGAGGCTTTCACAGCATAGGCATTTACTCTTGTAGGTGTAATGACGTAAGTATACAGATACTCCCCCGTAACAATGGGGTAAATAATCATGGCTGTGCCCTGAATATTATTCACAACTTTTCTTAAAGAATTCAAATTTCTAGCGGTAAAATTCAATTGCTTTTGAACATTGGTTTCATTTGTATAGTAAAGTACCAAATTATCAAAAAACGTTTTTAAATCATTTTGTATGACAGTAGTTACTTGCTTATCCAAAGCTAGAGCTTCTTTTTTTTGACTGGCTGAAAGACTTGCTCGTATTTTTTCGAGGGGCAGTAATTTTTCCCCCAAGGCTTCTAACCTTTCTGCAATTTCTAAAAGTTGCTTAATAAACTTACGCTCTTCAAAATTAAACAAATCTTCTATAATATCTACATGTTCTGTTTTTTCAAGTAAATAATCATCCAATTCCGTTTCTTTCATGAGGTTAATAACCATAAAAGCTTCTTGATATCTACCTGTTTTGTATAAAAGCTCCAAAGTAGAGTGGTATATGGCTTCTGTTCTTTTTTGATACGTTTCTAATAATTCTTTATCCAAACCTTTATTGGTATCGCGCACCATACGCAAACTGAGCATGGCAACCTTATTATAAAATATGGACAAATTATATGATAAGTGTCTTGTACTTTCAGATGAAATACTCACACCTATGCTGGCAACATTGAAAAATTGCACAGCTGCGTCATGATGTGCAAAACCTCTTTGTAAAAATGTTTGCCCAATGAGCAAACGGGTTAAGTCCTGACCTTCCATGAAATTAATCGAACCAAGGGCTGCTTGTCGCAAATAATTGAGGGTTTCATCGGTATGAACATTGTATTTCCCCAAAAGCTTCACTTGCTGTGCATACACATCTTTAAGCTCTGTATAAGCCTCATTCGCCTTTCCCATACTTAAGATCGTGGCAGCCAGCCTCGCACGTAAATAAAGCTTCATGGAGGGTTCAGTTTTCATTGAATCCATTTTCTTCTTCAAGTCATGCAAAACTTTTTGCGCTTCTTGAAATTTTTGCTGCCCCATATATACATGAGAAAGACCAGTATAAATAAAAAACAATAAATCATTGTCTTTTATATCATTTTTATTTGAAAAGGTAACAACTTCTAGATAGAGCTTTTTAGCCTGCTCAAAATCTCCATAATGCCGTAAGGATGAGGCTAAATTGTTCATATTAATAAGAGTTCTATTGCTGGTATTTCCGTAAAGCTTTCGACTCATATCAAGAGCTTTTTGCCAATAATTCACAGACAAAACAAAATCCTCTTGCATCAAACCAAATGCACCCATTGCATTATACTTATCAGCCAAAAGCTCACTTCCTTGGCCATCAAGCTGTATGATGGCTTCAATATCTTCCATGGCTCTTTGTTGCGCAGCATCAATATGCTGCATTTTAAAATAAAAATCTGTTAATTGTTGCGAGGCTGAGAGAGATTGAAAACTCACCTTGCCGTGTTTCTTCACTGTATTTTCGTAGTGTTGCAACAACAGCGGAAGCCCTTCTTGGGCTTTGTCATTGTGATAAAGATAGCGGGCATAAGAACCCAAGACTTGGCTCAAAATATAACTATTACCCTGAGCGCTATTCTCAACTTGAGCAATACAGGCTTCAAAGGGGTCCTTTTCCATTTTTTTTGCGTCAAGCTCTTGTTCGGCATCCAGCAAAGCTATACGCGTTTTTAACGTGTCTTCATGCTCTAGGCCCAAGACCTTTTCTTGAGCGGCGTACGTTTTCGCAAAAATTTTCTGCGCAGCTGAAAAATCATTTTGTGCCATCAATAGTAAACCAAACTCATAGTCAAATTTCAAAGCCAGAGGATCGTCTTCTTTTAAAGTTTTACGCCATGTGGTACGAGCTTTTTCAAAAAAATCTTCCGCCCTTTCCATGTCATACTGCAAGGTAATCACGTGCCCCAGCATGATTTGCGCCGTCAAAAAAAACCTAGAGTTTGAGGAAGCTTTGGGCTGTTTTTTTAAAAACCCCTCAAGTTGTTTTTTAGCATAAACAAATTTTCCATGCTGAATGTCGTTTTGCACTGAGGCCAAAAACTCTTGAACGTTTTGAGTAGCTAAAGCTTTGGGAGGCACACAAGAAAAGATCAATAAAGCACATACAACAAGCACTAAATATACATATTTATTATACATAAAAATCCTTCCTGCTTTACATTATAAAGTTTGCATTTTTTGCTGAATTACCTGCACATTGTTTTCAAGTTCTCCCCTTTGAGGGCTACATTCTGGTATTGTGTCCATAATATTTTTAAGAATATCTTGTGACAGAAGTAAATTTTCTCTCGCAAACTCTATTTGCCCCATGATCGCATACAGTGCGGCGCATTTATAACAAGCGCCAGCTAAACCACTATACCATTGCGTCTTCCCCGGTAATTTGGCCACAAGATTTTTACGTATTTTCTTTGCATCTTCATATAATTTCTTCACCTGCATATACAGGTCATCCGCTCCTACGCCTACATTTTTGGCTAAACATACATCACCCACTTTTAGTAGAGAAAAGGAATAATCATAGGCTATTTGGTAATTATTCAAATCCTTTTCAAACATATCTTTGCGCAATCGCAAAGCCTTACGGAAAAACTCTTCCGCCTCTACCATATTTTTACTATGCAAAAGCATATCACCCCTGTGATTGTATGCTATACTTAAATCACGCTTATAAAGAATATTATCTGGATCTTTTTGGTGCAATTCCAAGCGGATTTCCAAGGCTCGTGCATAATATTGTTCAGCCTGGCCGTGCGTTTGGCCACTATAAAGCTCACCTATTGCGTCATGCGAGTTGGCAAGATCTCTGAGTAAACGGAGGTTAGTTGGCTCTTCCTTGCACAGCCCCTGCCTTTTTTCTAAAGATAAGGTGTAAAACTCTAAAGCTTGCTGCATAAAATTGTCTCGACCATGCCTCCGATGCGTGCGTGCAATATGATCCCATGTATAACATTTTTCCATTTCTAAAGAAAAAACATTTCCCTCCCCCCTATGAGAAAGCTTTTCCAAAATACTAAAAGCAGCCTCATGCAATGATAAGGCCCGCTGTATATTACCTTGTTCACGCTGAGCCTCTCCGGCATAGTCGTATATTTCTACACATTTTTGTAAAAGCCTTTCAGAAACAGCCATGGAGTCAATCGGAACACTTTTTAATAAACTTAAAGCCTTATCATAATCACTCAAAGCTTTATCTGTATCCCCACAAGCAAGGAAACTTTGCCCTCTACATGCTAAAAGTGATGCAGTAAGCACAAGGTTATGTAGCGAGTTAGCACGCGTTGCTATATCAGGCAATACTGCATTTATAAGCTCTATCCCCCACATCTCATGTCCAGTCCCACGCACTATTTTACTCATGAGCACTTCAAGCAAGCATAAGAAATCTTCGCTCTTTTCTCCACCATGCCGCCACAAAGAAAGGGTTGGCAATAGCTCAAGAAAAAAAGTCAAAGGCCATGAAGCAGTTCCATCTTTGTAAGTATCAGCTTTTTCTACAGCCAAAAGGTAAAGAAGTGAACGCAAAGAGGCAACCGTAGAAGGCTCCATATAATGCTTATGAATAAGCTCACGTACCAAGCGATGCATGGAGTACATATCTTTACTTTCGTGCTCTTGCCACAAGCTCAGTCCATTGAATTTGCGTACCATGGCCGCCCAAGGATTTTTCAAGCCTTTCTTACGCATAGTTTTAGGATAAAGTATTTCTAAAGCGTTTTGAATCCATGGAGCTATGACATTGTCTGGAGCCAACAGGGCAATGAGCTGCAAAGCACTTTTTTCTTCAGGACTACATTTTTCTATGGAAGGCAAAACCAGCTTTTCTATGCTCTTAAATGCCGAATAATCGATATTCTTTGCCACATCTGTGGTTTGTTCAAGAACATTAAGCACCCCTTCGTTCATGAGCTCTGCAGCAAAGTCTTCGTATGAAACATCCTCATTTTCTCGTAAAAATGCCCCAGCCAGCTGCAAACTTAATACGTGTGCACCAAGACTTTCAATAATTTTCAATACGGCTTCTTCTTCTGCGCGACAAAAAGAACGAAAAGTGCCAAGTACGTCAAATGCATCCATTACTTGCATCTTTCCCATATGAATAGGAATAGCAGTGGTTCCCAAAGAATGGCAAGCGCAGCGTGTCGTCATGAGTACGTGCACGGCATCATCTGAACGTATAAGAGAAGTTAAGTCTTTTTCCAAAAAGACTTGGGTATTATCCACATGGTCAAAAATCACTAAGCAACGCCCGTCAGGTCTGTTTTGCAACCATTGCCAAATTTGCTGTAATGCCAAATTTTCATTAAAAATATTATTAATTTGCAAGCTCAGCGTGCTTGCAAGCGCATAAAAACAATCTTTCAATGTTTCCATGCCAGAGCATGGCACAAAGAAAACGCCTCCAGGATAGTCATAAGCAAAAGCATGGCCATAGGCCATGGCAAAAGCGGTTTTACCCTCACCTGCAATGCCATGAATAATAGGTACTAAACCTTTTTGCGCCCTAGCAAAACATGCACGCAAAGATTTTAATTCATAAATGCGTCCACGAAAGTGAATATTGGGGCGTAAAAATTGACCAAACTCAGCGGTAACAGTTTGAGCCTGTTGAATTTTCTTATGTAATGTTTTTACAAAACTAAGAATCTGCGTACGTTTTTCATGATCATCCAAGGCAGACCAAGTCGTTATATCCACAAGCTGGCGTGAAAAAAGATCTGCAAGACAAGCATCTTGGTCTGACCGTACTGCGTCACCCGTTTCTTCATCATATAATATACTATTTTTATTAAAAATATTCTTTTTAAACTCAAAATCTTGAACGCGTTGCCACGCATTTTCCACATATGTATGATATACAGGAAAGAGCATAGAGCTAAGCCAGCCGCGACTACGCTCCACCTCACACCACACACGCCATTCTTTACGGCACCATTCAGATGCAATATAATTTTCTGAAACAAAGGCAAGCATAAGGTGCGCATTTTTCAGACTGTTATGTAAGCGTCTTTCCCAATTTTCGCCATATTCAATATCTCTTATATCAAAAAAAATAGTAAGTTTTGAGGAGTATACCTCCTCATACAGTTTGTGAAGTAAGGCAGTGAACTGCTGTACGCTGGCATCTGCATTGTCTACGCGCGAATAGCTAATAAAAATATCAAAAGTGTTTTGATACTGAGACATACGGTCACACACTTATTTTTGTATATATATAAGTTTTCTACTAGACCAATTTTCTGCCGAAGGAGAGGTTGTGGCTTGCAAAAAGTTTTGCATAATGCCATCAAAATTTTCTTGTTGCCAATGATTCAATGCCAATGGTTCGCGGGAAAGAATAAATAACACCTGTTCCTCAGGGGCTCCAAGTTCCAGATAAACATCTTCAACCATATGTTTTTTTTGCATAAGAAGTGTATTTTGTGCATTACTCAAGGTATCCGGCGCAAGTATAGGGATAATTTGCCCTGTATTGGTTGCATTAAGTAAATAAGCATAAAAGTTTTCTGAGGAATTATTCATAAAAGAAAAAGAGAGCAAAGTTCTGCCTTGATAACTAGCCGTAACACTCTTTTCTTTGGTTACAACATCTTTCAACGGTTTCCAAAGTTCACCATGAATATTTTGCACACCGTTTTCACCAACATGTGCAGGCACCCACATTTGCACCCTCCATACAACATCTTCGAATATAGCACCGCCTTGTAAAGAACGAACACCAAGACTTTGGGCATAGGCCACCATACTTTGCTGTAAAAGCTCCTTCTCCTGAGGCAGAGTAAAACGCTTTTGGAAAGATGAATCGACCATACTCGTGCACAGCACCGTATTATTTGACAAGAAAGCCATTGTCATCTGAGCCTGACTTTGATTTTCGACCATAACAAGCGTAGTATTTAATAAAGGTTTCAAAGCCTCATTCACATGTGTAGTGTCTTGCTGAGTATCAGCGGCCACATACACAGCAAGTAATGGTAGAGAGAGAGATTTCTGGTCCGAGCGAAAAGTTGTTACAGACTCCACTTCACTGAAGGCATATGCCCCATGCGGATATACGGAATATAACGCACAAGAAAGAATGAACAAACTCACTAGATAGTATTTCAAAATTTCCTTATATTGATCCTTATGCATATCGTCCCCCGTCTTATTAAAAAACATTTCTTATAAAATGCTTACCCATCATTTTCTACAAACTGCTCAAAAGCCTACAGTGTTATGCTGACACTCTTTTGCAAAAAAGCCTATCAAGGTATGTATAACCATAGCAAAAAAACAAAACCTTGACCATACCGTCTGTCATAGTTTCTCCCATGATGTGCAACAGAAAAAAGCCCTACCATGCACAAACATGGTAGGGCTTATATTTAGAGTTAATTAGGCAATTATGCGTTAATCAAGCTAGATTGGATGAGAATGGTCATCTTGTCGTCTTCGCTTTCGAATTGGGTGTAACCGTCTACGCTGCTACCCTTATTGGTCCAACCTGTAAGGTCAGTATCAGTAAGTTTAGTGTTTTCATCCTTACCTTGCAATTGCTCTTGCAAGGCTTTGGCTGCTTCTATGGCATCGGCATCGGCGCCGTCTTTACCAAACATCATGATTTCCACATTGGAAATTTTACCGCTATCGATAAGGTGTTTAGCACCCTCAAGGCTTGTTACACCGGAGAGCAAGATATCAATGCCATCGCCACCATCGACGGAAAGCACGTCATCTATGTTCACGCTATCAAAACCAGGCATGATGATAAGGTCATTGCCATCGCCACCTAAAACGGTGTCATTAACATCAGCAAAGAAGATATCATCGCCAGTGCCGCCATCTAGAAGGTCAGCACCTGCACCACCATAAATGGAATCAGCGCCCTTACCGCCATAGATGGAGTCATCACCTTCGCCGCCAAAGAGGGTGTCAGCACCCTTACCGCCATAGATGGTGTCATCACCTGCACCGCCATAGGCAATATCGTTACCCTTACCGGCGTTAATAATGTCATCACCGCCGTCATCGTAAGCACTAAGAACTTGTTGGCTGAGCCATTCTGGATCTTTTTGTAGTGTTCTGATGATCTCTTCTTCGTCGGTTTGGCCGGTTACAGCTTGCAAGTCTTCCGTGGTCATGCCACCAACTAAGATGTCGCCCACTTTGCTTCCATCAATGGTTTCTTCAAGATCATTAACGTCAGTGGAAACTTTCTTGGGAAGATCTAAGGAGTGGTCACCAACGACCACAAGCTCTCCGCCTGCATCCTTCACATCTTTATTTAAGTCTTTAAGAGCTTTTTCAGCAGCTTCTTGTGCTGCAAGTCTTGCCTGTTCTTCAGCGGAGGCATAATCAAAACCTGGCCACTTTATCATGGAAACAGAATCAAAAGATTCAAGCATTTTGTCACTAAATTGTGAAGTGCTCACGGTCTTACTACCACCCACAACAGTGGCAGTTACAAAGAGATTGCCCTTACTATCTACACCAAGGGTGAGTACATATTCAGACTTTGTTGCATTATCACCAAGAATATTTGCTACCACACCCTTAGATGTCCAAGTATCGCCAGGTTGCTTATCACTGATATCAAAAAGAATTTCAGTGAACACATTGGAATGACCATCTTGAGGCACATCACCAAACTTCACTGTGTTTGGCATATTGGCAACTTCAATAGGTTGTTCGCCATTGCAAGCCACCACTACATTCACAGGCTGGGAGCTGGCAGCAGCAAGATTATCAACAATACCGTTGGCTGCTGTTAAAGCACCGGCAAGGTCAGAAGAGCTTCCTGCAAATTTAACATCATAGTCACCTAATGCGCTCATATCAAATGTATCGATATCGCTTTGGCTACCAAAGAGCACCACTTGCGCATTACCTGCTTGCTTAATGGCGCTTTCTACGGCGCTTAAATCACCAGAAGAAGCATCAATGACAATAACTGCGCTGGACGTTGTATCCACAACAAGCTTGGAAAGCATGCTGATGGTAACGGTGTCGCTGACTACGTCTCCATCGCCGTCCGTGGCAGATAAGGTAAAGCTAAAGTCTTCACCTTGCGTTTTGTTATTGCTGTCAAAGGTGTACGTACCATCATCCATAATGGTGAGTTTTCCAAGGCCTGGAACGTCTTTAACATATTTACCATTGTCAAATGTTACGGCGTCTAAGTTTTTACCACCATCAATGCGAATTTGGTATGCACCACCGTCTGCACCTAAATCCACAGACCATGTGCCAGTGTGCACAGTACCAGCTTTAATGATTGCGCCCTCATCAAGGGAGACGATTGGTGCGTCATCTTCAATATTAACCTTTACAGTATATGTATCCAACGCTGCACTACCGGGCTTACCGTCTTGAATGACGATAGTGAAGGAGTCAGCATCCGCTGCCACATCATCGTTATCGGCAGTTGTACCGTGCTCAAAGACTGTATCTTGCGTGTAGGTATAGTTAAGCGTGTATGTTTTCGAAGCTGCATCATAAGTGACCTTAGGATCAACAGTGATAAAGCCATAATCAGGAGAGCTTACTTCAAATCCATCTTTATTTGTAAGCGTTAAAGAACCATCGGCATTTTTCGTTACGGCAAATTCCTTAAATTCCTTAGATTCCTTATCACCAAAGGTGATAGTACCTTGATCCATATCTTCTGCAGAGGTAAACTCCACTGTACCCTTGGCAACATTACCTGCTTCACCAGCTGCAGGAGTTTCACCGTCCAAGGTGCCAGAAGCCAAGTAGGATTCGTCCACAACAAGAGTGGCACTTTCTTCTGTTATTTGAGGTACATCATCTGTGCCGTTAATGGTCACGGTGATTTCCTTACTGTCCCAAGCGTCTTTGTCATCTTTCACGTAGATGACAAAGCTTTCTTCAAACTTTTCACCTTCACCAAGAGCTTGGATGTCATCGTTGAATTTTGGATCTACAACATATGTATATTCACCAGTATTCACGTTGATTTCAAGCGTACCGTACTTACCTTCTTGCACATCAAAGGTTTGATTTTCTCCATCAACTTCGCGTGTAACAAGATTGGATGAAACATTACCAGGCAAAGACAATTCAGGAGCACCAGCTGCATTGATAAACTCAGCATCAAGCTGGCCATCACCATCTTTATCGAGATATTCTTTGATGCTGTCGAGGGAGAAACCGCTCTCGCCTATATTGTCAAAACCATCAACAACGTCATCGCGAGCTTCTTCTGCCTTAGCTGTTGCAGCTTGAGCATTGGCATAAGCTAGATCGGCAGCTTCGGCAAGAGAAGCGGCTCCTTTAGCAGTTTGTAACGGAACCCATAATGCCGCTTGCTGCCACCTTGAAGCATTATCATACTGTTCTTGCAAAGAATCTGCAGTAGCGCGCAAGGCAACAGCATCGGTAAGATCTGCTGTAACTTTGGCAGCTTCTTCAAGGCCTTTAGCTGCCCCAAGTGCCACTTCCGCCGTAAGCCATGCAGAAATTTGATCGCCAAGTGCTTCTGCAATGGAAGGAGCATTGGGAGCGTTACTTTCTCCCAAAATACCTTGCAAAGTTTTTGCAAAATCATCAATGGTGGGTGCAGCGGCACTTACAAAGTATTTAAGCTCTGCGGTGGTATCTGCGTCGTCAGCAGTGGCAGTTCCCTTTACGGTATAGCTATGTTCGTCATTTTCCGTGAGAACTATGGGCCCATCGTTTAAAGATAATATGGGTCTATCATTCTTACCTTCAACTTCTATGGTAATTTCTTGTGTTGTTTCATTGCCATAAATGTCATAGCTCTTCACGGTGAAGCTGTCTTGACCAACCTCTTTTTCACCAAGACCTTGTGTGTCTTCATCGTCATTATTAAGTTCATACGTATATGTGTAACTACCAGACGCAACATCGGGAGTTAACGTTAAGGTGCCGTACTCGCCTTCTTGGGTGTATTCAAAAGATTCCTTAATACTGTCAATGAGCACGGAAATATCAAAGCCATTGTCAAAGATATCAACAATATTTGATAACCCAGATGCACTTTGCAAGAGGTCGCGGATTTCATCAACGCTTACTCCACCTTCAAGAATTTTAGGCAGATCAGCAAAATCCTTTAGTACGTCAACAATGCTACCTAATGCAGTAGGGTCAATGGAAAGTTCGCCATTAAGCACGCTGGCTGTAAGCTTACCGAACAAAACATCAGCTTTAAATTCTGGCTTAGCACCATCTAAGAGAACGAGAGGACTAGATCCAAAAGAACTGGAGTCATCGTCGGTCACAGTTATGGTACCCTTTGCTGTATCTTTACCAGTCACATCTGCATTGGGAAGCGCATTGGCATCACTTAAAGTGCCGAATTTGCCATCAAGACTTTCTTTCAAACTCGTTTCTAAATCGAGGGTGAACTTTTCTAAATCCACACCTAAAAGCTTTAACAAGTCGTTGACAGTGTCATTACCGGTGGTGATCTGACCAATGGTCGACTCAATGATGCCATCTATCATGTCATCGCTTAAAGACGAACCCACACCAGCTTCAGTTACATCTGCCGTAAAATCTCCCTTTATCACAGGGCCATCATTGGTACCCATGACGTTAAAGCTAAGATCTTGGCTATCCCAAGCGCCTTCACTGTCTTTCACATATACAGTGAAGTTTTCGGTGGGCAGAGCTTCATCGCCTTCATCGCGTCTTTGCAGGGCCACATAAGCAGCCATGGTGACAGGGCCAAGCTCCACAGCTTGCTCCCAAGTGTAAAGGGTATAGGTGTACTCACCGCTAGCAGTTATGGACAAGGAACCATAAAGACCGTTAAGTTCTGCTGGTGCTTCAGCAGATTTAGGCATCTTAGCCGCAAAAGCTTCATAAACATCTTGTGTAATATCCACAAGGCCATCAAGCTTACCAGCAACAGTGCCATCAAGATTAAAGATATCTGCTATGTCAGAGAATTTTGGCAAATCATAAGCAATGCTCAGCTCTTGAGTTTCGCCTTCCTTACCATCAGCATCTGCATCTTTCACAGTGGCTTGCCCTGTAACAGAAGCGGGGCCTTGCTCTCTAGCATCGCCAGTAACAGCATCGTTGTCATCACCTAAGAACTCATGAACATTATATTCATTTTGTGTAAGGCTGAGTTCTGGTTTATCGTTGGTGCCTTCAACGGTAAGGGTTACTGTTTTCTCATCAGTCTCAAAGGAAGTACCGTCTTTTTGATTATCAGTTACAGTGAAAGTAAGATCAAATTTATAATCTTCACCTTCGTTGAGTGAATCGGCTTTCGCATTATCCAATTCAAACATATAGGTACCGGTCTGACTGTTTAAGTACAGGGTTCCGTAATCGTTTTCCATGGCAACATCAAAGAGATCCTTATCGGATGAAACAGATGTCCATGTATTGCTATCAGCGCCTTTCACGCTAAAGGTAAGCGCTTCCACATCAATATCAGAAGCTACCACTTGGCCCACGGCAACAGGCATACCAAGGTCTGGAGCATTGGGGAGGAACTTGTCGTCTACGATGATACCTTCACCACGTTCTTGCACGATCATGTCATTAACATGATGAATGACGGGCGCATCGTTTTTACCCATAACGTCAATGGAAATATTTTTATAATCCCATGCGCCATGTTCATCTCTCACATAAATGGTGAAATGTTCGGTATCAAGGGCTTGCTCGCCATCATCACGCATTTGCAATGCCCAGAAAGCAGCTTCAAATTCAGGGCCCATGGCTTTGGCTTCAGCTTCAGTATACAAGGTGTAGGTGAAGTTACCAGAATCGGCAGAATCAGCAGAAACAGCAGTATCAAGAACCAACTTGCCATACAAACCAGTGGCAACGGTGGCTGTGCTTGGCACAGTGGAGTCTTCTACATAGCTACCGTCTTTGGCATTTTCTACAGCTTCCTGTAATTGACCCAAGAAACCATCCACAGCAGCATTGGCATTGGCTATGATGTCAGAAAGAGGATGATCATCGGCAAAATCTTCCAAAGCTCCTATTTGAGCCACAAGAGCGTCAAAATCTGCTTGGAATTTATCAAACAAGTCACCCAAAGAATCGGTGAGAATATCTTGCAAGCTCTTCATGAGACCTTGCACAATGGCATCAAGCTTATCGGCTTCTTGAGGTAATTTACCAATCTCATTGTTCATAAGGTCTGTAAATTTACCTACAATGGCTTCGCTAATGGGATGACCCACAAGATCATCTAATTTGCTAAATTCACCTTGTAAGAAGCCTGTCACTTCTTGCATGGCAGCGGAAGTATCAGCAGCGTCGGTCACTTTGCCTAAAATATTCGCTAAACCATCGTTGAGAGCATTTTCAATTTTAGGAAGGGTTTCACTTACTTTTTCTAAGTATGCTGTGAAGTCAGTGGCTTCAAATTGAGCAAGAACATCGCCAAGACCTTCCACCACAGGAGAGCCTGCAACACCGTCTTTAAAGTTTTTAACTTGCTCTAAAACTTTTTCAAGATCTTCATAGATGGCTTTATTATCAAGCAAGTTAGGATTGATATGAGAAACGCTGTACTCAAGCACATGACCGTTATCAACATCAAAACCCTCAACGGAGCCCTTAACAAAGTCAGGAGCTGATTGGGTATCTTCCAAGTGAGGATTGTTGAAGGTGTCTGTGACGCTCATTTTCTCTAATTCTTCTAACGCAGCATCTTCAATAACAAAAAGAGGTCTGTCATTGGTACCGGTCACAGTGATAACAATTTGTACTGTGTCGCTATTACCAGCTGGATCTTCCACAACAGCTGTAAAAATTTCTTGGCGTGTTTCGCCTTGAGCAAGACTATCAGAAGCGACATCACCAGTAAAAGTATAGGTAAACTCACCAGTGTCAGGGTTCATATTTATGGAGCCCAATGCACCTTGAGTTGAGCCAGCAATGCTGTATGTGAGGCCAAGACCTTCTGGGTCAGTGGCGTCAATACGTCCGCTAGCTACAAAATCGCCGCCATATTGCTGGTTAGGGCTATTGGGAGAAAGAGCACCGCTTACATCTCGACCAACGCCAGATTCAAAAACATCAAGAGCGTTAGCAGAAGCATCGGGACCGGCATCGGCAAAAGCAATGACGCCATTAATGGTAGGAGGACCATCAGTCGCAAATGTGGAACCAATACCCTCACCGGCTGCACGACTACCCACATCTATACTACGGCCGCTTAAGCTATCAAGCCCACCATCTAAAAGCTCAGGGCTAATGGTACCAACTGTAGTACCGCCGCCTTGTGGACCGGCAGCAGGACCAGCCGCAGGCATGAGCTCATCGCCAAGGGCTGCAAAGAAAGCTTCGCCAGGAACAACTGCATCATCAATAACAAACTCAGGCATATTCTCTGATGTGTACGCCACATAAAAATCAGTCAGTGTAAGACTAGAACCGTCTTCAAAAGACATGACAAGGTTGTCACCAGCGCGAGTTAATAAGGCATCACCAGAGTTAAATTCAAAAACCAAACGATCTTCTGGAGCAGGAGTAAGAGTGGTAGTTTGCCCAGCTTCTGGTTTTTGTAATAAAATATCAGCCATAATAATTTCCTTTGGTTATGTTTTAGCGGCGCATACACGGCCATAGTTTATCCAAAAAGCGGACAAACAAAAAAAGCACAGCGAACTGTGTTATATCAGGGGAATATATGGGCGCTAGTTTTAGGAAAACCGAGCGACGAGACAGACAGTCTCAGGCAAAAGCCCACAAGTGCTAATCACACCTGCTATATATAGGGGTCACTACATCCAAAAGTGACCACACGCATCAAAATGCGTAATTAAACCGTGACCCATTTTGACTCTTATGTCAAGTAGTCTTAAAAAAAATATGAACTAATTCATACTTTTTTACTTGTAATAATATATTTATACCCTACAGGTAATTATCTTCATAATTTTTATTTTCAGTCTTTAGAAATTTAAATTTCATACAAAAAAATTAATTTTATGCAAAAAATTCACTCTGTGACCACTTACACCACAAAAATACCCTAAGTACTCGCCTACTATTTTTAAGAGCACATTCCTCTTTAGTACATAGCTTGCACAGTAAGTATGCATACATTACCCATGAAAATAAACTCAAAAAACAACACATGTACAACAATAAAAAAAGAGCTTACCCTTAAGTAAACTCTTTTATATATTATTTTTTTTCAAGCAAAGGACAAGTTCCGCCCGTTAAGCACAAGCCGCAATGGCGACAAATGGGAAGGGTTTGCTTTTTCTTACGTTTTCCGTCTTCCCCCTTCACATAATATTCCGTGTCCCAAGGCAAAAAATCTCGTACTTTTTCCGGTAAATACTGACAAGACAGCACCGTATGTAAGGTTTCTTTAAGCATATCTCTATCCTAAATGCATATCATTCCCACAAAGCTACAACGATTCTTGCATTTAAGCAAATACCCTTGTGAGCCCAGAAAATCTCCTAACGAAACAACTCGTAAAGTATTATACCATCATATCTTCTGCCCTGTAAGAGCTACGCACAAAAGGTGCCGAGGCCACTCCCGCAAAGCCCATATCAAGGGCGACGCTCTTCCAATGGTCAAATTCATCGGGGGCAATGTACCGTGCCACAGGAACATGCTGGCGCGAAGGCATCATGTATTGCCCTAAAGTCAAATAACGGCATCCATGATTGAAGAGATCTTGCAAAGTTTCACGAGTTTCATCCCAACTTTCTCCAAGCCCCAGCATGACGCCCGATTTTACCTTAAGCCCCTGCTCTGCCGCATAGGCTAGCACTTGCAAAGAGTCCGCATATGAAGCCCTAGGGCGAATGCTCGGAAAAAGTCGTTGTACCGTTTCTATATTATGATTAAACATATGCGGTTTTGCATCGCAAACTGTGTGCACATGTTGCATATTTCCCTGAAAATCAGGTACCAACACTTCTATGCTGGTTTGAGGATTTTTTTGCCGTATGGCTTGTACTGTATCCACAAAATGCCTTGCGCCGCCATCGGGCAAATCGTCACGCGTCACCGACGTAATGACCGCATGCTGCAAAGCCAAACGCTGCACAGCCAAGGCCACGCTTTGTGGTTCTGTAATATCTAGCGGTAAAGGAGTACCCTTTTGCACAGCACAGTAACGACAAGCACGCGTACAAACATCACCCATGATGATAAATGTGGACGTGCCACGGGCAAAGCATTCATTTTTATTGGGGCATTTTGCTTCTTGGCATACGGTGTGTAAATGTAAGTGTTCCACCATTTGCGCCACAGGACGTGCCTCTTTGACGGCAGTGGTGGTAAAGCGTAACCATGCGGGCCGACGCTTGGGAGGCTCCACACTTATGGGCATATCAAGCTCTGCGGCAAAAGCTTGCACAAAGCGCTGTGTCACTTCTGCCATATCCAGCGCATGCCCCAATTCCTGCTGCAAGGAAGTAATGCGCTCGGTGGGATTCCCGCAAGGGCTAATGGCGGCAAAACCGCGTAAATCGGTATTAATGTTTAAAGCCATGCCATGAAAGGTAACCCACTTGCGCAAAGCAATGCCAAGGCTAGCAATTTTAGCCCCCTGTACCCAAATACCAGGACCGCGCACACTGCGCTCTGTTTCAAGCCCGTATGACTGCACCGTTTTCTCTATGGCTGTGAGCAAGGCTTCCACAAAAAAGGCTAAACCCTTTCGGGGTAATTTCACAATGGGGTAAGCCACCAATTGCCCAGGAGCATGATAGGTGGCCATGCCTCCTCGCTCCACCTTAAAAACATCTATCCCAAGGCTTTGTAATTGTGCTTCATTCATAAGCACTTCACTTTCTTGTGCCCTGCGCCCCAAAGTTATCACCGCAGGATGCTCCACCAGTAACAAGGAATCGTTCACAATGCCCTCAATACGTGAAGCCACGCGCCTTTTTTGAAAAGCTAAAGCCTGCGCATAGTCCACGCGCCCCAAGGAAAGAATATCTAAGGTTTTTTGCTGCATCTCATACTCTCATCTACGAAAAGAAAAGGGGAAAGATGTTTAAGCATCAGTATCCCCTCTCCCTTCATTCATCTACTAAAATTCAGGCTCAAATAATTCCACTGCCGCTTCAAACACGCCCTCAGCCAAGGTAGGGTGTGCGTGAATAGTGTTGGCAATATCTTGAACCGTGCCGCCCATACGCATGCATAAAGCTGCCTCAGCAATGATATCTGAGGTATGCTCTCCTGCCATATGCGCACCCAAAAGTCGTCCACTTTCAGCCTCGGCCACCAACTTAATCATGCCGGCAAGATGTCCAGAAGCTTGCGCTTTACCAAGTTCACGCAAGAGGAACGTGGCGCATTTGGTGGCAATACCTTGCTCTTTAGCTTGTTCTTCGCTTAAGCCCACACAACCGGCTTCCGGTGAAGTGAATATGGCAGAGGGTACCACAGTATAATCCATGGGAGCCATATCTTGGCCTTGCTGTAAAATATGACGCACAGCGTGAATGCCTTCCGCTGCTGCCATATGAGCCAACATAATATATTGCGGCCCAAGCACATCACCTATGGCATAAATACCGGGCACTGAGGTTTGCAAATGCTCATTCACTGTGACCCAGCCTTGTGCATCGGTGGCAACGCCTGCGCCATCTAGGTTTAACTCTTGTGTGGCAGGGCTACGTCCCACGGTCACCAGCACAGCATCACACTCAACGGGAGTAATCTTGCACTGGGGATCAGGGCATTGTCCGGCTTGAATAAGGGGCTCAATGCATGCTGTCACCTTACCATTTTCCACACAAACATCACCCAAGGTGCTACCTAAATGCACAGAAATGCGTTTTTTCTTCATTTCTCTTTGCAAAAGAGTGCTGATTTCTCCATCCACGCCAGCAATGGGAAGTAAACGCTTCTGCCCTTCCACCAAGGTCACATTGACGCCAAAAGCACGGTAAATGAAAGCCATTTCGCAGCCCACAACACCGCCACCCACCACAACCATATGCTGCGGAAGATTCTTACGCTCTAACATATGATCGCTATGAATGATATGTGTGCCGTCAAAAGGAAGACTTGGAAGCTCACGTATGGTGGAACCGGTGGCAATGATAATGCTATCACTTTCCACCATGAATTCTTCTGAATCTGTGGTCACCTGCACTTGCTTTGCACTAAGAATACGGGCCACGCCTTTATGAAAAGTCACTTTATGCTTGGCACAAGCCTTGGTTAAACCGCCTTCGAGCGTAGCAATAACTTTATCTTTGCGCGCAAGCACTGCGGGCATATCTACGGCTGCCTCACTAGGTGTCGAAAGAGTAATGCCATATGAAGACAAGCTTTGAGCCGTTTCCAAGGCATCAGCTGTGGCTTTAAGAGTTTTTGTGGGCACGCAACCGGTGTTTAAACAAGTACCCCCCAAACGCTTTTTCTCAATAAGTGTCACTTCACAACCGGCACGCGCCGCCGCAAAAGCCGCAGTATACCCTCCGGGGCCACCACCTATAATAGTAATTTTTGGCATATATTTCTCCTTCTTCCTTGAACCTATGGCTCTAAATTATTTTTTATGTAAAAAATCAGCTTGCTTACGCAATTGGCGTGGCATTTCTTGCGCCCAAAAAACCCAAGAATGCTCACCTGTAAGCTCTTGATATTCAAAATTCAATTTTTTCTTTTCCAGCACGCTGACAGCTTTTTGATTATCTTCTAACACTAAGCCATCTTGTAATCCCGTGGAGATAAGAATTTGCTGTGGTCTCTTACCAGATGTACTCTTTTCCATGAGGTACGCGGCACTGTTTTTATTCCACAAAGCGGTATTTTCTTCATACGCGCCCAAAAGTTCTGCAATTTTCCACGAGTTTTTGTGTAAACGAATATCTAAAACACCGCTCACAGAAGCCACCGATTGAAAAAGCTTAGGATGCTTAAAACCCAAGGTTACAGCGCCATGCCCCCCCATGGAAAGTCCAGCCACCGATCTTTTTCCATTGGTGGGAAAAAGCATATCCACGTGAGGTATGAGTTCTTGCGTCACAAAAGTTTCCAACTGATTATGCGATACGTTGGGACTATTCACATACCAACCATATTCTTCCGCCTCTGGGGCTACAATAATCACCCTTTTCTCATTGGCAATATGTTGCAGCTCCTGCCCCATATGCGCATTCCAATCTTTGGCATGGCCTGTGGCTCCGTGGAGTAGATAAAGCACGGGAAAGCGTTCTTCTGCTTTTTTCTCAGCAGATTGCGCAAGAACATCGCTTTGTAAAGTCTGCTGTATAAGTGATTGCACAGATGAGAATGAAGCATCCTTTTCCTGTATGGATTGTAACAATATAGGTAAAGCCTGCGCATTATCACTTTTCTCAGAAGCAGGAAGGTATACCACATACTCTGTCATTTTTTGCCGTGCAGTGGAGCTAAATTGTACAGTATTAGCTTTACCAGGCACGGGAATAAAAGGATTTTTCTGCACGTGCTCCATGCGAATACGTGCTAAGCGCTCTTCGGCATAGGGTAATATATGGCGAGTAAGAATATGCCCGCCTGCCGTGCTCACGTGGATATTATCCTTGCTACGCAGGCGAATGGTTTTATTATCCTTATCTTTAATGAAACTCGTATACTTTCCATTTTTTGTGAGCAAATGTTCAATATTTTCGTAAGCCACAGCTGGATAAAAAGCACTCATATCCGCCGTGATGGCATTGATAAGCTTGGTACGATTGCCATAAGGCATGGGTCCCATGATGGGTAAAGAAACCCACAACACCTTACGATTATTTTCGGTGGCCAATTCCAAAAAATTCAATACGCGAATGGCATACACTTTTTCCCAGCCATCGGTATCAATGCGAAAACGCTTCTTCCCCACCATAATATCTTGAGTATCATTGGCCCCCAAAGAAATAATCAACATATCCGGTGCATGTTTTTCCAGTAGCTTTTTTAAATTTTCCGGCCAATTGAAAAAGTCTGGTTTACTTAAACCCGAGGAATAACGCCCTTCTCGCACAACTTCCACATCATGGCGTTTACGCAAGGCTTTTTGCAGCGTAGGCCCAAGGCCTTCCATCATCATGGAATCCCCAATGAGCAAAATTTTTATTTTTTTCCCATAGTCCGGCAAATGAGTGAGATACTCTTCTATGCCTTGAGCACTGGGAGCCGCCACCACGCGCGAAGCATCATAGTAAGCATAGTGCGCAGATGCTTGCTTTGCCTCAAGACTCTCTTCTTGTTTTTTCTCTGCCACTGAGTCTGAACTCTTTTCAGAAATTTGGGGCGATGTTACATCTGACTTTTCAGAAGAGCTTTCGGTGGGTGCCGCGGCAATTGTTTGCTGTTCTACTACGTTCTTTACTGATGTTTCTTGGGGAGAAGGTATGCTTTTTTGCTGTTCCGCCATGGAAAATCCCAAAAGCGAACCATAGAAATTTTGCGCACTCTGCCATTGCTCTTGAAAGCTTTTATCGGCAACTATAATATATTCTTGGCTTAAATTCGTCGTCCACTGCCCCACCCATTGCATGAGTGGCCCTATGCCGCTTTGTTCTGCCACAGTATCAATGGCTTCACTTACTGAGCGCAATAAGGGATATTCCCCACTCTCTCCCTCAAGATAGGTGGTGAAACGCCTCGATTCAAAAATAAGCATACAAGCACATATGGCTAAAAAGCAAAAAAATACCAGCGCATTGGATGTTGATGGCGCAGAAGGGATTAAAGCGCATGATGCTTTTTCGGCAACATGATTTACTTTTTTTTGCTCTATTTGTGTACTAACAACAGGCTCAACACTTTGAACAGAAGCAATGGTAAGCGCAACCTGAGAAGGCGGAGCAACTGTTCCCTTCTTTTGCGCTTGAGAGTCTTTCTTGGCAGAGGAAAGCTTGCGAGCCTTTTTGGATTGCTTTTTTACTGCGTTTTTTTTGGTTATTTTTTTCATGCAACACCCTAAAATTGAAAATAAATAAAGGGCAAAACACCATCGGGGCCCAGCTTAAGTATCAAAGCACAAAGTACCGTAAAAATAGCCACCTGCAAAAAAAGCCATTGCCCGCAGATCACATGCACAAAAGCTTTAAAAAGACGCGCTCCATACCATTGCGTACACATGGTAACAATAATGGCCAGCGGTACCAAGGCAGCAAATCCTTCTCCGGTGCTCTCCCAAAGGGCTATTCTTTCCATGATAAAAAGGGCCTGCTCGGCTGTGTCTGCGCGGAAAAATATCCACAGTAAACACACAAAGTGAAAGGTCACAAACCAACCTAAAAGCGCGCCAACTTTCTTACTCATTATTCCATGCAAAGCCTTACCTTCCATTTGAGCAACACCCAAAAGTTTACATAGACCTTGCCAAGCATGCACAAGACTTAAACCCACGCCATGCATGATACCCCAAATAAGAAAGCGTAAATGTGCACCATGCCACAAACCACCAAGGGTCATGGTGATAAGTAAATTCAATGTCTTATTGCCACGTTTGTTACCCCCCAAGGGAATGTACAAATAGTCTCGCAGCCACGTGGAAAGAGTAATATGCCAACGCCGCCAAAAATCTTGCAATGAGCAAGCCAAATACGGGGCATTGAAGTTTTGCGGTAAACGATAGCCCATAAGACGTGCCACGCCCACGGCCAAGTCTGAATATCCTGAAAAGTCACAATATATTTGCATGGCATAGGCATACACAGCCATGAGTACCGTTATGGAAGCATACGCATCTGGTGTTAAAAAAACATCACGAACAATATGCTCAGATAAGTAACTAGCCAAAACAACCTTTTTAAATAATCCACTTAAGATGAAGGTGAAACCCACCACCATATCTTGTTTTTTCTGCTCAACGTGCTGTAAATTTTGTGGCAAAAATTGCTTTTGTACCAAGGTAGATTCAGGTATTGCACCACCCTGCAATTGCGGGAAAAAATCCTTGGCGCGTAAAATGGGCCCTGCCAAAATGGTGGGAAAAAAGGATACAAAAACCAGTACATTTAGGAGAGATTGCGGTGCTTCCTTTTGCCTATACTGATCTATGGCATAGGAAAGCCCTTGAAATATATAAAAAGACAAGCCCACAGGGAAAAGAAATTCCGTATTGGCGATGAGATCATACAAAGCAAGCTCTACCCCAACGACCTGTAACGCTTGCTCCATATGTAAGAGAAAAAACTCATAATATTTATAAAAAATAAGTAAGCCCACATGGATACTAACATTCACGGCCAAAATACCTTGTGCAAACTTAGGTATGGACGCGTACTTATGAACACCATGGGCCGTTAACCAATTGAGCAAGCCCACCGCAAAGAGTAAAGGTAAAAAGCTTAGCCCAGCCGTGGCATAAAAAAAGCAGCTTAAGCCCAATAAAAGTATTTTATATTGAGGTGTTCCTTTGCGAAAAATGGCATGGATTGCCAAAACAAGCACAAAGAAAAATGCAAAGGAAAGTGTCACGAAGTTCATATAATTTACTCACAAGGGGGTACTTTTAATTACAAGCCAAAGCACCCACACAGACATGCGCGCCAAGATAAATATGTCATTAAGAAAATTTCACTTACATAGCGTTGCATTCCTAACAAAAACAGCTCTAGCTAGCAAGAAATAACTTCTATTCCCCCTTTTGCATTCCTCACCTTGACACCATAGTGATTTTTGTTCATTAAAAGGTGAGAAAATTTTATCCCGTGTCTGAAAAAAGCTTTAACCCTAGGTGATCACCATGAAAAAGATATATACCTTTCTCGCTAGCCTCATGTTTGTGCTTTGCCTAAGCGGCCTAAGCTTTGCGCGTGAAATCATCGTGCTTAATGATTGCGATTTTTCTTTAAACGCACTTCGCCTCATGAAAACGGACAGTGACACTGCCTACAATGTACTTGAAAGCCCCCTTGGCCCACAGGAAGCCATAAAAATCACCATGAATGATACACATCTCACATGGAACGTATTGGCAGAAGATCCTGCCGGCAGTGTGGTTACTTTTGAAAATATTCTCTTTGAAGGCATTAAGCAAATTCATATTAAAAGCGACGGAACCGTAGAAATTTATCGCTAAAACAGTATGGCTCTTTCCGTACACGTGGTCTCAGCGGCAAACCCCATCATCTTACACAGTTATGATTGGAAGTATGGTGTAAGCCCCTTTGATCAGCTCTTACCCAACCTAAGCCAGGCCCCCACCACTTTACTGCTCAGCCTTTCCTGGACGGTGCTTTTACGCCCTCGCCTTGAACGCCTAATACAAGATTACAAAGCTTATATGAGGCAACGCCCGCAACATCGCTTTGTCTTTTTGGCCAATATGCCGGAAGAGGACGTGCTCTTGCGTAAACACGGCCTGCACAGTATTTTTTGCCCCCACAATGCCTTTTTAGATGAGCGCCTGTATATCCCCTTGGAAAGAGAAAAGCTCTGGCAAGGCATTATCAACTCACGCATGCGGCCTTTTAAACGCATTCACTTGGCGGCGGAATTAGATTCTTGCTGCCTCATCACCTACGCCACTAAAGATTCAGATTACGAATATGACGCTTCTCTTTGGCAAGTAATGCCGCAACTATACAGACCACAATATGAAGGTAAAACCATAAAAACATATT
Source organism: uncultured Desulfovibrionaceae bacterium (assembly GCA_964370015.1). Classification (GTDB taxonomy): domain Bacteria; phylum Desulfobacterota; class Desulfovibrionia; order Desulfovibrionales; family Desulfovibrionaceae; genus CAYJAD01. The sequence goes on along the minus strand of CAYJHD010000004.1, from coordinate 5,066 downwards.
TCACTGCGGAGCAATTGCGCGAGTATTACGCACGCAGTGCATGCGGTTTAATACTTTCAGCCTCTGAAGGGGGATGTTTTGCCTCCAGCGAATACCTACTCTGCGGCTTACCTGTGGTATCCACACTCAATGAAGGGGGAAGAAATGTTTTTTTCCACAAAGACTATACCTACTTTTGCCAACCAACCACTCAAGGGGTACGTTTAGCCACAGAAGCAGCCCTACAATGCCGCGCATCGGCACAAGATATTCGCAATTTGTGCCTAGAGCGTATGGGGTATTTTAGGCAAAAATATGTGGAGATGCTTTATGCAGAAGCTGCTGCGCATGGCTATGCCAGTACTTTTCATTGTGATTTACAAAAGATTTTTTGTAATAAAATGATAACACCTTACGCCACCATGGAAGATGCCGTGGCATATCTCACAAGTGTGGGAATTTGCGAAAAAACCTAGATAGTGTCGTCAAATGCGCCTTTTGGGTTTTCTCTGCGTCAGATTTCACGAACTTTTTCTGTCATGTATGTCTCTATACACTCCCTCAAAGCTCATTCATCTTCCTTGATAAAACTCAAAAATTCGCAATTTGACGACACTATCTAAGCTTCACTCACAAAAACAGCATACATGGGCGCATACTCTTGTTGGGCTTTTTGGGCATATCTTTGCCATGCGTCGCTTTGCTTACATTGCTGTATATTTTCGTAAATATGGCAAACACCTTGCTCATCTGAGGCAAAACTTACATGATGGGTGGACAGATAGATGCACTTTTCACCAAGTACTGAACATAGCGCACGCTCATAGCCGGCATAATCGCCCTTGGACACATTGCACGCCATGAGCTCAGCCACTATTTTATGGCCCCGCATATTTTCTAAATGTAAAAATAGCACCTTACTGGAGCCGACCTCTGGCAAGGCCGCATATGCTGACTGTACATCCAGCTGGAAAAAATCTTGCACATCTGCTTGTATCAGCGCGTGAGCATCCACATAAAGAGCCGTCTCAAGTTCCCAAAAAATATTAGCCAATTGTAAGGTTAAAATGCCAGCTATATCTTGAGGATCGGCATCTTCCTTATCACTATCCACGGCATACGTTTGTACAGTAAATCCCTCATGACTCAAGGCTTGCAAAGCGCACTCTTGCTCATGAGTTAAACCAATGGTTAAAATATGTACGTGATATGAAGCGGAAGAACACACATGTTCTTTAAGAGAAAATATCGCCACAAAAGTGGCTAAAGCTGTGTTCTTTTCTGCAACAAAAATGAGAGAATGGCAGCTAGTCAAAACACTTTCCTAGAGGGGCTCGCACAAGAGGCTTTCCCCTTCGATGCCCACAGGTTTTGCCCATACAATGCCAGAACTTTGCGCCACAGGAAGCGTTATTTGGCAGGAAGCATAATGTGCTTCTACACCTTTGAAGAGTTGTGTCTCGGAGCCCACTACCGTTGGGTCTTGAGCACCATGACCACCACCATCAAGCACCAAGGCTAATTTTTCTTGCTGAACTAATGTATGTAAAAAAGTTTCTTGCTGTAAACGAACTTGCTCGCGCACACGCGCAGCCCTTTCTAATTTCATGGCATGAGGCACTTGATCTGCGAATTTTTCCGCCGCAGTGCCGGGACGAATGGAATAGGGAAATACATGCGCATAGGTCAAACCAAGCTCAGCAATACACTGCAAGGTGGCTTGTACATCTTCTTCCCTTTCTCCGGCAAAGCCCATGAGGATATCTGCCCCTAGAGCCATGAGCGGCCAAGCCTTGCGCAAGTGCTGTATATTTTCTAGCAAAGTTGGGAGTTTATAATGCCCTCTGCCCATGCGTTTAAGCACTGAGGGAGCACCATGCTGTAAGGAAAGATGCACATGCGGACAAAGCAAGGTGGAAGCTGTTAAAACCTCAAGGCCTTTAGAGGTAAGCTGACTGGGCTCCAATGAAGAAATACGTAAGCGAGCTTTACCACTCCACTGCCCAGCCAAATGCTTTTCAAGCAAAGCCACAAGATCCCAAAAATCTGCCACTCCATCTGTATACGCGGTGAAATCACGCCCGTAGTGATGTAAATTTATGCCTGAGAGCATTATCTCGCTATGCCCTGCTTCCAGCAAGCGTTGTGCTTCATGCACAATATCCATGGCTGGGCGCGAAACACTTTTCCCGCGCACGAGAGGAACAATACAATATGTGCACCCGTGGGAGCATCCATCTTGCACTTTCAATACAGGACGAGCTCTGCGAAAGCCCTGTATGGAAAAACCTTTAGCCCCAAAGGGATCTACCTTTTCTGGAATGGACAGCCCATTAGGTTCGCGGCCTGAAAAAAAGTCCTCACCCCCCCAGCGAGCCGGCTCTTGCATAAGGAGAGCCTTGGCCTGCGGAGGAATGAGGACATCAAAATAGGATTCTTTTTCTTGCTTAGCCCAAGTTTGCGCCACCAATGGGGCTGCACAACCGGTCAAAATACGTAAACATGTAGCACCATCTTGTGCTTTTTGCCCTTGCAAGCGATAAAAAGCATGTCTGGTATCTCGTTCACCTCTGGCAGTGATGGCGCACGAGTTCACTAAAAAAACCTGTGGCCTCTGTTCCAAGGAAACTTCTTTACCACCAAGCGCTGTCCACGCCTCGCGCACGGCCTGACTTTCATACTGATTTATTTTGCACCCAAGGGTTACAATATGGAAAGTCCAACAAGCTGGCAAAGACATGATGTGTTACCTAAAAGGTTATCCGGCAGCTCTTTTGCTACCTAAAAACTTCACAGAAACAATTTCATAGGTGACACGTCCGCGCGGAATTTCCACGGTAACTTCATCGCCTTCTTCCTTGCCAAGCAAAGCTTTGCCCACAGGAGAAAGTACAGAAATGGAACCATTGGAAAAATTGGCTTCATCGGGACCAAGTAAGGTGAAGGTCTTTGTTTCGCTTGTGTCCACATCTTCCACTTCCACAGTGGCACCAAAAATAACCTTATCACTTTCAAGGCTATCAAGGTCAATAATTTGGAACAGACCCATGCGCGATTCAATGTAGGCTATGCGTGCTTCGGTCATGCCTTGGCGTTCGCGCGCAGCATCATAACCGGCATTTTCCTTAAGATCACCCTCTTCGCGAGCTTCTTTAATAGCTTGAATAATTTGAGGTCTTTCACTTTTAAGGCGCTCAAGTTCAGTCTCAAGCAGTGCAAAACCTTCTTTGGAAATGGGGATATTCATGCTCTTTCCTTCCTTATAATGAAAAAAAGTACGCTCCTTGCCAAAACAAAGAAGCGTACAAACCATTAACCAATGGTTAAATAACTTTATGTGTAAAAGGTGTATACGTCAAGAGAAATTTGCCATTGCATTGTAAGTGCAATACGCGTACAAAGGTAGAGCTTTTTCCAGAGCAGAAGACTAGCCTTTTGTTCTGAAAACACATTGTGTATATTTTTCATACATTGCAATACCTTTCACATCGGACTTTTATGAAACAATATTTACGTCATCTTGGCCCAGTGCTTATTACCTGTATTTTTGCAGGTGCCATGTACCTTTTATACCAAAAATTACAATCCTACAGCCTTGATGAAGTGCGCAATGCGCTTGTACAAATACCCCATTGGCGACTTTTAGCCTCTGTAGCCCTCATGCTTGTAAATTACATGATACTTATAGGCTACGACTGGCTGGCATTGGTAGCCATTAATAAGCCCCTTTCTCTCAAACGCGTTTCCCTTGTTTCCTTCATCGGACAAACCGTCAGCTATAATTTTGGTGCCCTTTTGGGTGGCACCACAGTGCGTTATAGATTTTACGCCACATGGGGATTTTCTGTTGCAGATATAGTACGCTTGGTGCTGATGTTGGCCGTTACCTTTTGGGTGGGAGCTCTGGGGCTATGCGGTCTTGTGTTCATGGTAAATCCTCCCATCATTCCCGAAGAATTCTTGCACGCTTTCCCCATCAAAGACATCCGTTTACTGGGCGGATTGCTCTTTTCTGTGGCCATAATTTATTTCATCGCCTGTCATTTTGTGCGTAAAACCATTACTCTTTTTGGTAAAGAATTTTCCTTCCCCCCCCTTAAGGTGGCTCTTTTACAAGCCTTTGTGGCCGGCATTGACCTTATAGTTGCCGCCGGCTGTATGTATGTACTCTTTTCGCCAGAGCTTGGCGTTTCTTTCGGACAGTTTTTACCAAGCTATCTCATGGCGCAAGTGGCTGTGGTGTTAACACATATCCCCGGCGGGGTAGGTGTGTTTGAACTGGTTATTTTACACTTAACCAATACCCCCAATGAACAAATGGTCATTGCCGTGGTCTTGTGTTTTCGTATTATTTATTTCATTCTTCCTTTGCTCATGGCGGCTCTATTGCTCGCCACTTATGAAATTCGCCAAAATAAAGGTATATTACGCGACGCAGGCCGCTGGCTTTCTGTCTTATCGCACAGCATCAATGCCCGCATAACTTTTGGTGTAGGCTCGTTATTTCTGCTATTTACGGCTCTTCCCGTATGGCATCGTGGGCATTTTTTCCTCTCCATCAATTGGTCACACCCCATGGCTATACTCTTACACGCCCTCTGTGCTCTTTCCGGCACCATATTACTTTTCTTAGCCTATGGTTTAGAAATTCGTCAGGCAAAGGCTTGGCGCTATACGCTCTTTTTTGCCTCCCTTGGTATCGTTTGCGCCATTTTAAAGGGCATACACCTTTTTGGTGCCATCATGCTCTGCTTACTCTTATTTTCTGTTTTCGCTGGAAGAAGACGTTTTTATCGTAAATCATTCTTTTGGGAAAATCCCTTCCCCATGAGTTGGCTGGCTCCATCATGGCTCGTCATGACCGGCTGTTTACTTTTGGCCTATCTTTTAGGCAGAGGACAACCGCATTATTGGTCTTGGGGAGAAAGTATTGGTGCCATGGGTAATTTACACACCCTAGCTTTTATCTACGCAGCTTTAACCTTAGTGTGGATATGGCGTGTATTTCGAAGGCGTAAAAACTAACACTACTGAAGTAAGAATCCACCAGCCTAGCTGGTGGTTTTTCTTATGCGCCTGTAAGGCTC
>CAYJHD010000003.1:0-67210 GCA_964370015.1 uncultured Desulfovibrionaceae bacterium | reverse complement strand
AAATGTAAAAAGAGAACATTCTTATTTTTTACGTGGTTTACTTAAAGTATATATAACATTGAAATTATATAAAATATACAGTTTATGCACAAAGAAGCGCACAAGTTAGGAACAAGGGTATGAGTACAAAAACAAATGCATGGCACTTTGTATATGATACAAAAAAAACCTTGGAGGTGTTGTCCCCAAGGCTTTTCATTTTCATAAAGAGCAATTGTACTACGGCGCATCTTGTCGAATGCGTTCCAAAAGGCCGGTGGTGGAATATCCTTTCAATAAGGGTAAGGAATATACCAGTCCGCCAGTGCTTTGCACAAAGTCCGCGCCCACAATGTTTTCCACGCTCCAATCACCGCCCTTGACCAATATATTGGGTTTGAGCAATTGGATGATTTCCAGCGGCGTATCTTCGTCAAAGCTGGTCACATAGTCCACGCTTTGTAAATGCGCCGCCATGAAGGCGCGTACACTTAAAGAGTTGATGGGCCTGTCCTTACCTTTACCCAAACGTCGCACGGAAGCATCGGAGTTTAAAGCCAGCACCAGCACTTCACCTAGCTTTTTGGCATCTTCTAACAATGCCACGTGCCCTGGATGCAACACATCATAACAGCCATTGGTGAAGACCACATGGGCCTTATCCTGCTGTCCGTTTTCCTTGCGATTTTCCGAAAGCTCCAGAGCAAGTTTGTGTACCAGCTCTTCGGCTTTCCAAATCTTGGGATGTGAGAGGCTTAAGCCTTGCGCTTCAAGGTGGGGCATGATCCGAATATCACCAATTCTAGCCATTCATAGGCAAAGTCCAAACAAGCTTCATCTTCAGCCATGATGCGCGTACATCGGGTTGTGTCGATTTCCACTTTTTCAAATATTTTCATGTCCGCCAAGAAGACGCGGAAGCGATCCAATTGATAGAGACACAAAATAACCATGGTGGCCATTTTATTGGAAACGGGCGCGCCTGAGGCTTTCACCTTGGCCATGAGCTGCATGTAGCGGTCATTGGATTCGTTGTAAGGCTCAAGACCTTGATCTTTGAGCCATTCATGGGCAGTCCAAGCGGGACCATTGTCAAAGCCCTTGCAATGCTCTTCTTGCACCACAAAGAAACGCTCCACCACTTTGCCATTTTCGCCCACCTTGGTGCCGCGGCCCAGAGGATAGGTACGGCATGCGCCGGGTCTATCTTCATAGATGGAACAGCCTGCCGGCGTCACAAAGGGACAAGGCTCTGAGGGGCCGGCAAGCATTTTTAATAAGGGTAAGGGAAAACCCGTGTCAGGAAAGGTACGCATTTGCGTATGTTCTTTCAAAAGCTTTTCGCTTTCAATGCCAAAATGACGACACAAACGTAAAACATCGTAAGGTGTTAAGGGCAAGGTGAGCTCTGCACAACAGCGGTTGAAGCAAGGCACCTTTTCATTACAAGCAAAACTAAAGCGCTGGCCCTCTTGCAGTTCTGGCAAAGAATCCAAAAAATTTTGAGAAGCATCCTTTTCTGACATACAATACCTAAATTACCTTATTTAAAGCGTATTCAATAATACCTTCGGCGCCGGCTTTGCGTAATTTAGGAATAAGATCACGCACAAGTCCGGTGCCCACCACAGTTTCCACCGATAACCATTCCGTGTTGCGCAAGGGCGACACGGTGGGAGAATTCAAGGCTGGCAAAATGTCCAAAATGGCGTCTAAATTATTGGCAGGGGCGTTGAGCTTAATGGCCACGAGGCTTTCTGCATGCAGCGCGCCTTGCAATAAGAGGTCAATTTGTTCAATTTTGCGGCGTTTTTCTGGATCTTCCCAAGCGGCTTTGGAGCATACAAAAACCGTATTGGAACTTTTTACTTCATCAATGATGCGTAAACCGTGGGCGCGGATGGTGGTGCCCGTTTCGGTCACTTCCACAATGCCGTCGGCAAGGCCTTCCACCACTTTGGCCTCGGTGGCACCCCAAGAATAAAATACGGAAACATCCACATTTTTTTCTTCAAAATATTTTTTGGTGATGCCTTCCAATTCGGTGGCGATGCGCTTTCCGGCCAAGTCTTCTGCCTTATAATACGGAGAATCACCGGCCACAGCCAGCACCCAACGTGCAGGACGATTGGACGTTTTGGAGTACACCAAATCAGATACTTTTACCAATTGGTCATAGGCACCTGTTTCTATGAGCCAATCTAAACCGGCAAGGCCTGCATCCAAAATGCCGTCCACCACATAATTGCCAATTTCTTGTACGCGGCAAAGGGAAGCATTGATTTCAGGATCATTTATTTCCGGAAAATAGTTGCGATGATGCTTACGAATTTTCCATCCTGCGCGCTCAAAAAGGTTAATGGTGGCGTCTTCAAGGGAACCTTTTGGTATGCCGAGTTTCAAGATGGGCTGACTCATGAATAAATCTCCTCAGGATTAAATATATAGGGACTGCATTGAGTTACAGTCTTGTCCTTGTATTCGCGGTAAAAGCAAGAACGGTAGCCCTTATGACAGGCCGCTCCGCCAATTTGTTCTACGCGCAAGATAACAGCATCGCTATCACAGTCAAGGCGAATGGCATGTACTTTTTGCACATGACCGGAAGTTCCGCCCTTATGCCACAACTCTTTGCGGCTACGGCTATAATAGTGGGCATGGCCCGTTTCCAAGGTTTTTTGCCACGCTTGCTCGTCCATCCAAGCCAGCATGAGCACTTCACCGCTTTCATGGTCTTGGGCAATGGCTGCCACAAGGCCATTATTCACTTCCGGTTTAAACAGGGGCGTAAATTCCCCTTGAAAATCTTTTGCATTCCCTTGCATGACTACCTTCTTCCATAAGATAAAAGCCATTGTATGCGCCTTGGGGCACATGTCAACGACAGCGTTATTTTTACTGCATTGTTACTTTGCTTGCATGGCCAGGCGCACACTGTTTACCTTGCCGCCAATATCCTCTGCTCCCACCAATTCCGAAACCAAAGCACAACAATACGCTCCATGGCGCACCACTTCTGCTATATTATGCTCTTTAATGCCGCCAATGGCCACAAAGGGCAAGGCACTATGCTTGGCCGCATGGCTTAAATAGTCATAACCCACGGGGGCGCACACATCTTCCTTGGTTTGCGTGGCAAAAATGGGTCCCACGCCCACATAATCTGCGCCAAGCTCCTTGGCCTCTTGCAATTGCTGGGCATTGTGTGTGGAAAGACCAATGATTTTACTGGGCCCCACAAGGCGGCGTACTTCCGTCACCGGCAAATCTTCCTGACCCACATGCACGCCATCGGCATCCACCAAAAGGGCAATGTCTATGTGATCATTCACAATGAAACACGCGCCGGCTTCCAAAGTTAAAGCACGTAAAAGGCGGCATTCTTCCAGCATTTGACCGGCTTTGGCCTTTTTTTCGCGATATTGCAAAATCTTCACACCGCTTTCTAAAAGAGCGCGTGCCACATACTCCAAAGGACGCCCAAGGCTGAGCTTGCTGTCGGTAAGGGCATACATATCTGTTTGGTTAGGTAAAATACAGGGCATAGCGTCTCCTTAAAAAGTACGATTCCACACTCTTTTGGCAAGGCTTTGCAACAGCCTGTGCGGCTGAAAACACACATCCATGAGCTGCGCGGGCAATGCAAAGTCTGTCTCTTGAGTGCTAGGGTATATGTGTGGCGGTTGCGCGCCAATATAATGAATATTTTGCTCAAAGGCTTCGGACATGTTGGCATTTTGGGCACTGTGCCACAGGGGAATTTCACTGGGCTTTTTGTGCAAAAGAGCGTATATGGCCGTGTCCAAGGCCAGGGCATTGGTGCTTGCCGCCAATATATTAAGGTTATACGGCTCGCCGCCCGAAGGCCCCCTCTTATGCATGGCCACTATGCCGTCTGCCAAGGCCACCGTGGTGGGTAAAGCTGCATACAGGGCTAAAATACTATGACAAAAATCTTCCAAATCCTTTCCTTGCACGGCATGGGCCAGAGCTTTACGCAAGCCCACAATGCATCCAAAAAGATTTTTCACGCTTAAGGTCATGCCCATTTGGCTATGGGCTTTTATGCGCGGCAAAGAAAATATGGCATCGCATTCCAATGCTTGTTTGGCAATGCCCCATGAGCCGAGATTTTTTGCCCCAAAGCGCAAGGGGAGCTTTTGCACGCCGTTAAATTCTTGCACCTGCAAACCTAAAGGACGTAAGGCTTCTTGCAAACCTATGCTTTGTGCCACTGAGGATGCCGTGCCAAAGCCCGCTGAATCGGCCACCAGCACTTTAATGCCCTGTTCTTGCAAAGCCACGCATAGGGCTTTCACCACATGAGGATGGGTGCAAGATAACTCCTGCGCGCGCAAAAGATTGGGTTTCACCAACACATGCATACCGCGTGTGAGCTTGGGATTTTGCTGTGTTTGGTTATGGCCACATCCCACAATGCCGCTGTCTTGCAACACCAGTTTGACGGCTTCTTGCACCTGCTCAAAGGCGTAAGAAGGGCAATGTTGCAGGGCCACAGTGTAGGGAACAGGACAGGTCATGGTTTAGTATAATCCAAAATAGGCCGAGGCATCTTGCGTAATGAAAGAAGAATCTTGCAGCTTGGGCTGTGTGTCACTGCCAAGCTCATGGCGAATAATCACCGTGTCTTGCATATCAAAAACGGTGAAGATATTTTTCTCATAGACAGCATAGGTGCGCGGGAAAGATTTTTTGGGTAAGCTCAGCGAACCTGGATTCCACCACACCACGTTATTTCTTTGGCAAGCCACGGGAAAATGAATGTGCCCCGTGAGCATAATGGTGCCGGAGGGAACCTTGGAAAAATCCGGATCGCGCCCGTATTGATGCCCATGAGCCGCCAAAAAGGTATGCCCATCCACGGAGAGTTGCGCTTCTTCTGTGAGGGGAAAGGGCAAAAGTCCTTCGTCCACCTGCGCATCGCAATTGCCGCGCACAGCCATGATTTGCACGCCAAGCTTGGCGATATGGCCTAATTTTGTGGCCACATCTTGCGGTGTGTACGTTTTGGGCAAGGGATTGCGCGGGCCATGATAAAGATAGTCCCCCAAGAGGAGACACATATGGGGCTGTAATTTTTCTGCTTTTTGGCAAAGAAATTCTGCACTGTCCAGAGCACCGTGCAAATCAGAAGCTATGAGAATACGCATATTTTCTAATCGTCTTTTTTCAGCGGCGCGGCTTCTTCCACCAACATGATGGGAATGGCGTCGCGAATGGGATAGACCAAAGCGCATGCTTCGCAAATGAGGCCTTTATCTTTGCCTTTGATAACTTGAATGGTTAAAGGGCCGCGGCATTGAGGACAAGCAAGTAGCTCGAGCAATTCTTTGTTCATAAAAATCCTGCAGGTAAAATAGTGTCATGTACGCAAGCAAAATAGCCTACTTTTGGGGGGCAAGCAATATTTTTATGTGTAGTGGATGGCTTGGAGTATTTGTGAGCATGTTTTGTTTTTCATAGTATGCTGTGATGTGTAATACGGCTAAATCATATAACAATTATGAGTTATGCACATTTTACGCACAGACTTATGCACAATGTCTGTATGGGTGAAGTTTTTGTTTCTGATAACGTAGAGTCCGCGTCATCGAGGAGATAAAAGATTTTAACGTTTACTATTATGTTATTTTGAAAGGGGCTTCATGGGTGGCTTTGCCCCCCTGCCAGCCCCTTTTAAACCCCGGCTTCCCCCCTTGCAGACTGGCAGTTGCCATTCCCTACATACCTCTTTTTCGCTTCGCTCAAAAGGATGTACTACGGGCAGGACGAGCCAAGGTCTCGCCCTGTGGCACTGCACAGACTTGTTTCTGCTTTGGATGGTGATTTTCCTTTATATGAAGATGGGAATGGTTTCATTATCTGCTGAAATATCGAATTATGTGACGCTTCAAAGAATTTATTAGCTATAGCATGTGTCATGTAGGGGGGCGAGTTACGGAAAGCGAAATTTCATTGTGTATGTGGCGATGTAAAAAGCCGTTGCTGTGTCGCGTAGGCCTACCTTGTAGGCCGTAGCCCTGTAGGGAATCCTCTGAAAGCGTAAGCGAGCAGAGAGTCCCGAAAGGAAAGACCACAGCAGGCTCATGTGGGGGAGCGGGATTGTAAGGGCCGGCGGGGCAACTAGCCCCAAGAGGCCCTTGCCCCCGCGCGGGAGCGCAAAACGATAAGATATTGCATTACAAAATAGCTTCCATAAGCCAGCACATAAAAAAACAAACAACTTCACATCCCTTACCCCCGAGCGAGAGCGCAAAGCCAATGAATACTATATGTAGTAAAAATTTTCATCTTTGGTAATGAATAATCCGTATCATGGATGCATCTGGAAAGATTTTAACACTTACTTTAATTTGTTAATATAATACTATTTTTCATAATTACGCACATTTTACGAACAGAGTTATGCACATATTAGCAACAATATTTACATGGAAAATATAAGCATAGTTCATGATGTAATTATTACCCATGGGAGCCCATGCTTTTTAGTGCTGGACAAGGCATATAAGATATTATACTCAGTGCAAAATACGCGTATATCCCTTGAGGTTTTTATGACTATCTCAGCACTTTATTCCAGTTCTTCTGCGCTGCAGGCCTTTCAACAAGGCATGGAAAGCGTGGCTTACAATGTGACCGGCATCAATCGAGAGGGGCATATTCGCACTGAATTTGTGGAAAGTTTTTCCGGCGGTGTGCAAGCTCACACCGAAGTTATTGTGCCCCCCATGGCCGATGGTTACACCGACTACGCCACGGAGTTTGTGAACTCCATCGTGTACGAAACAGCCCATGCCGCCAATGCCACAGCCGTACAATCGCTGGATGATACCCTTGGTGTCATCGTGAGCATGAAAGTATAGTCATGCTGCGCGGTTTTATTTATGCCGTTGTTGCGGCTTGCGCTTACGGTCTCATTGCGCTTTTTTCTGTGCCGCTCATGGGTGAGGGTCTTTCCTTTTCCACGGTAAATACCTTTCGTTTTTTACTGGCAAGCCTCATGGTTGCGCTTTTTATCTTGGTGCGCAAACGTAGTTGGCGTGTTTTTGTGGTGTGTAAAAGCGACATAGTAAAATTTCTTGGTGTGAGCCTTTTTTATGCCCTCACCGCTTTAGCCTTCATGGCTGCATTTTTGGAAATGGACACAGGAATTGTGGTAACAGTGCAATATTGTTATCCCATTTTTGTGGTATTTTGTATGGTGGCCTTTTTCGGAGAGCGTTTTCGCATGAGTACAGCTGTATCGGCTTTGCTCATTGTGCTGGGCGTGGCCATATTCTCTTTACAAGATGTCTTTCTTGGCACCAGCGGCGTTAAAATAACTCTTTGGGGCATGTTTTTAACCATTTTTTGTGCAATATTCATGGCATTGTATGTATTGGGTATTCAAGTGGCAAAATTTACATGTCCCAATGAATTTGTCACAGCCATGTATATAATGCTCGGCACTGGCTTGTTTTGCATGCTGTATGGTTTGTGTATGGGAGATTTGCAAATGCCAAGTTCTGCCAGTCAATGGCAAGAATTATTCACACTTTCCTTGGTGACGGGGGTTGTGGCCAATATTTGTTTGGTCTTTGCCGTGCGTCTTGTGGGGCCCTCCTTGGCCTCCATTTTAGGCGGGCTTGAGCCTGCCACGGGTCTTTGGGCCGGTGTCTACTTATTGGGTGAACAGGCCACATGGGGTAATGTGTTGGGTGCTGTGTGTATTTTGGCAGCCGTGGGGCTTGTGGCGTGGAAGTCGCATTCTCCTCAAAATGCCCCACAAGTGTCGTAAGGTCTAAAGATGAAATGGATAACCCATCAAAGCGTGCCCGTGGGCATGGCTCTTTTGCTTGACTGGCCCCATGCGGCTTTGGCCGGTGTGGCTTTTGGTGCCATTTTGCCCGATGTGATAGATATGGGCATTTCGCGCATGAGTCCCAATCCTCAAAAAACCTTTAAAGCCATACATCGCGGTTTCACCCATTGGTTTGGCTGGTATGCGTTGTTGTTGCTGTTTTGGGTGCTTTTATATATGTATCCGCGCAGTATGGGGGCTTTGCACTTGCCCTTGAAACAATTGTATTTCTTGGGTGGCGTGGCCTTTGGGGGCATGTTTCATGTTCTTTTGGATATGTGCACGCCTTCGGGCATTCCTCTCTTGCCTTTCTCACAGCAAAAACGTTTTTCATTGAAGCTTTTTTCCACAGGATCTCCACAGGAATATCTTTTCTTGGCCTTGGTCTTAGCTTTATTTGCGGCCCTGGGTGTGGATGATTTTTCTGGCATGTTACGCCAAATACAAAGAATGATATAAAAGGAAAAAAGCGTGGAATTAGAACTGTATGTCATAGTGGCTTGTGCCTTCATGTACCTTTTGGCCGGATTTGTGGATGCCATTGCCGGTGGCGGCGGCCTCATCACCATTCCATCGCTCATGCTTTTTAACATACCGCCCCACTTTGCGCTGGGAACCAATAAATTTGCCTCAAGTCTTGGCTCTCTCACCGCCATATGGCCTTTTTTGCGTAATAATCTCATAGTATTGCATTTGGTTCCCGTGGGTTTTGCATCGGCCTTCATTGGTGGTGCTTTGGGCTCATGGCTGGCTTTGCAGGTGGCACCGGCTCTTTTGGGTAAAATCATGGCTTTTTTATTACCACTGGGCTTGGTGTGTTCGCTTTTTTCTGGAAAAAACGTGGGCGTAGAAAAAGATATTCCTGTGAAAACACAGAAGATTTATGTGGCCCTGGTGGGGCTTGGCATTGGCGTGTATGATGGATTTTTTGGCCCTGCCACGGGCTCATTTTTCATTTTGGCCTTAAATCTCACCTTGGGCATGGAATTGGTGCGCGCTTCCGGCACCACCAAGGTGCTTAATTTGGCTTCCAATGTGGGGGCTTTGGCCACCTTTGCTTCGGGCGGCGTGGTGCTGTATGCCTTGGCCATACCGTGCGCCGTGGGGAGCATCATCGGTAATCAAATGGGCGCAAGGCTAGCCATTAAGGTGGGCGTAAAAATGGTGCGCATCTTTTTGTATATGGCGCTGGGTCTGCTCTTTACTACCCTTTTATACAAATACGTGCTTGCAGATTTATTTGCTTAAGATTTAAGAATTTCTGGGAGTAACGGGACCGTAGCTGGCTTTGAGTTCCGTTACTTCTTGTGGGCTCATGTAGCGCAGAAGAACCTTTTCCGGCGTGTGCGCCAAATCCACCACCAAGAGCGCATCAAGGGTGCCAAAGTCTTTATCTTCATGGAAGGCCGCAATGCGTCCGCCCAATTGCAGATAATGCTTGAATAAAATGGGCAAGCCTTTATCGCCTTCGATATCTTTCACCATTTTGTTGGCCATTTTGTAATCAAGACCCTGCACATTGGGCGCATTGGGGCCTGCAAAATCCCTGGGCTGGCGTTTACCTTGGGTGTATTGACATAAATCGTGTTCCCAATGGTTTGCCTCTAGGGTTTGGCGTAAAATATGCGCCGAAGCGTCAGTATAACCAAGACCCATGCTGCAAGGACCAAAAAGCGTACGCAATTTATGGCGCACAATCATGCGTCCAATGCCCTTCCACAAAAGCATGAGCGGCACATAATCGCGCTGATATTCGGGTTTCACAAAGGCTCTGCCCAGTTCCATGGAATTGGCGCATTGCTCATAAAAGGGCGTTTGAATATCAAAAAGTGAGGCGAGATAGAGCTTTTCTTGGCTTTGATGAGCTTCTTCGGGCATAAAACAGCGCACGCGATAAGCACCGGCAATGGTGTTTTTTTCCACATCCCAAAGCACCAAGTGCGTATAGTCTTTGTCAAAAGAATCTGTGTCGCGCTCATTGCCCGAGCCTTCGCCCACAAGGCGGAAAGTCTCTTCGCGCAGGCGCCCAATTTCTTGCAAAATACACGAAGATTCATGCCCTTGTATGGCAAAAACCGCATATCGACCTTCGGTGGCCAGGGTTTCTCTGTCTAAAAACTTTTGGCCTTCTTGCTGTAATTGCTCATGGGGGCAAGCTTGAGCCACGGGAACAGGCCAGATTTTATCCGTGACATCTTCTTTAGTGACGCCAAGCTGTTCACAGCGAATGCGCATGAGCGCCGTACGTGCGGCATCATTTTTAAGGGCATGCAAAACACTGCCATCCACAGGTTTACCCACCACAAAATCCACGGTGGAATTTCGTCTACCCCAAAGCTCTCTGGGCAAAAGCACCGTGCGCAGCATGGGATGAATGCACCCAGCGGCATGGAAAAGCATGGAATTGCGCCCTTTAAAATAGATGGGTATGGCTTTGATATGGGCTTGACGCGCCAAGCGACCACACAGGGATTGCCACACAGGCTCCACAATGGTTTTGGTGTTCATTTGCCAATGGGCCACCATGCCCGAGGGGAAAATTCCCAAGGCACCGCCCTGCTCCACATGGCGCACGGCTTGACGCACAGATTGCATATTTTCGCGTTGGTTTTTACCCGACACATCCACGGGGATAATCATGGGTGCCAGCTCGGGAATGCGGGTGAGCATTTCATTGGCAAGTAATTTGAAATCATGGCGCAAAGTGCCGCATAATGCCGCAAGAATAACGCCCTCCACACCGCCAAAGGGATGATTGGCAAAGACCAGCGCAGGGCCCGGTTCAGCCAATGCATCAAGGCTTTCCCCTTGATGATCTAGAGAAATATGTAATTGTTGTAAGGTAGCATGCCCAAAATCCCATGGAGTTTCGGCAAGGGGCATTTTTTCATATTCGGTAAGCAGACTGTGTAAACCCAGCACGCGAGTGATTAATGATCCCGATGCTTTAAGTCTTGGCGTTTGAGCCACGGCGGTGCTGTCTTCATGGTTTAGGGAGGTTTTGGGGCCTCGATCCATCATGCTCTCCTGAAATACTGAAAAGTGGTGCATTTTTGCGCGGCTAGACGTTAAGCCATGCTTGTTGTGTGGTGACAATGTAGACCAAAAGAGTATTAAAAGCAACCAAGTAATATGAAGATTTAATAGGATTTTTTACATACGGAGTAAAAAACGAAGGCTTGTCCCCACAAAAAAGCCCCTTGGGGTGAACCAAAGGGCTTGGGGGAGTTTTTCATAATGTGCCCCGTAAAGACAAAGGCATAACTTTTTGCCTTGTGCGGAGCAAAAGCCGGTTTTAATGGCCTTTTTTCTTTTGCATGCGGTCGCGCAAGTAAATGGCAAAGATATTCATGCCAAGCACCAACAGGATGAGCACAAGGGCTGTGCCGTACTGTAAAGGACGGGTTTTTTCAATTTCTGTACCGGCGGTGGCAAGCACATACATATGATAAGGCAAAGCCATGACGGCGCTGAACACAGAATCGGGATCTTTAGGCGTGTAGAACACAGCCGCGGTGAACATGATGGCAGCGGTTTCACCTGCGGCGCGGGATAAACCCAAGATGGCGCCGGTGAGCATACCAGGTGTGGCGGCAGGAAGCACCACGCGAGCAATGGTCTGCCATTTGGTGGCACCAAGGCCAAAGGAGGCTTCGCGATAGGTGTCAGGCACGGTGCGCAGGGCTTCTTCGGCGGTGCCGATGATGACGGGCAAGGTGAGCACAGCCAAGGTGAGCACACCGGCTAAAATACTGACGCCCATGCCTAAGAAGGTCACGAAAAAGGCCAGACCAAAGAGGCCAAATACCACAGAAGGCACGCCGGCAAGGTTATTTACGCCAAGGCGAATGTAGCGAGCAAAGGTGGTGCGTCCGGCGTATTCATGCAAATAAATGGCAGAAGCCACGCCCAAGGGGAAAGCTATGAGCAATGCGCCGAGGGAAAGCAAAAAGGTGCCGAGGATACAAGGCCAAATGCCGCCTTCTGTCATCATTTTGCGTGGGGATTCGACAATAAATTCCCAAGAAAGAGCCGGAAGGCCTTGCACAGCCAAGAAGATACAAACAACGACCAAGGCAGACACATTAACATAGGCCGCCAGACGCAATATGCCAAACATGAAGCTTTGGCGCGCCATACGCGAAGCGGAAGAAGCGGTAAAATTCATGTGTACTCCTATAGGCTGGAAGAGCCCACTTGCTTATGCTTTTCGGCAATGTGCTGGGCGATCATGTTAAAGGCTAATGTGAACAAGAAAAGTACCATACCAATGGCAAAAAGGGCGTGGTAATGCTCGCCTCTATAGGGAGCTTCGGCCATTTCTGCGGCAATGGAGGCAGGCATGGGGCGCACGGGGTCGAAAATGGAACCGGGAATCATACCGGCGCCGCCAGCCACCATGAGCACCACCATGGTTTCACCAATGGCGCGGGACATGCCCAGCATGATGGCTGTGCCAATGCCCGACAGCGCGGCAGGCACCACAACTTTCACCGTGGTTTCCCAACGAGTGGCCCCAAGGGCAAGGGAGGCTTCGCGTAAAGGACGCGGCACCGCAAAGAGGGCATCTTCTGCCACGGAGCAAATGGTGGGCACAGACATGAAGGCCAACATGAGACTGGCGTTGAAAACGTTAAGACCTGTGGAAGCACCCAAATAATCTTGTAAAATGGGGGCCACCACCACCATGCCGAAAAAGCCGATGACCACCGATGGCAAGGCTGCCAAAAGTTCCACGAAGGGCTTTACTATGCGGCGTACATTGGTGGAGGCAATTTCAGTTAAATAAGCCGCCGTCATGACGCCAAGGGGCACGGCAATGAGTGAGGCCAAGATGGTCACAGAAAGCGATCCCACGAGCAAGGGGAATATGCCAAAGTCCACGGGGTCTGAGGTGGGGTACCAATATTGTCCAAAAAGGAAATCGGTCACCGAGACAACATTAAATATGGGTAAGCCTTCCCAAAAAAGGAAGAGCATGATGCCAAGCAAGGAAAGAAGCGAAAATGTCGCCGCGCCAGCCAGTGAAAAATTGATGATTTTTTCTTTCATGTGTTATGCCTTTCATGCCAAAAAGCCCTCCCTACGCGCCTTTGAGGCAACATGGGGAGGGTTTTTTAACTATATTTGATATTTACTTGCTTAAAGGAATGAAGCCCACTTCTTTCACGAGCTTTTGACCTTCGGCGCCAAGGGCATAGTCAATGAAGTTTTTAGCTTCGCCCTGGGGTTCGCCATTGGTGAAGAGGTACAAGTCACGAGCGATGGGCCATTTGCCGGAAAGGGCATTTTCAGGAGTGGCTTGGAAACCGTCTACGCTCAATACTTTGGTGGTGTCGCTCACATAACCGTAACCGATATAACCGATGGCGTTGGGGTTTTTAGCAACAGCTTGTACCACTGCGCCGCTGGAAGCTTGCAATAAAGCAGAAGGAGCTACGCGAGCCTTGCCAAGAATTTTTTCTTGCCAAGTTTCATAGGTGCCGGAAGATGTGTCGCGAGAAATAACAACGATTTTCTTGTCTGGACC
This sequence comes from uncultured Desulfovibrionaceae bacterium, assembly GCA_964370015.1. Classification (GTDB taxonomy): domain Bacteria; phylum Desulfobacterota; class Desulfovibrionia; order Desulfovibrionales; family Desulfovibrionaceae; genus CAYJAD01. Next base: position 53,837 of record CAYJHD010000003.1, on the reverse strand, counting down.
GCCAACTTCTTCCCAATTGGTGATTTTGCCGCTGTAAATGCCTTTTAATTGTTCAATGGTAAGATTGGTGAGTTTGCTGGAAGGGTGAACCACTGGTACCAAAGCGTCGATGGCAATAACATAACGCTTAGGAGCGATGCCTTTGCTTTCGGCAAGCTTCACTTCTTTACCGGAAATGTCACGGGAAGCCATGGCGATGTTGCACAAGTTATCGATAAGAGCTTTGATGCCGTTACCGGAACCGCCGCCGGAAATGGCGATGGCTACGCTGGGATTTTTTTCCATGTAGGCTTCAGCAGTTTTTTGGATAACGGGTAACACAGTGGTGGAACCGTTGATAACGATTTCTTCTTTAGCTTGCACAGGTGCAGCAAGACCAAGTGCCAACAAGGCAGCAAATACTACGCGGGACAATTTCATTATGAACTCCTAAATTTTGTTTTTGAAGAATGCGCTTTCAGCAGCGCCAACATGGGTATCGTTTTTCTATGTTACAAATAGATGACAAAAGGGAAAAAGAATGGTGACAGAGTGGGAGTGACACTTTTTTGTATATGTAATTAGTTGTAATATTGTGTGAAATGAAATGTTACAAAAAATATTTAATTTTATTTTTTTGTGGAAATTTGTTGCTTATGGTATTTTTTGTGTTGTGTGTATGACACATTTTGTTTTTTGGAATTTGCGTTTGTGGTGATGTAGAGCTTCCACCAGCGAAGATGGGAGAGTAAGTTTGGGATAACGTAGAATCCGCGTCATCGGGGAGATAAAAAATTTTAGCTATATATTTTGTTTAGATTTTAAAGGGGCTTCATAGGTGGCTTCGCCCCCTGCCAGCTCCTACATACCTCTTTTTCGCTTCACTAAAAGATTGTACTTCGGGGCAACTAGCCCCAAGAGGCCCTTGCCCCCCACGCGGGAGCGCAAAACCAATGAATAACATCAATTATATTTTTGTTTTCGTTAAGAAAGCTCACCATCACCCAACTATGAATATTTATTATATAAAATCTCAACAAAGTAACTAAATAACATTTTTCACATAAACGCCACTTGAACTTTTACTCTTTCGGTCTTATATTTATTAATCCAAATGAAGCGTCATCTTGCATAAGAAATTCCATACTATAATCTCAATTCTCAACACTTTCACCTGAGGTTAATCATGAACAAAGTTCGTATTGGTATTAATGGTTTTGGTCGCATTGGTCGTCAAGTTTTTCACATTTTACACAAAGATTTTTTGGAAGATGTAGAAATTGTGGCCATCAACGATTTATGTGATGCGCCCACCTGCTTTCACCTTTTGGAGTATGATTCTGTTTACGGTCGCGGTTATTTTGACGCCACCCTTGACGGAACTGTAGCCACCGTGGGTGATTGGAAAGTACAATGCTACAGCGAACGCGATCCCAAAAATATCCCTTGGGCAAAGCACAATGTGGACATCGTCATCGAATCTTCCGGTGTGTTTCGCGATGCCGAACAAGCTAAAGTTCATAGAGAAAATGGTGCGAAAAAAGTTATTTTCACCTCTCCAGCCAAAAATGAAGACCTTACCTTGGTTTTAGGCGTCAATGAGCAAGATTATGACCCAAAAAAGCATCATATGGTGTCCAATGCTTCTTGCACCACCAATTGTTTGGCCCCTGTGGTAAAAGTGCTGCACGAAACCTTTGGCATTAGCCAAGGCACCATGTGCACCATTCACTCCTACACCAATGACCAACGCATTTTAGACATGCCTCACAAGGACTTACGTCGCGCTCGCGCCGGTGCCCTGAATATTATACCCACGTCCACCGGTGCCGCCAGTGCCGTGGCTAAAGTTATCCCTGCCATGAAGGGAAAATTCAGCGGTTATTCTTTGCGCGTGCCCACGCCCACCGTGTCCGCCGTGGACTTTACAGCCCTTTTTGAAACCAAAACCGATACCGACACCTTGCGCGCCACCCTAAAAGCCGCCGCTGAAGGTGATTATAAGGGTATCATAGAGTATAATGAACTCCCCTTGGTCTCCTTAGACTTTAAGGGCAATACACATTCCACCATTGTGGAGGCAGAATATTGCACCGTGCAAGACGGTAATTTTGCCAAAATTGTACTTTGGTATGACAATGAATGGGGCTATTCTTGCCGCGTATGCGATTTAATTATGCATATGAAAGAACAAGGTTTATAAACAGGGCTTTGCTCTATAGTTTTTATGTAGCTTACCGATACATATGGTAATGGTTAAAATTGTATCATGACTCTATGAGGAGAATAGTATATGAGTGAAGTTGATAGCGAAAATAAAGCCACCTATCATGGCTCGGATGATAGCAGCCTCATCCAAATGGTTACTTTTAAGATTGCCGAAGAAGAATTTGGCGTGGAAATTCTTAAAGTACAAGAAATCATTCGCATGATGCCCATTACCAAGGTGCCCAATGCGCCGGCCTTTGTGGAAGGCGTTATTAACCTGCGCGGTAAGGTGATTCCCGTCATCGACATGCGTAAACGCTTTGGCATGAAAACAGCCATCCACGATAGCCAAACCCGTATTAAGGTTATGGATCTTGGCGGTCAGATTGTGGGCTTTGTGGTGGACGCTGTGTGCGAAGTGCTGCGCATTAAGGAATCCACCGTGGAACCACCACCAGCCGTTGTGGCCGGCATAGGCTCTGAATATATGCGCGGTGTGGGTAAGCTTGAGGACAGACTGCTTATCTTACTTGACCTTGATAAGTTGCTCACCGAAACAGAAATGGAAAGCTTAAGTGCCATGTAATGCATGACAAATATTCTGGGGGAAGAACTTTTTCTAAGGAAAAGGTTTTTCCCCCAATCAATTTATAAAACGAACTTACACACCTTTATACACTAAAGGAGGTAAGGCTGTTTCCAGCACTTGTCCCACTGAGAAGAGCAATTCTTCCGAGAAAGCTTGTCCCAGCATTTGCATACCCACAGGCATTTGGCTGTCTTTGCCAAGGCCCACAGGCAAGCTTAAACCGGGCATACCTGCCAAGTTCAAGGATAAGGTGTAAATATCTTTCAAGTACATTTGCAGGGGATTACCGCTCATGTCGCCCAATTTCCATGCGGTGACAGGAGACACAGGTCCGCAAATAACATCGCATTGCGCAAGGGCTGTGGTGTAATCTTGACGAATAACATCACGTACTTGCGCAGCCTTGCGGAAATACGCATCGTAATAACCGGAAGAAAGCACATAGGTGCCCAGCATGATGCGGCGTTGCACTTCCTTGCCAAAGCCTTCGGTGCGAGATTCCACATAAAGACTGGCTAAATCTTGCGCTTTGTCAGATCTATAGCCATAACGCACGCCGTCAAAGCGAGCCAAGTTGGAGCTGGCTTCGGCCATGGCCACAATATAATAGGTGGCAATGGAGGCTTGGGTGTGCGGCAGGCTCACTTCCACCAATTCTGCACCGAGATTTTTCATGGTTTCCAGAGCCGCATGGCAAGCATCGCCCACTTCGCCATCTAAACCTTGGGTGAAAAATTCCTTGGGAATGCCCACGCGTAGGCCTTTGAGGTCTTGACGTGCGTGCAATGCCTTGGAGTAGGCATTTTGCTCCAAGGGACGCGGATCCGAAGTGGTATCGCGCGCATCATGGCCGGCTATGTTTTCCAGCACCAAGGCGCAATCTTCCACCGAACGAGCCAAGGGGCCCACTTGGTCTAAGGAAGAGCCATAGGCTATGACGCCGTAGCGCGACACACGACCATAGGTGGGTTTTACGCCCACACAGCCGCACAAAGAAGCCGGCTGACGGATGGATCCGCCCGTGTCGGTGCCAAGGGAAGCATAACATTGCATGGCTGTGACCGAAGCCGCTGAGCCACCGCTGGAACCGCCGGGCACACGGCTAATATCCCAAGGATTATGCGTGGTTTGATAGGCGGAATTTTCCGTGGTGGAACCCATGGCAAATTCGTCCATATTGTTTTTGGCCACAATGATGGCACCGGCATCGCGCAATTTCTGCACCACGGTGGCATCATAAAAAGGTGTGAAATTTTGTAAAATTTTGGAACCGGCCGTGGTGGTGAGCCCCTTGGTGCAGATGGCGTCTTTCACGGTGACGGGTACGCCCCATAAGGGCTTACTGGCATCCACGCCTTGCGCATCCATTTGGCGGGCTTGGTCTAGGGCTTGCTCCACATTGTGAGCCAGCAGGGCTTGCACTTGGCCTTCGGTGGCGCTTATGCGATCTGCGGCGGCTTGAACCACGCTTTCGGCTGTCATTTCGCCTTTGGCAAGGGCATCGCGCACGGCGCGTAATGATAAAGTATGCACGCTCATAATCACCTACACTATACGTGGCACAATGAAGTATTGGCCATCACTTTGGGGGGCATTGCTCAGCACATCCGAACGCTTTTCTTCATTGTGCACACCGTCTTGACGCAAGGTGGCGTCGTGTAATACGGGGCTGTATAAAGGTTCTATACCGTCGGTGTTTACTTCGGACAATATATCCATATAATTGATAATATCAGCAAATTGCTTGGCAAAAAGCTCTTGCGTGGGCGCATCTATATTGAGGCGAGCAAGGCTTGCCATGCGCTGTACATCTTCTGTGGTAATGGCCATAATCTATCCTATCTTAAGGTTGTGACACGGGCTATTTAGCGCCTGTGCGTTTAGCTTCAAATGCAGCAAGGGCCGCGGCGCGGCGTTGATTCAAGACATTAATATCCGCCGGCCCGACACCTTGGGGATTCACGCCAAAGAGCATGAGCTTTTGACGCGCTTTGCCCTGGGCATCCCATTGAACGGGAGCCATGGCCCAGGTGAAACCTTGAGCTGTGGCAAGTTTTGTATTCATGAGCGTGGGCGCGGCAACGCTTTGCAAGGCCAAATTGGCACCAAGGTTCACAAAGTCATGACCAAGGGCCACCCACATGTCCGCTGTGGGAATGGCTTGCAGGGCGGCAGGTCTTTGCGCCGCATTGAAGGCGCTGGGGAACACTGCCAAGGAAAACTTTTCGGCTTGAGCCACGGGGCCTGTGCCAAGGCTTTCACCCCAAATGGTGGTACCAAGCAGAATCTGACGCGTTTCACCGTGACCGTTAAAAGCCGACACAATGCCGTCCATATTTTTCCACGAATCGGGCACAAAGGTGGCCCCAAAGGTGGCTGTGGAAAGAAGTACATTATTGGTGATTTGCGGTTTGAATAAGCTTTGCACGGCTTTATTCCATACGGCGGGGCCTGTGCCCACATAGCCTTCGGAGCGCACGGTGCCACCGCTATTGCGCACGCCATTGGCAAAGGTGCTGTTCATGCGCGTGCCAAAATTATCCGCAGGGAAGAAAGATCCAAAATCATGAATGCCCATTTGACGGCTGGCGTCCAAGAGCACGTCCACCTGATCTTGAGGACTGGGGAAGATTCTCCAAGCGGTGATGCCTTCGTCTTGTCCATCTAAAGAAGGCAAGAAGGCGAAGAAGTTACGTTGCACCGTGGCACCGCTGGTCTTGGCCAAAGTTATGTTGGGGGCCAAAATGGGGCCACCCACCACGGCGCAATTGAGCGGCAGGGCTTGCATTTGCACCAACCAATTGGGTTGCGCGGTATCCACGTTTTGCAATTGTACAGTGCGACCTTGCGTGCTTAAATGACGCACAGCCGCTTCAGCACCCAGCTGAATTTTATGACTTACGCTGGCCACGGCTCCGCTTTGCGGTAAAGCCAGCACCAAGCAAATATCTCCCGTGGGAGCAGCAACATTGGGCACGGGCGGAATTCCGGCCGGTATGGTGCTAGTTTGTGTGCCTTGGCTCAAGGAAGGCGGTGTTTGGCTACCAAAAGTAATGGCACCCACATCTTGCCCTGTGAGAATTTTTTGCGCCAACTCTTTATCCACAAAAAGGGCAGGATCGCTGGCTTTGGCAATGACGGTGCTATCTAGGCCAAGGCCACGGCGACCGTCTTCCAGCACAATGATATTGGCGGGATAGTTGAATTTTTGTGAGGCTAAAATCTTTTGGTTCAGCTCAAGCAAAGGCGTATCCGCAATGGATTGTACCTCTAGAGCCGTGATGCGTTCCACATTTTGTTTGCGCTGCATATCTTGCTTTTGGTAAAAAGCACTGAGCATGGGCATGGCGTCTGTGATTTGCGTGGCATTCCATTGATGGCCCATGAGCAATATGGCCGCCATGGCGCGCACATCTTCGGCGCGGTCTTTTTGTTGCCACATATCTTCGGCTTTACCCAACATGGTGGCAGGGGAAAGCTTACGCATGCTGTCAAACCATGTATCTTGCCATAGTGTGGTATTTTCCGCGCCTGGTTCGGCTTTATTCCATTCTTCCAAGGCCGTTAAGGCGGCATGGGGGCGATCATTGTAGGCGGCAGATAGCGCATAGCGTTGCCATGCTTCATTTTTCTCCCCTACGCTGAGCAGGGGATTTTTGGTGGCCTGAGAATACAAATTCTCGGCTCTTTCCATATTGCCAAGATCCCAAGAATAACGTGCATCATTCATGAGCTGTGTCACCACACTGCCGTCTTGCGTGTTGGGGATGGTCGTTTCAGAAACTACCGGCGAGGCATTGCTTTCTTGCGCCGGAGCAGAAGAGGAAGCGGAGGAGCTTTGCTGACGAGGCTCGGGGTCAGAGCGCAAAAAAGACGTGCTAATACAGGCAGAAAGGCTAAAAGCACAAAGAACCGTGGCTCCCATGCGCAAAAAAGATGAGTTAAAAGATGTGGGAAGCATATATAATCCTCATTATTACAGTTTATCATAGGCATGAAAGGCGATAGCATATGATATTTGCCCCATGGGGGCAAGTGTGAAATGAGTGGGGATGGGGGCTTTTATGTAAGCCTGTATTGTTGGCTAAAGCAGAAAATCGGCGGTGGGGGGATTAAGCGGCGAAAGCCACTCCCCCCCATGCTTCTTTATGAAAATGAATAGGTTGTATAGAAAAGACTTATGAACAGTTAAAATCAGAATCTCTATACAAAAAAATTAAAACACAAGGCGGTATCGTCACCCCCTCTAAAACTCTAATTTCACCTTCAAGTCTCCGCCGTGGGTATTTTGCTTAACGCCATATTGCCCATTATAAGCAAGTGCCACGCTGAAATTTCCATGGCGGTATTCCATGCCAAGGTCGGTGAGCCAAGTGCTCACATCTTCATAGGCGGTGGTGGTGAAGGATGTTCCAAGGGTATACAGCTTGCTATCCATGGCATTGCCCGTAAGGTTGTGGCGTAGTCCTGCGCCTGCGGTGAGCGCCACGTGACGATCTTCTGTCAGTTGCCATTGGCTACGCCAGTTGAGCTCCACCGTACCGTACAGGGCAGCATAGTATGTGTCGTCATAGCGCATATCATAGATGGCATTAACGCCGCCAAAACTATAGCCATAGCCGTGGGTATGCAGGCCAAGATAGGATATGCCCACTTGCGGTGTAAGGCTATGGGTATAGTCATCGCCACTGGCCAATTGCCATACATAGCCTGTGTTTATATTGGCAAAAAGTGCTTCCCCGTTGGGATTTGCGTCGGCGCTGGCGGGTGTGGAGCTTTGTAGGCTAAAGTCATACTGGTTTTGTAAAAGTGAGCCTGTCAATTGCGCGCTCACATACCACTCGGGCGTAATGTCATAGGCGCCGTGCAAGCCCAAAGCCACGGCGGTGCTTTTGGCACTGAAATCTTGGTCATTGGCGTCATAATTGCTGGAGTTAAAGTCCATGTGGGCGCCAAGGCGTAGTTTTTCGCTCATGGCATAGGTGGCGGCGGCGGTGATGCCCACTGTGTGACCGCCAAAACCATAGGCGTGATTATAGGTGTTTGAGCCATAGGGATTGAGCAGGATTTCCCACTTCTTGGCACTATCTTCTGGCATGGAGGACCCCGCTGCAAGGCCCTGCTCTGTAGCTGGTGCTGTTGCCTGAATTTCACCCTGTGCTGTGGCCCGTTCTACCACTGGCGGCGTAGTTTTATGCTGCCAGAATTTGCGCAACATATTGGCTATACCTCTAAATTGCATGGAAGAAGCCAAGGTTTGTATTTTTGCCGCAGAAGAACCTGGGGTGGTGGCGGCGGTGATGTTTTCTTCAAGGCGTACCGTGGCTGTGTTTGGGTCTGAGCCGGTGAGCACAGCAATAAGGTGCGGTACTTCCACCACGGCCTGCACCGAGGCTATATTGCCGGTTACCGTGGTTCCACTGTCGGCGGACACCATACCATTATTATTTATGGGGTCATAGATGCGATATTCATTGCCTAGTACAAAGCCCTGCGCCGCTGTGCCGGGGCGCAAAATAAGCTTGGTATTGGCAAAGTTGACGTTGCTGCCGTTACCAGTGCCAAAAACGGCGTCATTGGCACTCCAGGTGCGTAGGGTTGTGGCCCATACATCAACATCATACGAGGAATAGCCATAAGCTTCAGAGGCCATCCTCGTGGCAGCGGCCGTAGTAATGGCTCCTGTATTACTGATTTTGCTTCCATCAGACATAGCGCCAATGAACATACCTATAGACATACTTTTTCCGGTCACATGTATGTTGCCTGTGTTGCTTAAGGTGTGACTGCCAATGCCATCCCCATACATACCAAAAGCTTGACTACCGCTCGCACGTATGGTGCCGGCATTGTTGATTCTGCAGTTGCCTCTACTAGCCCCGCCGCTTCCAGCCTGCATGCCAATGGCGGTTTGATTTGTGCTGGAAACGTCTATAAGTGCACCTAATGCATTGGTGAGCATGTGATTGCCCTGCGTGGAGGATGCGTACATGCCGTAGACATTGTCAGTGATGTGCGCTTTAATGTTTGCTCCTGAGGCATTAGTCAGTGTGTGAGTGTAGGATCCACTGCTCTTGGCGTACATGCCATAGGCTATAAAAGTGGAAGGGAGTTGTTGTACCTCCATGGTGCCGTTATTGGTGAAGTTGAAGTCGCTCTCAGCACTTCCATACATGCCAACACTAGATCGATTCGATGTAAGCAGCCCAGGGGTAATCTGGCCATTATTGATAAGGATATTGTTTGTTGCATCGGCTTCCATGCTTGTCATCAGGCCAGTGTTAATAATTTCACCCCCAGCAACTGCTGCCGTTGCATTGGTGGGGGCGTTTGTACAAATGCCAAGCCCTAAAAAGGTGAGTAATGCCACAATGGAAAGTGTGTTGCCTTGAAGTTTTTTTCTTTTCATATATACCTCGCGAGTTTGTGTTAATAGTGTGCACTTTTTTGTGGGGCCTGGCAAGAAAGAGGAAGGGGTGAGCGTTGGCCCTTGCCCCTGCGCGAGAGCGCAAAGTGATAAGATATTACATTATAAAATAGCTTTCATGCGCAAGGACATAAAAAAACAAACCACTTCACATCCCTTGCCCCCTGCACGTGAGCGCAAAACACCACAACACACATTTGTAACACAAGACACATGGCGCGCACTGGCTTAGAAAATAGCTTTGTCACCATTTTGTAACAATCCGAACATTTCTTTGACGCATAAATCACCTTTACTTACCATGGTTTTTTCGGGAGATATTGCAACCAAGAGGAAAAGCATCATGTCTAAAGAGTTAGTTCTTATTGTTGAAGACGAAGCAGATATACGCGATTTACTTACCTTTAACCTTACCCGTGAAGGTTTTGACACGGTGGAAGCTGAAGACGGCCTCAAGGGGCTGGAGTTGGCTCGCAGTCGTAAGCCCGATATTATTTTGCTAGATGTCATGCTCCCCAAAAAAGACGGCTTTCAAGTGTGTCGTGATTTGGAAAGGGATGATAGCACCAGACATATCCCCATCATCATGCTCACTGCGCGCGGAGAAGAAGTTGACCGCATTGTGGGTCTTGAGCTTGGTGCCGATGATTATGTGGTGAAGCCATTTAGTGTGCGCGAGTTGATTTTGCGCATGCGTGCCATTTTGCGCCGTCAGCAACAAGTGGAACAAAGCCCAAGCTTGCAAAAGCATGGCATTCATTTGGATCCATCGGCGCATATGGTTAATGTGAATGGCACTTCCATTGAGCTCACCGCCACGGAATTTCGTCTTTTGGAAGATATCATGCGTCATGCCGGCACCGTTCGTAATCGCGAACAATTGCTCAACAGCGTTTGGGGCTATCAATTTGAAGGCTATGCGCGCACAGTGGATACCCATGTGCGTCGTTTGCGTGCCAAACTTGGTGATTGTGCCGACTGCCTAGAAACTGTACGCGGTGTGGGCTACCGTTTTAGAGGCTAATATGTCTTTTAGAAGCAAAATATTTACGCTTCATTTCGGGGCTATTTTTTCTGTGCTCATGCTGGAGCCCTTTCTAAACAATACGACAGGCGCGTCCTATAACCTTTCTTTTTTCGTGCAATGCACAATTTTGTCTTGCGCTGTGGCAGCTACTCTTTCTTTTATCTTGCAAAAAATCATTAAAGCTGAATTTTGGCATGTGAAGGATTTTGTAAAAAGCATTTCCAAGGGTGAGTATCAGCGTCGTTTGAGCGCAGCCCCTTGTGACGCTTATGTGGCATTGGTCAATCCCATCAATAATTTGGCCATGCACTTTGAAGAGCAGGTAAAAGCCCTCACGGCGCGCAATGAAGAATTGCACACCATTTTGGACACCATGGACGAAGGTGTGCTTGTGCTCACGGCCAAGGGCAGCATTCAGCATTGCAATAAAGCTTTGCAGCGCATGTTCCCGAGCACGTTGGGTGCCAAAGATTGGCAAGTGGTGGAAGCCATACCCGTGCCAAAATTGCAAAAAGCCGTGGATGATATTTTACTGGCTCCGGCTCCGGTGAATGGTAATGGATATGACAAGGCGCGTGCTTCCTTGCAATTGGAATTGAGCCCCGAGAGGGTTTTTGCCGTGCATTTAACGCGCGCGCAAGCTTTGTCGGAGCATTTGGGCGCCGTGGTGGTATTCCATGATATTAGCCCCATTGTGCGCCTTGAAAGGGTGCGTCGCGACTTTGTGGCCAATGTTTCTCACGAATTACGCACGCCGCTCACGGCCATTCAAGGCTATACGGAAACCTTGATGAGCACGCCGGGCTTTCCCGATGAATATGTGCGCTTTGTGGAGATTATCCGTAAAAATGGCGCCTATTTGGCGCGCATGGTGGAAGAGCTTTTGGCCCTTGCCAGATTGGAAAATGCCAATGTACCTTTGCAAACCTCCACGGTGCATCCCTATGAGAGTTTACAAGGTGCTTTGGCCTTGTGCCGCCAGCAATTGGATTTGCGTCAGGTCAGCGTAAGCGTTAACATGACCGAAGATTTGCAGGTCACAGCCAATGCACAGCACTTGACACAAGTTTTTAGAAATCTTATCGAAAATGCAGGACGCTATGCTCCGGAACAAAGCCACATAGTGGTCAATGCCGTTCAAGAAGAAAAATTTATGCATTTTTCTGTGGCGGATAAGGGCCCCGGCATTCCCGAAGAGGATTGTTTGCGTATTTTTGAGCGTTTTTATCGCGTAGAAAAACATAGAAGTCACGGCTCCACGGGTCTTGGCTTAGCCATTTGTAAACACACTGTAGAGCGACTTGGCGGACGTATTTGGGTGGAAAGTCCGGCTAAAGAGTATGCTACAGTTTTTCATTTCACTATTCCCACCTTTTTTGGAGAGCACTGTGACAGAGCAGCACAAATTAATAGCTAACAATGTGGACTTTTATTACGGGGCATCGCAGGCTTTATATGATGTAAGCCTTTCCTTTCCCGAAAATAAAGTAACAGCCCTCATTGGCCCTTCCGGTTGCGGCAAAAGTACCTTTTTGCGTTGCTTAAACCGCATGAATGACCTTATTCCCGGTGCAAAAGTTTCGGGCAATATTTCCTTGGATGGTCAAGATATCAACGCTTCCTCTTCCGACGTGGTGGCTTTACGCCGCAAAGTGGGCATGGTGTTCCAAAAACCAAACCCCTTCCCCAAGACCATTTTTGAAAACGTGGCCTATGGTTTGCGTGTTAACGGCATTAAGGACGAAAGCCTCATTGCCGGCACCGTGGAAGAGGCTCTAAAGCGCGCCGCCATTTTTGAAGAAGTGAAAGATCGTTTGCATACCTCTGCCTTGGGTCTTTCCGGCGGTCAGCAACAACGCCTCTGTATTGCGCGTGCTTTGGCTGTGGGCCCAGAAGTGTTGCTCATGGACGAACCGGCTTCGGCCCTTGACCCCATTGCCACGCAAAAAATCGAAGAAGGCATTCACGAATTAAAGCATCAGTTGACCATTATTATTGTTACGCATAACATGCAACAAGCTGCACGCGTTTCAGATTACACGGCTTTCTTCTACATGGGTAAGCTCATTGAGCATGATGTGACAGATACCATATTCACACGTCCTGCCAAGAAACAAACTGAAGACTATATCACAGGGAGATTCGGTTAATGTCTAATAATGAAAATCAATTACAACAGATGATCGTAACCTTGCGCACGCGCTTGTTGGTCATGTCTGCCATGGTGGGTTTGGCTGTAGATGATGCTTGCAAGTCTTTACAAGAGGGTGACGTGGGCCGCGCCAGTGCCGTCATTGACGGAGACGCCGCCATCAATGATTTGGAAAACGAAATCGACGCCAAGGCCTTAAGCATCTTGGCTCGCACCCAGCCCGTGGCCAGCGATTTGCGCTTTGTGATTTCTGCCATGCGCATGGTGCTTGACCTTGAGCGCATTGCCGATGAAGCCGCTCGTATGGCAGAACTTGCCATCCTCATCGAAGGGCTTGATCACGTGGATGAAGATATTGTTAATGATATCAAAGCTCTTATGCAAACATCTCGTCAGATTTATACAGCTTCTGTGGATGCTTTCCGCGAAGGCGACCATCAAAAAGCTTTGAAGGTTCGTCAGCATGAAGATGAAGCCGCTTTGCTTGATGTGAAAATCATGCACAAATTAAGCAGTCGCAAAAATGTGGATCCGCAATTGTCCATTCACGTGATTCTCATCAGCCGTACGTTAAACCGCGTATGGCGTCATGCCATGAATATTGCTGAGCATACTTACTTCATTTATGGTGGGGAAAGTTTAAAGCACCGCCGCATGGGCTAGTATAAGTTAAAAAAAACCTCTTGGATCTCCAAGAGGTTTTTTTTCAGAAAAATTTAATGAACTCCAACGCCCTACTCTAAGCCTTCCACATAAGCACCTGCGCTGAGTCCTTGTACGTCACAATGCAAGGTGGCTTCCATGCCGGGATGCACCGTGTCTACGCTTTCTCCCAAGTGATTTTCCAATCGATATTTGCCTTGCTCCAGAAGCGGTCTTTGTCCCTCGGGCATGAACACATAGGCCTTGCGCTCAGCTTTCCATTGCGAGCGCACGCTGATGCGCCATGTGCCTGGTTGTAATTCTTCTTCGAGGCGAGCTAGCAAAGGAGAAAACCCGCCCTTGCCTCGATTGTGCGCCAAGGCAAGTTTTTGATGCTTGGGCATAAAAAAGCCCGTGCCCAAATCGCGCGATGTCCACTGCTCAATGTCAAACATGAGATCAGGTAAGGCTTCTTTCCACGCTTTATGCGAGGATATTTGCGCGGCCATGTCTATGGCGCGGCGATAGCCATCCACAGCGTGGGCTGTGTAGGCACCGGTGCGCATGCGCCCTTCTATTTTAAGGGCGGTGATTTTTTGGCGCATGAACCATGGCACAAAGGGGAGAAGGCATAAATCTTCCGGTGACCAAAAGGCCGAGTACTTATCGTCGCCTTGGGTGATTTCCCATGTGGGGGTGCCGGTGCGCCAGCTTTCCTCAAAAAGCTGACTGGTGCCGGGCATGGGGCGGTATTCAAAACGGCAAGGCTGAGTGCATTGTCCGGCATTGGCAGGTCTATTGTTCAGCCATGCAGAAAGCAAACATTGCCCCGAAATGGCAAGACATTGCGCCCCGTGAACAAAACACTCCAGTTCCACCTCTGGGCAAGCTTTACGAATGGCGCGAATTTCATGCAGACGCAATTCTCGGGCTAAATTCACACGTTCTGCCCCAAGATCATGCCAAAAGGCCACAGAAGCGGCGTTGCAAGTGTTGGCTTGGGTGGAAAGGTGAATGGGAATATGGGGGAAATGCTTTCTAGCCAAGGAAAAAACACCGGCATCGGCAATGATATACGCATCCACTGCGGCTTCCGCGCCAAGGGCTAAATTTTCCAGCGCGGCAGATAAATCATGCTGACGAGGAAAGGCATTGCAACAAAAAAATAGTTGCACGCCGGCGGCCTTGGTTTTGGCTCTGGCTGTGGCAAGGGCTTCGGCTGAAAAGGGGCGTCCTGCACGAAGGGAAGCGGAGCCTCCCAGATAGACGGCATTGGCACCATATAAAATGGCGGCGTCCAATTGATCCATGGAACCCACAGGAGCTAGAAGCTCGGGAATAAAAGGGGAGGAAAGTTCTGTTTGCATGGGTTTTATGTAGACGCAAGGTGTGAGAGGGTCAAGCCTTTTAAGCCCCGCACCACGAAAAAGGCAGCAATCATGGGCGAAACATTACGTCATGTGAATTATTTTGTACCATTGTTACCATTTATGTCAGCCTGTTATACAGGATAGCCCAAAGCGCGCCGCTGCTCCTTCAAATCTTCCAACACTTGCAATTTCACGCGTAAATCCCCTTTACCAAAACCCAAATGAATATGTGGCTTCACATCGCCGTGAAAGTCAGACCCGCCGCTCACGGTCAAATCATACTTTTTGGCCAAATCCAAAAGTCGTTGGGTGGTGATGGGGTCGTGCTCGCTATGATACGCTTCTAGGCTCATAAGGCCTAATTTTTTAAGGTATTTTACGTAATTATCCAATTGATGGGGCGTGCAGCGAATGAGTCCGGGATGGGCAAGGCCTATGGTGACTTTGGCCTCTTGCAATAATTTCATGAGCGCTTCGGCACTGAGCAAGGTTTTGTGCTCATAGGCCGGACAGCCATCGCCTAAATATTTGGCAAAGGCCTCGCGAATGCTGGACACATAGCCCTTTTCTAAAAGAACTGTGGCTATGTGGGGTCTGCCAATGGAGTTTTGATTTTTTTGAGGCTTTTTGCTCTTTAGGGCGGGCATGCCTTCCACAGTGCGTGCGGCTTTGGCCACTTCTTCATGCTGAATATCAAGCCCCAGTTGTTGCAATTTTTCCACAATGACAAAATTTCTGTGCAAGCGGTCTTCGCGTAATTTTTTGAGGGCTCTTTCAATTTTTATGGCTCTTTTGGGTACCCAAAGGGCCAAGATGTGCACTTCGCCATAGGTGGAAAAAATGGAAAACTCGCACCCACGAATAACTTCAATGCCATCTTTACGCCCTTGAGCCTCGGCTTTAGGTAAACCGGCCAAAGTGTCATGATCGGTGATGGCCACGGCGGCAAGACCCAGCTTGGCGGCCATTTTCACCACGGCGGAGGAGGATTTGCGACCATCGGAGGCCAGGGTGTGTGTGTGCAAATCTACATATGCGGTCATAAGTACTCTTTTATGCCAAAGCTGGGCGAAAATATATGCATTTAATGCGAAACATTCATTTATGTGCAAAATAAGGCTAGCACAAAGATGTCATGGGGACAAGGGGCGCGCGACCTTGCGCTGAAACGCTCCCATCCCCTACCCCCATCACTATGGAATACTTTGTGCAACTCCTCCCGTAGGGAGCCACCCTAAAGGAGAATCCGTCATGATTTTGACCTCTACTTTTACCCTAAAACGTACGCCGTTTTTACTTATACAAAGTGTATTTTTGCTCAGCTTTTTATTGCTTATGGCTTTGCCTGCCAATGCCGTAAGGCTTAAAGATATTGCATCTTTTTCAGGTCAGCGCGATAACCAGCTCATAGGTTATGGCCTTGTGGTGGGTCTTGCCGGTACAGGCGATAAAAACAATGTGAGCTTCACCACATCCTCCCTTGCCAACATGATGGATAAGATGGGTATTGGGGTGGATCCTGACGATGTTAAAGTCAAAAACGTGGCATCGGTCATGGTGACGGCGCGTATGCCCGTTACTTCCAAGCCCGGCTCTCGCATAGATGTAACCTTATCGTCGGTGGGCGATGCTTCTTCTCTCTTGGGCGGTGTGCTTTTGCAGACCACTCTTAAGGGTGTGGATGGTAAGACCTATGCTTTGGCGCAAGGTTCCCTCACAGTGGGCGGCTTCACTGCCGAAGGTGCTGCGGCTCGTACGCAAAAAAACATTTCCACCGTGGGTGTCATTCCCGGCGGTGCCACCATTGAACGCGGCATCCCTTTTCAATTCAATGATCAAAGCAAACTTACCTTAAATTTGCGCACGCCGGACTTTAGCACAAGCCAAGATATTTCTGAGCGCGTAAACGAAGCCATGGGCGGGCCTTTTTCCAAAGCCATGGATGCGGCCACGGTGCAAGTGCAAGTGCCACCGCAGTACACCAATAACTTAGTGCCACTCATGGCCTCCTTGGAAAATATAGAAGTGTCCCCCGATGCTCCGGCCAAGGTGGTGGTGGATGAAAAAACTGGCACTGTGGTGCTGGGACGCAATGTGCGTATTTCTCAAACTGCTGTGGCGCACGGTAATTTACAAATCACCGTACAAGAAACGGAACAAGTTTCACAGCCTGGGCCTTTTTCGCAAGGGCAAACGGTGGTTACTCCTGAAACCGCTTTGGATGTACGTGAAGAAAATAGACGTCTTATGGTGGTGGAAGGGGCAACTTTGCAAGAATTGGTGGACGGGCTCAATGCCATTGGTGCCACACCTCGTGATTTAATTTCCATCTTACGCACCATGCAAGTATCGGGTGCTTTGCACGCGCAATTGGAGGTCATCTAATGTCAACTCCCATTAATATGCTGACAAATCCTGCCCATTCTGCGACGCAATTGCAGACGCAAAAAATGGAAATGGCCCAGAACGAAATCAAGGGTCTTGGGCAAACCAAGCTCAATGATGCGGAAAAGGCCGCCAAGCTGCGCGACACTTGCGAAAACTTTGAATCCATTTTCATCCAGAAAATGTGGCAACAAATGCGCGCCACCCTACCCCAAGAAAATCCTCTTGTGGGTAAGGAAGAAAAATTTTGGCAAAGCATGTATGACCAAGAATTTTCCAAGAAAATGTCGCAAGGTGGCGGTATTGGCCTTGCTGATATGATGTATGAGCAGCTTTCGGAAAATCTGTTCAACGTCAGTAAGACCACAGCTCATGCCACCGCCAATGCCAAGGGTTTTGAAATTCAAGTGGCGCCCATGGTTCCTGCAGGAACAGCCGCCCATGTGGCTTCTCTCACTGGGCATGAAGGGGCCTTGGATGAACCCAAGAGCGCGACGCCTGTGGCTGAAAGTAAAAATGCTTCTGCGCAAAAGTTTGCTTCTTTGTATGAAGACGTGAGCCCGCAAAGTGGCGCGGCCACAGCCCAGAGTGCGTCCGCTTCGCCTTCCACGCCAACAGCAATTGTGCCAGGCGCAGTGGATCCGTCCAATGCAGGCCAAAATAGCGCGGCGGTGCAACATTTTTTAGCAGGTTTGCAAGCCAAGCAAGGGGCTAGTACCGGCACTCTCACAGGGCCGCAAAGGGCGCAACAAGTGCAGCAAATTGTGGGTAGCGCACCTCCGGCCAACGGCGTGCTTCCCCCAACGCAAGCCGCGCCCCAAGTGCTACGCACCACCTACACCACCAATGTGCCCAAGAATGAGCGCCAAGGTGATGCAGAAAGTCATATGAAAGACCTCATGGCTAAGGCCGCCCTGCAACAAAGCGCAGGGGCCAATCCCTTTTTAGCACAGCCGCAAGCGGGCGCATGGCAACAAGCCAGCCCCAGCCAGCAAGCCAGTAATGCTGTGCAAGAGGCCTTACGTAAGGCTCAGGAAAGCGTAGCCAATCCGGTGGCGTCTCCCCTACCGTTAACCCCGGTAAACAACCCATCGGCCAGCCTTAACCCCGTTACTCCTGTGGGTTTTACCCCCATAGATCCTAACACTGTAAAAAGGCAAAGTTAATGGGTAAAGCATATGGTATGCATCTTTCGGCATTAATTTTGCAACAAAGACCATACCATGAGGAAGTAGGGTAGAATTTTCCCTGCTCAGCCGCCAAGGCGGTGAGATCACATTTCGTCAAAGGAAGCCACCATGTACCATCGCATATACGAAGCATTACAAAGACAAAAGCAAGCCATGCACCTTTTGGTGGATTTGCTGGAAGAAGAATATGTACTCTTGCGTAATCGCGAAACACAAGAAGTGGTTGCCTTGGAAATGTCCATTCAAGAGCTCATTCGCCAATTGGCTGTGGAAAAAATTGGTGTGCAAACCATGTTGGATGGCGGCAGACTTAAGGTGTACGTTACCCTCTTGCCAGAGGAGCAAGGCCGCAATTTAATGGCACTTTTTGATGACATGGATGCCCATGAGCAAAAGGCAGCTCGACTTGCTTCGCGCAATGCACAGCTTTCTTTGGCTCTACTCGATCAAAGCCAGCGCGTCATGCATTCTTTGCATTCGCAACTTACCCCAAAGCACGGCATGACCTATGGCAGACGTGGCTACATGGGTAAGCAAAGACCGCAAGCGGCACTTATCTCCGGGAGGCTATAATGAGTATTGGTGCTTTATTTAATATAGGCCAGTCCGCGCTTAACGCCCAGCAAGCCACCATAGCCACCACCGGTAATAACATTGCCAACGTGGATACCCCGGGCTATGCTCGTCAATATGTACAGTTGGAAGATGCTTTTTCTTTAACGTACAATCCCGGTGCCTTGGGCATGGGCGTCAATGCCGTGCAGGTGTTGCGTCGCTTTGACCAATTTGTGGAAGTTTCCTTCCTTGATAAGTCTTCCGAAGCCGCGCGCTGGGCGGAGCAAGAAAATACTCTAAGCTCTGTGGAAAGCATTTTTAACGAGTCCAACCGCACCGGTATCAACGATTCTTTGTCGGCTTTCTTTAAAGCTTGGGAAGACCTTGCCCTGCGCCCCGACGATGACGCCACACGCCAAAACTTGGTGACTTTGTCCCAAAACCTTGGCTTGCTCATGAATGATACCATGGATGACCTTGATCAAATTCGTGAGCAGATGGATTTGAACATCGAGGTGGACGTGGAGCGCGTCAATGAGCTTGTGGAAAGCATTGCCGATCTGAATAAGCAAATCACTGCCAATACCATCGATGGCGTAAGTAACCCTAACGATTTACTCAATAAGCGTGATTTGGCTGTGCGCGAGCTTGCCACCTATATTGACATCAAAACCGAATATACCCACGACGATGAATTTGTGGTGCGTACCACCAACGGTATGCCCTTGGTGCAAGGTGATGTCACTTCTGAATTTCAATTCCTTGGGCCGCGCGCCGAAAATGATTTGATTCCCAACTCTGATTATGAGGGCGAGCTTATTTTTGATGGTTCCGACTCCTTTGAATACACCGTGGAAATGTTGACCGGCGGCAATGCCGGCGCCGTGGGCGATCCCAACAATCCTACCTATCGTGTATCCTTGGACGGTGGTCAAACATGGCTGAAAAACCCCGACGGCACAGAAAAAGTTTTTAGCGTCACCGATGATGACGGCGACGGCGTGGTGGATCCCGTACAAGCCCATGATGTGAAGATTTCTTTTTCCGATACGGAAAACTTTACCGCCGGTGATCGTTTTAACATTACGCCCAAAAGTGGTTTATATTGGGTTGAGCCCACACGTGGCCCCGTTAACATGACACCACAAAGTTATTTTGACGGCACCACCAATGAACAACGCCTAAGTGGCGGTTCCCTCACGGCACATTTTGCCGTGCGCGATGACCATATCGGTCGTTATGAAGATGAAATGAATGCCGTGGCCGAAGCCCTCATTTGGGAAGTGAACCGCATTCACAGCCAAGGTGCCAATCCTAATTTTACCCATGAGTACAATGGCTCTGAGTATGTGGAATTTACCGATGTGCCCTTGGGCACGCCTCAAAGCGGTGCAGCTTTTTATGATCGCTTAACCGAAGGCAATATGAAGATTCATTTTTACAATGAATCCGGTGACCACATGGAAAGCATGCAGCTAGATATGGACCCTGCCACCGACGGTGTACAGGATTTTGATCCTGCCGTGCATAGCCTTGAAGATTTGCGCGATGCCATTAATTCCGGTTTTGGCGGTAATTTGCATGCAGCCATTCATGACAATAAGCTGAGCATTGAAAGCACCGACCCCACTTTAGATTTTGCCATTGGGCAAGACACCACGGGCGTTTTGGCAACCCTTGGCATTAATACCTTCTTTAAGGGCAACGATGCCAGCAACATAGCCGTCAATGAAAATATTGCCACCAATTTGGGGCAAATCAATGCCGGTTATGTCAATGGTGATAATCAAATTTTAGAAGCGGATAACACCCTTGCCAATGCCGTGGGCGACCTGCTCGTGAAAAAGGTTGATATTAGCACCCCTTGGCGGACTTCCAACTCGCAAAGCATTGTGGAAGGGTATAGCTCTTTGGTTTCTCGTGTGGGTGCTGATTCGCGTACCGCGCAAACCAATGCCGAGTATAACGAAGCCTTGGCCAACGATTTAAGCAATCAGCAGCAAGCCGTGTCCGGTGTTAATCTTGATGAAGAAATGGCAAACCTCATTAAGTATCAGCATGCGTATACAGCGGCAGCCAAGCTCATTACCACAGCGGATCAAATGCTGGAAACCTTGCTTGGTCTTAAGCAGTAGGAGGCCTTATGCGTATTAGTAACACCATGATTTATGATACAAACATGAAGCATATGCAGACAAGTTTGGCCAATTACATGGAGACCAACATTCAGGGCGGTACGCAAAAGAAAATCAATAAGCCCTCCGACGATCCAGCTGGCATAGCCTTGGTGCTGAACTCTCGTGCAGAAATTGCCTCCACAGACCAATACCAACGCAATTTGGATACGGCACGCGGCTGGCTCGAGCTCACCGACGCCACCTTGCAAAGCGTAAGTACCACCTTGGCAGACATTAAGGTTTTGGCAGAACAAGCCTCCACCGAGAGCATGTCTCCGGAAAATAGAAAGCAAATTGCCATACAAATTGAACAGCTTTTTGGTCAATTGCTCAATTTATCCAATGTGGAGTTTGAAAACAATTCCATTTTTGGCGGGCATAATTACGGTGAAACGGCCTTTGAAGAAGGCATGGGCGTACACACCTACGACGAAAATTTTGACACCACAGGCACCACCGTCACCGGTAAGGCCGATGCTTCCATGTCCATTCGCTTTTTGGACACGGGCGAAGTGGGCGGTGCCAATGATCTGAGATATCAGTGGACAAAGGACGGCGGACAAACGTGGACCGAAGGCACATTGCCTGCAGGTGAAACACAGCTTAGCGTCAATGGTGTGCAGGTGAATATGCGTCCCGGCACGCAAATCACCGGCGCCACTAACCATGACACCGAAACAAGTGTGGACACCAAGGACGGCACTTTCTTAATGCTCTACCCCACCGCCATTTATAATGGTGATGACAGTGACGCCAGTGCTTATGGTGCCGTGCAAAATGGCATTTCCGGTTTGAGCACCGAAGTGCACGCCAATGTGAGTGAAAATATTCTGATGGAATTTACCGCTCCTGCTGATTTGCATGATGAAGGTTCGGAAGTTGCCTATCGCTACAGCAATGATGGTGGCACCACGTGGACCAATGCCACGGTGGATGTGCCCAATCCCGTGACCAAGACCATGCAAATTCCCTTCACCAATTCCCTTGGTGAGGCCGGCTTCATAGAGCTTAATACCGAAAATAGCCTTGATGGAAATTTACCGGCCGACTTTAGTGTGGATATTCAGCCGCGCCGTGTGGACATGCTTAATGGTTCCGAAGATATTATGCTCAATGCGCAGGGTATTTTTTCACAAAATACCGTGGTGCGCTTGAATGAAGATGTGGATTTAAATGTGCCCGGTTCCAATGTGAATTATTCCTATAGTGTGGATGGTGGCAAGTCTTGGATTAATTCCGTGGCGCAAGTGCCCGACCCTGCCGTGGGTTCTGCAACTTTGACGGTGCCCGGTGGATTTTTAGAGCTGAGTGCCACCGATGGTAGTACTGGAGCCATGACAGCCGGCACTCAAATGACCATTCACCCAGACCGCGCCGAGCTTGGCTATGAAGTTATGCAAAATACGCATATCCCCGTGAACCAAGTGGGTAAGGATATTTTTGGCGGCATGTACAATGGTCAAGTGGTGGACGGGCCCAATATATTTGAAGCCGTGGGCCAGCTCATAGCTTTTAGTGAGAATAATGAAACCGCAGGCATAAGCGAAGCCTTGGTCACCATTACCGCCGCTCAAGAGCACATGCTTACCCAAGCGGCCCGCGTGGGTGGTTTAGAAAATCGTTTGGATTTGGCAGATAGTATGTTAGAATCTGAGAAGTTAGACCAACAATCTCGCTTGAGCTATACGGAAGATATCGATTTAACAGAGCTTTTGAATCAATTGGCCAAGGATGAGTTAGCCTATTCCACGGTGCTCAAGTCATCCTCCATGATATTGCAAACAAATTTAACTAAATATATCTAATGTAACTTAAGGATGTAGAGCTGATCTATTATGCTTATACTCACACGTCGCCCCAATGAAAGTATTTATATAGGGGAAAACATACGCATTAAAGTGCTAAGCTTGCAAGGAAAGCAAGTGAAGCTCGGCATTGACGTGCCCGATGATATGACTGTTTATAGAGAAGAAGTGTACCTACGTGTAACGGAAGAAAACCGTCTCGCCCTCGAAACCCGTACTGAAGATCTTTTATTGGTGACAAGCTTATGGCAAGAAAAAACGAAGTAGAAATACAAACCCGTCTTGGTGTGCGCACTGTGGACACAGATAAAGTACTCTATTTCCCTCGCGGTCTTGCAGGCTTTGAGGGTTTACATGAATTTATCTTACTGCAAATACGCCCCGAAACGCCTTTTCTTGTGCTGCAAAGCATGGATAAAGCCGATGTGGGCTTGTTGGTGGCAGATCCTTACACCTTTTTGCAAGATTATAAGGTCAAAGTGGGCGATGCAGAGCAAAAACTCCTGCGCCTTAAGGGCACGGAGGAAGTTGCCGTGTTGGTCACCGTATCCATTCCCGAAGGCAAGCCCGAGGAAACCAGCCTCAATCTTGTGGGGCCCATCTTGGTGAATCATGAAAAGCGCGTGGGCTTACAAATTCCTCAAGCCGATAGCACTGCCGTGGCACAATATCTTATCCATCAAGGGAAAGAAGTGCAAAAAGATGGTAGCGAGCGCGAAATAACAGAAAAGGCCTAGCAGGCCGTTAAGCTAGTATGGGCTAAGAAAATTTTTCCTAGGCCGCAATGATTTTTGAAATGACAAAAAATCCCTTCGAATCTTCACGACTCGAAGGGATTTTGTATATGTATGACTGATTTTTGTGGCTAAGAAGTAAAGTGTATCACAACTTGATAGCTATCAGCTACTCCACCGTTGGGAGGTATGACAGATACATCAAATGTCAGGGTATTGTTATCGAGATCTAATTTGCTTTGATCGGCAAGTTGTCCGCCCACCCTTAGAGTGTCATTGGCCCAATCAAAGTCATGGATGGTGACATGACGCTCATTGGTATCTCCGGGAATGACAGTTATATTGATGGTATCTGCGCCTTCTCCGGTGTCAATGGTGCTGTAGGATGTTGGGTTAGTCCCATATTGACCATCAGCCAAGAAAAGATTGATATTGTCATTGCCAGCACCGCTGTTAATATCAGCGCCATAGAAACTATGCATGGTAATGTTGTCATTGCCGTCGCCGCTGTTTATGCTCACTTTATCTTGGCCCGCCACGCCCACTTGCTGCGTAAGGGTGATGGAATCTGCGCCAGCACCGGTGTCTACGCTGACGCCGCCCATGACAGCTCCGGTAATGAGAACATTGTCGCTGCCAGTACCGGTGGTAAGTGTGCTACCGCTGCCCACAGATCCTTCAAGTTTTAAGGTGTTGCTACCTTCACCAAGATCCATGCTAACATTTTGGCCCACACTGCCTTTGACAAGCACATAATCATTGCCATTGCCTGCATCTATGGTGGCACCGGCTTCTACGTTTCTTCCAATACCTAAAACATTATCACCACCGCTCAACGTCACAGTGCTGCCTTCTTGCAAGCTTCCCCATATGGAGACGATGTCGCTGGCAGAATCGGCCACGCCGCTATCGGCATCGTATATATCGCCCTTGGCATTGCCTTTGATGACAATGGAATCTTGCCCCATACCGCCAAAAATATTGCCGTCGGTGAGGGAGCCCAAGGTGATGGTGTCATTACCGCCACCGCCATAAATGGAGCCGCCTGCTACGTTGCCCACAACGGTGATGGCATCATTGCCGCCGTGCTCACCTTGCGTTGTGGAATCACCATAAATGGAGGTGCTTGCGCCCGTCATATTGCCGTCAATGATTATGGCGTCATTGCCCCAAGTTTTAACGGCACTTGCGTTCACAGAGCCGCCATCTCCGCTGATGATGGAATTGCTAAAACTGCCTGTGAGGTGAATGGAATCGTGCCCAAAGGTTATTTCGCCGCCGCTGACGGTGGCTATATCGCCGTAAATGGAGTTACCGCCGGTTTTATTATTTAGGGTAATGGTGTCATTGCCGCCGGTGAATACGCCATTGGTCATGGTGTTGGCATCGCCCACAATGCGCCCATCGGACATGTCTAAGCCGGCTATGATGTCATTTCCGGCCACCACAGTGCCGGCGGACATGTCTTCCAAGTCCCCAGAAATGACCACATTGGAACCCACAATATTGTTTGAAATATTGATGGATTGTGACTCAAGGTCATAGGTGTTGCCAGATGCCGGGGTAATGTTATCGCCCATATAAGAGTTGGAACCGGAAACAACCACAGCCAAGAGAGAGCCTTCATTGCCGCCTTCACGGTCTGCGCTGCTTACGGAAACATCTTGGTTGTTAGAGGGGCCCACGCCTTGCATGGTTCCTACCACCACCAAAGCTCCCTCGGCACCAATGGAGCTGTCCAAAAGCGCCATGCCCACATCGCCCATGGCTTGTGCTGTGTCACCATCCAAGAGAATATATGTGCGCTCATCTTCGGCTTCTTCGGCATGAATTTCGCCTAAAATGGCCATGATTTGCTGGATGATTTGCTGTACTTCTTCTTGGCTAAAAACACGTGCTGAAAGTTCAGAATCATTGGCGCCAATTTTTGCGCCTTCATATTCTTCATCCAAGGAAATTTGAGCACCATCGTGGGTGGTTATGAGAACATTATGGCCTTGATCCAAGGAGAGCACCACAAAGTTTTCACTGCCATCTTCGTGCACTTTCACCACAAAATCTGTACCGCGTATGCCCACGGTGGCTTTGGGGGTGATTACCTTAAATGCATCGGGGTTTTGCTCCACAACTTCGCCGCTAATGGCGCGTAATGCGCCGGAATTCATGCGTAAAATGTAGGATGAATTGGTGGTGCTTTCAAAGGCAAATTCGTCAATGACAAGTTCGGATTTAGGGCTTAGCTGAGCACTGGAGCCATCGGCAAAGACAAGCTGCACCGAACGACCACCGCTTTGTACGGTGTCGCCAGCATACATGGCCTCGCCTTGTTGCACGTGCATGCTTTGACCCTTACGTAAAACTGTAATGGGGCCACTGGCCTGTGTCAAAGTGGCAGCGATTTGCTGAAGATTGGTGGGGTATGCCATATAAGCTCCTAAAATAAATACCTTCTTTGTTGCGAGAAGAGCCAAGTTACTATAAAGTTAAGCCCTTGTCAAAGAAATACTGAGCACTCACCTAGCTTTATGCTACGTTTGTATGTATGGTGCTTGCGCGTGTGTAAAGGTTTGATAAAATAGCGAGATGAGAAAGATGCTTAGTCATATGATTGTTATTAGGGAGTTTGAAAATACACTGTGAGCACGTCTGTACCCGCGGTGAAGGTCACCGTATTGAGAGCAGTAACGGCATCTGCGAAAGTTTTTTGAGCGCCACTCACCGTAACCATGGTATCGTTGGTAATTGTGTTGCCGTTGAAGATAAACACGTCATTGCTGACATCAAAGCCTTTCACTTGTACCTTGGCATTTCCCTCAGCTTTTAAAGAAAGAGTATCACTGCCTTCATCGGTAAAAATGCTCCTGTCATTGGTTGCTTCAACGACGGTGATTTCCACAAGATCGTTTCCTTGACCGGTCAAAATATTTCCTTCTTCAAATTTTGCCACCCTAATAACGTCATCGCCTGCGCCGGCAATAATGGCTGGGGCACTGTTTGTGCTCTCACCCATGGTGCCTAGCACCGTGATGGTATCATTACCTCCACCGCCATAGATGGCTGCAATGCTACGTAGGTCTGCATGCAGGGTGATGCTATCATTGCCGCCTTCGCTGACAGCGTAGATCTCTTCGTTGGCCTTGTCACCATAGATATTACTTTCGTTGGGGCCGCCACCCACGTCGCCATATATGGTGATGGTATCGTTACCCCATGTGATGACGCCTTCATTTAGGACGCCTATGTCACCTGCAATGGTGCTCTGAGAAAAGGTGCCTGTGATGACAATGCTATCATTTCCGCATTGTATTTGCCCGTTATCCACGGTGCTCACGTCGCCATAAATGCTATTGCCACCGTCTTTATTTGCAAAGCTAATGGTATCATGACCGCAAATGAGGTTTGCGTCGCCACCGGCGTTGATGGAGTCGCCCGTAACCAAGCCGCCAAGCATGTCTTTGCCCGAAATATTATCGCTGCCGGCATACACCGTACCGCCGCCAATGCTTGCAATGTCACCGGAAATATGAATGTCAGAAATGGTAATATTTTCTGTGATGGTAATATCTTGGGAAACGGCTATGTAGGTTTGTCCTTCCGAGGGTTCTATCTGGTCGGCAATGTAGGATTCACCGCCGGTGATGCTGACGGGTACAAGGGAGCTAGGGGCGTCACCGCCACCATCGCTGTCACTGGGTGCTAATACCGTTTCCATGATGGATTCACCCAAGGTGCCAGTGCTGTCTTCAAGGCCCACGGAAATGCCCACTTCCACCAGTTCGGATACCAATTCTCCCAAGGTGGTGGGGGAGAGGCTGGCCACCAATTCGCTTTCCAAAAGTAAGGTGGTTTGCGTGGTGCCATCACCTTCGGCGGCGGAGTCGTTTTGCAGTGCTGCAACGATTTTTTGTACGATTTCTTGCACTTGCTGGGGGGTAAAAGTGGCTGGGGCAATGTCCATGCTGTTGCCGGCCGGCATTTGCGCGCCGGTATTGGCGGTGGTTAAGGAAATTTGATTGCCGGCATGGGTGGTGATGACCAAATTATGGCCTTGATCAATGGCTTGAAGCACAAATTCCTGGCTTCCGTCGCCATTGACAGAAACAAGCAAGGTGGTACCGCGAATACCCGCTGTGGCTTTTGGAGTGATAATCTTGAAAGCATCGGGGTTTTGTTCCACCACAGCGCCACTCACCGCTTGCATGACGCCTGCGGCCAAATTGAGCACGTAGGAGTCGCTAGCATTGCTTTGTCCGTAGGAAAATTCTTGCACAGACATGACGCTTTGCGGACTTAAACTGGCGGAAGAACCATCTACGAAGCTTAATTGTACAGAGCTGGTGCCGGTTTTAATGGTATCGCTGGCATAGACCACATCGCCCACTGTAAGCTCTATGCTTTCACCATAGCGTTCCACGGTGACAGGTCCTGTGCTTTGGCTAATGGTGGCTGCCACGGATTGTGCATTCGCACCGCTTACATTTGACATACCTTGCTCCTATACAAAAACAATCTTCCCAGTTTATTATCTAATGGAGTAACGCATGGAGTGTACCTTGTAAAGTGTATTTTTTTGCTAAGTTAAGATAAGAAAGAGGGCAGACGCGTCTTATGGCCTTGACCTTTTGCACAAAATACGGCAACTTTTCTATGG
Organism: uncultured Desulfovibrionaceae bacterium; assembly: GCA_964370015.1. Lineage (GTDB taxonomy): Bacteria > Desulfobacterota > Desulfovibrionia > Desulfovibrionales > Desulfovibrionaceae > CAYJAD01. Next base: position 25,946 of record CAYJHD010000003.1, on the reverse strand, counting down.
GTTTTTACACCCAATCTTGCTTTTGCGCCATAAGGAGCCAGCCGTGATATTTAATATCGAAAAAGAAACCATGCCCCGCGAAGAAATTGAAGCTTTGCAATTACGCCGCCTTCAAGATTTGTGTCGTCGCTTATATGCCAATGTGCCTTTTTACCGTAAGCGTTTTGACGAAATTGGCCTCACACCTGCCGATGTGACCTCTTTGAACGTGTTGGCCAGCTTGCCCTTCACCGAAAAGCAGGACATGCGTAATCATTATCCTTATGGTCTTTTTGCCGTGCCGCGCGAAAATATTGTGCGCGTGCATGCTTCCAGCGGCACCACAGGTCGTGCCACCGTGGTGGGCTATACCCAGCGCGATATTAATAATTGGGCAGAGCTTGTGGCCCGTAGCCTTGGTTGCACCGGTGCTGAAGCACGCGATTTTGTGCATGTGGCCTATGGTTATGGTCTTTTCACCGGTGGTCTTGGTATTCACTACGGTGTGGAGCGTTTGGGAGCCACGGTTATTCCGGCTTCTGGCGGCGCCACCAAGCGTCAAGTACAGCTCATGCGCGACTTTGAAGCCACAGTGCTGTGTTCTACGCCTTCCTATGCTTTGTATTTGTGCGACACAGCCGAAGAGCTGGGCATAGATTTTCGTAAAATGCCTTTGCGCATAGGCGTGTTTGGGGCTGAGCCTTGGAGCGAGCCCATGCGTGCCGACATTGAAAGAAAGATGGGCATTCATGCCATGAATATTTATGGTCTTTCCGAAATCATGGGCCCAGGTGTGGCCATGGAATGCGTGGAAGCCAAAAACGGCATGCATATTTTTGAAGATCATTTCTTGCCGGAAATCATTGACCCTGTCACCGGTAAAAATTTACCCGAGGGTGAAGTGGGTGAGCTTGTCATCACCACCATCACCAAAGAAGGTATTCCGCTGTTACGTTACCGCACACGCGATTTGACCAGCTTGAATTATACCCCTTGCCGTTGCGGTCGTACCCATGCGCGCCTTGGTCGCATTGTGGGACGTAGCGATGATATGCTCATCATCCGTGGCGTCAACGTATACCCACAACAAATTGAAGCCCTCTTGCTTGAATGCGAAGGCATTGCGCCGCATTATCAAATTCACGTGAGCCGCGATAACAATTTGGACAATGTGGAATTGCGTGTGGAAATTGGCAATATCAGTTTTGGTGATGAAATTCGTCGCTTGCAACAAACGGAAAGCAAGATTCAAAAGGCCATCAAGGAATACCTTGGTGTTTCTGTGAAGGTGCGTCTTGTGGAGCCGCATTCCATTGCACGCAGTGAAGGCAAAGCCCAGCGCATTGTGGATACCAGACCCAAAGATTAATACTATGTTTAAAAAGTGTGCACCACGCGAAAAATAATCGTCGCACAGTGGAGCGCGTTTTTTAACTTCCTGTTATGATAGCATGCCCCTGCCTCACGGTGGGGGCTTTTACTTTCTATCAAAATAGCCGCTGAGTTGTTCTTCTTGTAAAAGCTCCACCTGTGTGAAGCCGTGTTGCGCCAAGATGTCATACACGCGTTTTTCTGGCAGATTATGGGGCGTCATTTGCAATAGGGGAGCAGGGCGCAAGCGCAAACGACATTCCATGAGCCCTGCCGCATGTAAAGCCTCTTCTGCCGCCGCAATATTTTGTAATACTTCAGTTTCTACCTGCATGCCGTAATGTAGGCGCGTAAGCAGGCATGGGCTGGCCTTTTGCGTGGCTTGCTCCAAACCCGTTTGCGCCGCCACCTGACGCACCATGGCCTTGGTGAAGTGGCAAAGAGCCAAGGGCGAAAGAATACCTTGCTCGCGCAGTGCCGCAAGGCCCGGCCTGTGAGCTTGCAAATCATCGGCATTGGTGCCGTCGCACAATTGACGCCCATGAGCTTTGGCGGCTTGATCAAATATATATAGCAGGTGTTTTTTACAGTAATAACAGCGTTTTTCGCTATTGTTGCTCACATGTTTCAGTTGGCATACATCCACAGGAAAAAAGCGTATGGCAAGGCCCCTTTGCTGTGCCCAAGCCTTGGCATAGGCACTTTCCGCAGGGGGAATATGCGCGCCTGTGGCATGGTAGAGAAGCACGTCACAGCCGGCTTTTTGCATGGCATGGGCCAAAAAACGACTGTCTAAACCGCCTGAAAAGGCTAGCCCCCATGGAGCTTTGCTTGCTTGTGCTTGTACATATTGTAGTAGTTCAGCCCAACTGTTTGCATGTGCTATCTTTTGCATGAAAACCGTATATTTCCTTATATAATCGTATTGTGTGCGGTATGTGGGTTTTTACCCCATGCGCACGCTTTACTCTTTAAACATATTTTTGGAAAATTTTTCCCAGCTTTTTCTATCGTGAATATCTGCCGTTTTGCCTATGCAAAAAAGCGGCTTATTGTTCGCGTCGAAAATAATCTTATAATCTATTCTAAAATAGCGAATGTCGCCATTGGGTAGGTTGAATTCCACTTCCACGGGGTAATATTCTCCATTTTCCATGGCCTTGGAAAAATTCCCAAATTCTTCTAGGTATTTTTCTGTGACAATTTCCTTATCTATAATGCTTTGCGGGAAAACCATTTTATGGGTCGGCAGGCGTAAAATATCGCGTCCTTTGCCAAAGAATTGAATGGTTTTAAGTCTATTGCTGTACACCCAGAAAAATTCATTGGCAATTTCCGAAATGGTGTTGAACAGGGTTTTATCCGACACTTCGTTGAAGAAGTAGGCACTGGCCCATTGGACTTCATCGGTGCCTGCCAATTGCGGGCGTAAATCTCTGGTGTAGCCGGCCACAAGAAAATCACCGTCTTCACTTTTCACATCTAGGCGCACTAGAGTTATTTCCGTGGGAATTTCCTCGCCATCCAGCGTGCAATGCATCCAGTTAAAGCACACGCTGCCATTATTTCTGGCTTCGTTAATATAGGTGAGGGCCGCTTCGCCGGAGCTTCTGCCATCGGGTTGTTTTTCGGGCGATAATTTAAAGAAATTTTCCAAATAGTCATCTTTATCTCGCACGCCAAAAAGGTTCACGGCATAGTCATTACACATGATATTTTCGCGCCTATGGCTCCATAAATTCATGCATAGGGGCATGGCCTCGATGACGGAGTAGAGCTCGTCATAATTGACCACAAAATTCTTTCTGGTGGACTGGCCAATGACCTTGGTTTCGGAGATTTTATTGGTGGCATCTTCTTCCACCACCTTGGAGAATTGCTCCATGGGCATGGGTTTGTGGAAAAAATATCCCTGCCCATAGGTGCAGCCAAAGTCTTTTAATAAAGCCACCTGATCCGGCGTTTCGATGCCTTCGCCCACGCAAGAAGATTTACCAAGTTCTTTCACGGTTTTAATGATATTACGTACCACGGTTCTATTTTCGGCACTGGTGGTAATATTGTCTATGAGGCCCTTATCGATTTTTACTTCGCTAAACTCTGCCATGGTGAGCATGAGCAAATTGGAATGCTTGGCGCCAAAGTCATCCAAAGAAATATCAAAGCCAAGGTCTTTGAGCTGGGCAATTTTTTTGTGGAAAAACTCAAAGTCCATTTTATCCATACTTTCGGTGAGCTCCACCTTCACATAGGCATGGGGAACATCGTACTTGGCACACGTTTGCACAATTTCTTCAATGACATCATTGGCAATGAAGGTAACACGCGAAAAATTCACCGCAATGGGTAGGGCGTCGCCTTTGTCTAGGCATTGGCGTAAGAATTTACACACTTCTTCCATGACAAAGAAATCCAAATAGCGAATGGTGCCCTCATTTTCATAAATGGGGATGAATCTATCTGGTGAAACCATTTTGCCGCCCGAGCCAAATTTTCTCACCAAGGCTTCGGAGGAGGAAATTTTTCCCGTGCGAATGTTCACCTTGGGTTGCAAGTATACTGTAAAGGCCTGTGAATTAATTTCATTTAAAATAATTTCCACAGGGTTGGAGCGCGATTGGATATGCTCGGTGGCTTGCGCCTTGTAATAATTTTGCTTTTCCGAAAACATGATTTCGCTGGCTTGGGTAAGCCCGTGGCGAATATGTATTTTTTTGTCTTGCCATACGGCCCCCACGGCAAAGGAAAATTCTTCTATTTCATCATCGTCGTGGCGCACGGCCATGATGCTTTGCTCAAAATCTTCTTGGCTCATGTCGGGGCACAGGGCAATGAATTCATCGCCTGAAACTCTGAAAATTTGCCCTTTAATGTGCTTGAGCAAAATGCCCGCCACGCTTTTAAGCACGGAATCGCCGTACAAGTCGCCATAAAGATCATTGAGCTTTTTTAAGGCATTGATATTCACATGCACATAACCCAAGGAGTTTAGGCGGAATGTTTCCATGTTCTCAAGAACTTCAAGGTATTTATTTCTGTTGTTCAGACCTGTGAGCACATCCACATAGGAAAGTTGCTCCAATTGCCGCATGGCGCGTGTTTTTTTGATGCTTTCGGCCACAAAGATGATGATGGAATGCAGTAGGGTAAGGTCTTGAGAGGCTGCGCGTGCATTGTCCACACCCATGAAATAGGTGACTTCATCATCATAAAGGATGGGCACCGCATGCACAGAAGTGCAATCGCTATGGCGCAAAACATTGTATAAAGCACTGTGTGGTTCCAGGCTTTTAACATCATGTAAGATGAATTCTCCAGTATTTTTAAATCCATCATACACAGGTTGCAGTTCTTCTGCGCTGAGCACGGGCACACGTTCTATGCTGGAAAATTGTGGCTGAATACACCATTCGTAAATATTTTTGGCACTTCTATCCTTGGAGTTGATTTCAAAAAGATAGGCTCTGTCCGCATCATAATATTGGCACACAATGGACAAAAGACGCATGACGGCTTTATCAAGGTCTTTATCTTCCATAAGTGTTTGGATGCACTTAAGTAGTGTTTCTTCCTTGGTGATGATGCGCGAAAGGGAGTCTATTTTTTCCTTTTGGCTGGATGTGTCAAAGGCAAAGGTGAGTTTGAGCCTTCTGCCATCGTGTATGTGTAAGGAATCTATATGTGAATAGAATTTTTTATTCTTTTCATTTTGAATTTCTGTGCACAGTTTTTGCCCTTCTTGCAAAAGGTCATTGTTGCAAATGTCGCAGATGGCATCTTTTCCGTGCAAAAAGCTATAGCAGGTTTGCCCGGGAATAAAATTTTGCATGGACGGTACAAAGGTAAGCCTTGCTGCTTCGTTGATATACAAGAGCTCAAAGGTGTCAATGTCCACAACGTAGCACATGACGTCAAAATTATCCAAAGCCAATGAAGCGAGTGTGTGTGATTTCATTGCCGTGCTCCTTGCTATCAAAGGGGTTCATAGTGACCCTATCTAAAGCCTAGAAAAAACATGTGTTAACTTGTATTATGGCGAACAAAAATCCCCATGCACATTGTTTTATATGCAAAAATGCTATTTTACCTTGCCACTGCGACGGTTATCGCAATTTTCGTGGGTGGCGTAGAAAGCTTTTTTATCTTGATATAGGGCCGCATCTGCCTCGGCTTGGATGATTTTCCATGACTCCAAGGTGAGCCCATCGGCAAAGGCAAAGCCCACGGAAACGCTGCCATATTCATTGGTGTTATTTATGGCTTCAATTAAGCGAGCTTTTATGGTGGAGGCAAAGGCGCTCACGTCTTCTGGGTCGGGATCAAAGAAGAAGGTGGCAAATTCATCACCGCCAATTCTATAGGAAACGTGATTTTCGTTGCCTTGTTCTTTAAGAATGCTGGCAAATTGCTGAATATACGCATCACCGGCTTTGTGACCTATGGTATCATTGACGTTTTTTAGGCCGTTTAGGTCGGAAAGCACCAAGGCGTATTTTTTGATGCGCCCTGAGCGAAGTAAGTTTTCCATATCCAAATCGTAGGCATTGCGGTTTTTTAGGCCCGTCAAGGAATCGCTGTTGGATAAATCCTTGAAATGCGGATTGGAAATGCGACGGAACAGCAAGTGTGAGAATATGCTGGCCACCAAGCAGGTGATGAGTATGACCACAGGGATGCTGGTGAGAATATAAAAATACGCATCATGCTCTCGATTGGCGGGAAACTCCACGCCAATGGCACCTATGACAGTGTTGGTGGTTTTATCATGCAAGGGGTAGTAAGCCACAAAAACATCGCCCCATTCCGTTTCTTTAATGTCATCGGGCATGACCACTTCATTGGCTAAGGCGCGAGTTAAGTCCTCTATGAAGTCTTTTTCAATGAGGTCACCGGGTTTGCGAAAATCGTCCGCTTCTGTGGGTAAGCCATCAATATGATAGATGAGTTTTCCGTCTTTGTTTTTGGTGGCCGTATACAGATATTGCGCAGAGGTAATTTCTCGTGCGCGAGATAAAAAGACCTGCGCCTCAAGATATTCGGCGTTGGACATATCTTCATGATTGGTAATTTCGGTGAAAAGAGCTGTGGGCAGCTCTTTGTCTAAAAATAGGGCAAGTGAAGTGACTCTATCTTCTAAGGATTGCAACATTTGCCTATAGCTGAGGGTATAAGCAAAGGCAAAGACAATGCTGGTGGAAATGACAATTAAGATGGCCACAAGCACTGTTACTTGTATATCGACACGTTGTATTGCAGGCTTTTTCTTCATATATACCCTCAAAAGAATTTGCGAGGAAACGAAGCGCATGGAATGGCGAAAGCTCAAAAAGAAGGGGAGCTTCCCTTATTGATAAATAAGGTTATTAAAACTTTTTGTCCAGTTCTTTATTTCACTATTAGAAATTGTATACAAAAAGGGAAAAGCTGTGACGGCTTTTCCCTCGTGGTGTTGACAGATTGGAGAATAAAAAACTTATAAATGCATAGAATAGGCTTCAGGCATTGCATTTGAGCCTTTCGAAATTACATTGCGGAAAAATTTCATCTTCAAAGAGAAGACATAGGCGCAATTGAAGTTTTTTGGAAAGGGGGTCTGGGGGAAGAACCTTTTCTTCAGAAAAGGTTTTCACCCAGTATGTTTTATCTTCAAGGGTCATCTGATGCGTAAGCGCACCTTTGCCCCACGCTCAGCCATATGCTCCTTGCATTGGGCTATGGTATATTGTCCATAATGCACAATGGAAGCAATGAGAGCCGCAGAAGCCTTACCTTCGCTCACAGCCATATACATATGCTCAGGGCTACCTGCGCCACCCGATGCAATGACAGGAATGGTGACAAGTTCACAAATTTGGCGTGTGAGAGTGAGCTCATAACCATCGCGCATGCCATCGGCATCGATGGAATTGATGCACAGCTCTCCGGCTCCCAGCTCTTCACAGCGTTTGGCCCATGCCAGCGCATCAATGCCCATGTGCTTGCGCCCGCCATGGATGACAATTTCATAGCCGGAAGGAATGGCTTCGCTTTTTTCCACTTGTTTCACGTCCATGCCCACCACAATGGCTTGTGAGCCAAAGGCAGCCGCGCCTTGGCTGATGAGGTCTGGATTGGTCACCGCGGCGGAATTGATGGAAACCTTTTCTGCGCCGGCCACCAAAACAGCGCGCATATCTTCCACGGTGGAAATGCCACCACCCACACAAAAGGGGATGAAAATTTGCTCTGCCACGCGCTTGACCACATCTATGAAAATGCCGCGTTTTTCATGGGAGGCGGTGATGTCGTAAAAAACGATTTCGTCGGCGCCTTCTTCATAATAGCGTTTGGCCGTTTCCACAGGGTCGCCAATGTCCACATTGCCTTCAAATTTCACGCCCTTGGTCAATTTGCCATCGCGCACGTCAAGGCAGGGTATAACTCTTTTACTCAGCATTGTTGTTCCCCTTTTCCACACAATAGTCATAGAAATTTTGTAAAATCTTCAAACCGGGTTCACCGCTTTTTTCCACATGGAACTGCAATGCCCACAGGCCATCACGCCCATAAATGCTACAAAATTCCATGCCATAATAGGTGGTTGCAATGACCATGTCTGGCTGTGGTTCCACATAAAAACTGTGCACAAAATAAAATTCGGCGTCGCTGGGAACACCTTTGAGCAAAAGCGAATCTTGTTGCATGTTCAGGCCATTCCAGCCCATATGCGGAATGCGCACCGGTGTGCCGTCTTCTTCCACAAGGCCTTGCGGAAAGCGCAAGCAGGAGCCGGGCACAATGCCAAGGGTTTGGCGGTCATTTTCTTCGCTATGATCCAGCAAAATTTGACAACCAAGACAAATGCCCAGCAATGGCTTGCCCTCAGCAATGTATTTTTTGAGCACTGCATCAAGGCCGCTGGCTTCCAAATAGTGCATGGCTTGCCCAGCCGCACCCACGCCGGGGAAAATAATTCCTTTGGCCTTTTGTAATACCTGCTCATCGTCGGTGATGACAGCTTCAATGCCCAAATGCTCCAAAGCACGCTTTACGGAAGTTTGATTTCCCGCCTCATAATCAAGTATTGCTAACATGGTATATCCTTGCTCTTGGTGAAAAAAGCGACACTAGCAAAAATGCATACAGAATACCAGTGTTCAGAAGGGGCATTTCCAGGGAGGAGGTGGCCTTTTACAAAGCAAAGCCCTCTACGCAGGGGCAGAGGGCTTTGCTATACATACATTCTTGAAGCTTTTACGCGCCAAGATTTTTGGTTAAGAGTTGTCTTTGCCTTTGCAGGAGCCGCACTCATCGGAGGAGCAACCACAAGAGCCTTTTTTGGCCGCGCTGAAGTATTTTTTACCCACATAGAGCGCGGCAACACATACACAGATAACAGCTATGGCATCTAACATATAAACTCCTTTGTGTGTGTATAAGCTACTGAATATGATTATGGTTGTCAATGTCAAACGCATTCATATTCTCAAAAACATACCCCTCTTGAGCATGGTGAGGAGGGGTGGTTTTCAAAATATCCCAAATGCGCCTGTCGGACAAGCCATATCTTTGCGCCAGCTTTTGCACCACATGGCCGGAGCTGACCCCTTGTCCTGTGGCTTTACTGTAACTTTCAATGATTTCATGATTGCGCACTTGCCCAAGATAACGCGCTCCCTTGGGTATGTAAACTTCTGTGCCGCCAAAATGTGCCACCACCTTGGCCATTTGCTCGGTTGAAAGCACTTGACATAAAGCATGCGGGCGTCTTGGTTTTGCTCCTTCCTTGGTGGATACTTTAGGTGGCCATTTTTTGGGAATGCGCAGGGTGCATCCCCCAAAATTTTGCATAAGAGCCAGCAAGGTGTTGGCATCATTGAGCACGGAGCCAAGCAAAGAGGCACTTTCTGGTAAATGAGCGCATGCTGCTTGCCCCTGAGAGTTTGTGAGCACGGCTTTTAGGCGCATGTTTTGCTGTGTGGAACTATTGTACATGGCAAGTCCTTCTTTTTTCAGACGTGGCTAAAGCAGGACATCTTGAGTGCGCCATGTGTTCGAAAGAAAAAAGCTGTGCTGACGACAGTGCTTGATTTTTCCTTCTTTTCCCTTTTCCCAGGGAAGACGAGGTATAAGCCGGCTCAGCCCACATGCTCAAGGGAGCAGGCCCGCCCGAGGTGTTGGACGAAGAAGTCATAAGCCAATGTGCTGTGTCCAAAGAGCGCACTTTTTTTTCCAGTGCTTGCACGCGACGACGAGCAGAGTGTAAAAGTAGACTTGTTTGAAGGTTGCGAGCCGCCTCCTGCGAAAGGAGCAGCAACATGTCATCCAATCGCCGCAAGTCATCACATATAGAAACCATATCTCCCCCTTGCAACTTATCTTGTAATGTATAACCGTTATTCTATATAAATAAACAAATACACAATACGAGGCAAGTCTTTTTTTTAAATTCTAGGATTCCTTTTATTCTAAAAGAAAACTTGCAGTAAATCACGGAAAACTTTTTATAATACATCATAGCCTTTAGCTTAACATTGCAGAAAAGCCATAATACCTCCGCTAGTTTGCGCTCATGAAATTTTTTTTCCTAGCATATTTTCATAAGTTTTCTTATATACACACTAGGCAATGTATTTCTCCTTGCCCTTTGGTGTCTTAGATGAAATTACACGCCGCCACGCCAAATAAGTATAGTCTTTTTATATAGTTAATTTTATGTAATACATTGAATATGCATATAAAATAAGGACGGGCGCGCAATTTTCAATACTGTGTAAGTCTTTGCACGTAGCCACGTAGAGTACAAGGAAAGCTGTATGACAGAAAATCAACAAGATTGTGGGCAACACTTTGGGCAACGCCTGCGTCAAAGACGCGAAAGCCTCGGCCTGCGCAAGCAAGAACTTGCCGCCAGCATTGGGGTGAGTCTTACCACCATACAACAGTACGAGCACGGTCAAATGCCCAAGGGGGAGTTTGCCGTGCGCCTTGGACAAGCCTTGAATTGCTCCTTGGACTGGCTCTTGGCCGGTAAAGCCTCCACCCAAGGGATAGAAGATGGCAGTGCCAATAACTTGGTGCTGGTGCCCATGGTGGAAGCCAGACTTTCTGCCGGTGGAGGCTCTTTTGAAACGGGTATGGAGCATGTGCGTCATTATGCCTTTCGTTTTGATTTTTTACGCCGCAAGGGTACGCCTTCCAGCATGGTGCTTTTGCGCGTGGCCGGAGATAGCATGCAACCCAGCATTTTGCATAATGATGTGGTGCTCATAGATCAAAGCCAAACCACGCCCAAGCCGGGACATATGTATGCCGTCAGTGTGGAGGATATGGTGTATCTAAAAACCGTCAATGCCATGCCGGGCAAGATTATCCTCTCCAGTATTAATCCTCTTTATGGCCCCATAGAAGTAGATAGTTGCGAGCATACGCAGGACTTGGTGCGCATCATTGGGCGCGCTGTGTGGATGGGGCGCGAGCTGGCGTAGGCAGATGTGTCAAGCGTGGTGTATGCGGTGGGGCTTACGTCGCATTCTTGGTGCGCCTTTATGACGTCCATATTTTGACGCTTGGCTAGCACCAATACGCCGTCTTGGTATTGATATTTTCGCGCCACATAACATGCCCCCGGCACGGTGCCGAGCACGCTGAAGCCCGATTGCTCTGCCAGCCGCCATGCATGTCTGTTGCTTATGGCACTGAGCCCCATGACGCTATCACAAGGTAAGTGGTTAAAAATCCACCGTAAACCGCCGCGGCACATGCTTGCGGCCTCGGAAAAATGCGCTCTAAAGGCCGTAAAATCAAAGGACCACACGCGCCCCTGCCAAGGGCGAAGTAAGGCCATGCCGCGCACTTTGCGCATATCACCTTGGTCATGTTCTTGCGCCATGCAGCAGAGTATAAGGCTTTGGGGGCATTGGCTTAAGGCCAGCCAATCTCGCAAGCAAGGATTATGGTAGGCATGCATGGCCGTGCGCAAAAGCTTTTCCTCTTGCATGCGTGCAAAGAGAGCCTCGCGCAGGGGTGTTGCATTTTCCTGTTCTTGCGGCAAAATGAAGTATGCATAGTTCATGATTATCTCCACATATCATAGGTGATTTTGGCTTTTTTTCCCACGCTGTCATCTTGGGGGCGAAAGCCCAAAACGGCATAGCGCAAGGCGTCGGTGGCGTGGCTGGTCCAATTGTGTAAGGGCGCGGAGGAGTAGACCTCTTGGCGAGGTCGCCATTGGCGGCGGTATTGGCGCAAAGCGCGTAAACCTTGCTCACAGCCCTTGGCGTCAAACCACATGCGTGCAAGGCCTGTGCGTAGGGCATTGATGCCGTCGGCCAAGGGTAGGGATGGGCAAATGTTAAATCGAATGCCCAATTGCCGCGCCATCTCCAAACGGCTTAAGCCTGTGCCCAGCTCGCGCACTTTAATGTCGTGCGGAGCCATGTGCATGCCATACACATAGGGCTTGGCCTGTAAAAGTTGCACATAGTGTCGCAAGCCTTGGCCGCTGTCTTCCACATACTCCAAGATGCGCCATTGTCCGCTCCTTTCCACCTGAAAGAACCATATGCCCGTGGCATCATCCATGCCCAAATCCCATGCCGTGTGCACGGGCAATTCCGGCGTATAGGGCACTGAAGTTATGCGCCCTTGTGCTTCCAGCTTTTCTATGCTTTCGGCAAAATAGGCTCCGCGTATGGCGGCGGCAAAGGAGCATTCAAATTCTTGTAAATAATCTTCCCTATTCATGGATTGGCGCGCCGCTTGTAATTCGCCGTGATCTATATAGCCCGTTTGTGAGGCTTTAAAACAAAAGCGCGACCAAAGGGCTTGCCCCTCTTGCTCCTTGCCGGCTTCTTCCCACACATCATAAAAGAGATTGTCCACCCCTTGCGGTGTGCCGCAAAACAGCGCGCGTCCTTTTTTATCGGCCAGCATGGGACGGATGATGCGCGTCCACACTTCCCGCGGCATGTCTGCCGGTTCGTCCAGCACCACATCATTTAAATACATGCCGCGCAGGGCATTGGCATTGTCGGTGCCAAAAAGGCGGATGGTGCCCCCCGTGGGCAAGTGGCATTTGAGTTCCGTTTCCGAAAAGCGCGTGCCAGCTATGGTGGAGGTGAAGAATTTCAAATAATCCCACGCCACGGTTTTGGCTTGCCCCAGAAAAGGAGCCATGTAGGCCGCGCGCCATTGAGAATCCCCAGAGCGCAAAGCCTCGCGCAAAAGGTCGTTGATGGCGGCCACGGTTTTGCCAAAACGCCTATGACACAAAAGCACACAAAAGCGCGTACGCTGTTCATGAAATTGCCATTGCAAAGGACGCGGCGCATAGGGCAGGGTATGCACCACGGGGGCCGTGGCTTTTGGGGCGCGGGTTTGGGCTTTCATAGGTGCTTTTCTCCATGTTGCGGGCGGGGCTCATGCTTTGTTGTATGCTGTGCTTCAGGTGTGGGCACGTCTTGCGGACTGGCCCAGGTGAATATGGTTTGCACCGGAGCCGTGGCTTTTTTGCTCGCTTCTTGTTCCGGTGAAGCATTTTCCAGCAGGGCGCATAATTCTTTCATTTCCTTTATGAGCTCTATGCCCTTACAGCCCACTTCCGCTTCGCTAAGGCTTAGGGTTAAGCGTTCTAACCTATCTTTGAGGGCCTTTTGCAAAGCCCTTTTCCCTCCTCTTCTTTCCATATTTCCTCCCTAATGGTGCGTTGAAGTGCCTAGATAGTGTCGTCAAATGCGCCTTTTCGCTTTTATCAGCGTCAGACTTCGCAAGCTTTTTCGGTCATGTATGTCCATATACACTTCCTCAAAGCTTGCTTATCTTCCTTGCTAAAACGCTAAAATTCGTAATTTGACGACACTATCTAAGAAGAGGGATTATGCATCCCTTTCGGCCAAGGCCAAATGTTCCAGTAGGGCTTGGCAACGGTTTTTCCAGCCTTGTAAAAACACCGCTAAAGAGTCATTTTTTTGCGCAAGCTTGGTATAAAAGCGTATACGTTGGCGCACGCACAGCCGCGCCGTATAAAAATCTAAGCCGTGATTGTGTAAAGCTTTGGCCATGGACAAGGTTTTTTTGCCCACCACTCCATCTTCTTTTAGGGGGGTAAATTCGTCCAAATGGGCTTCACCCACCACGTTGCAGCTTTCTTGCAAGAGGCGCACGGCACGCGGGGCGCCCATGTTTACGGCACTGTCATATAAAACCATGCCCAAAGCCGTGGGGAGCTTGGCGCATTGCAAAGCCTGCCAAAAGTGCTTCTTAAAAAGCTCTTGGGCTTGCTCGCGCGTGCAAGCTTTCACGTCTTCTTCTGAGACTTGGCCATCGCCGTTGAAGTCGTAGGGGCTTAGGTTGTGCTGGGAAGTATTGCAGCCGTCGTCACTTTGCATGATTTTTTGTAATTCCAGCCTATTGGCTTCTTCCAATTGCTCCAACCAGGCATGGGAAACGCCGTAATGCGTGAGGCCACCGGCGTCGTTTTCATGATTGCTTAAGCCGCCTTCCCATTGCGCCGTGAAGGCGTGAGCTGTGTGAAAAGCATCGAGCATATGTTTCTCCTGTGGTATGGCCTTTGCGGGCCGTGCACTTTTTGGGTGAAGTCAGCATGCTTTTTTTATGCGCGTGGGTAAGGGGGAAAAGTTTCAGTAAAAGCGGTAAAGGCATTGACGAGTGGCCTAGTATTTTCCTAGTGTTTGCAAGCAATACCATGCTCACAAGTCGTAATCCTCTAAAGTAGTCACAACATATGAAAGAACAACATATCGCATCATCCTTCGTTTCCTGCCTGTTACCGTGGTTTGAGGCCCATGCCAGAGATTTGCCGTGGCGCGGACAAAAAAATGCCTATAAAACCTGGATTTCTGAGGTCATGCTACAGCAAACCCAGATGGAGCGCGGTGTGAGCTATTTTTTGCGCTGGATGGAGCGTTTTCCCAGCATTGAAGCCGTGGCTAATGCCCATGAAGAGGATATTTTGCATGCGTGGGAGGGGCTTGGGTATTATTCCCGTGCGCGTAATATTCACAAGGCCGCCAAGATTATTTGTGAAAAGCATGGCGGTGTTTTCCCGTCGGATGTGGAGCAAATTCGCGCTTTGCCGGGCATTGGGCCCTATACCACCGGCGCCATTGCCAGTATGGCCTTTGGGCATGAATTGCCCTGCATAGATGCCAATGTGGAGAGGGTGCTTGCGCGTATGTTTGATATTGATACTCCCGTGAAGCAAGAGCCGGCGGCCTCGCGCATACGGGCTCTAGCCTTGGAGCTGGCTCTAGCTGTGCCAAGGCATAAGGTGGGCACGCACAATGAAGCCATGATGGAGCTTGGCGCGCTTGTTTGCCGTAAAAAGCCTTTGTGTCAGCAATGTCCTGTGAGTCATTTATGCGAAAGCCATAGGCTGAACATTAGCCAAGAGCGTCCCGTGCCCGGTAAGCGCGCTGCCATTACGCCGCTCATGGTGGTCACAGGTGTGTTGCGTGTGGGGCAAAAAATATTTGTGCAAAAGCGATTGCCGCAAGGGGCATGGGGGAATTTATGGGAATTTCCCGGAGGCAGAATTGAAGAGGGCGAAAGCCCCGAGCAAGCCATTGTGCGCGAATTTAAAGAGGAAACGGGCTTTGATGTGCGCATAGTGCAAAAATATGGCATCATTAAACATGGTTATACCACCTATCGCATCACCTTGCATTGCTTTGAGCTGGCCTTGGTGGAATCGAAAATTGACCATGAGCCGCAGCCCAATCTCACCGCCGCCACTGCCCATGCCTGGGCCACCCTTGAGGATATTGCTAAACTGGCTTTACCTGCGGCGCATCGTAAGCTTGCGGATATGCTGGATTAAGAATTGTACTATTTTTCTGGAATGATGGAAATGGGCAAGGCCAGTTCTTTCAAAAGGAAGAGTAGGCAATTTGGCGTGGTGTAATAGTAAGGATTTTATGGGGTGAGACTTTTATAATTTTACTTACGGCAAAATCTTACTTTCAAAGAGAAGGCTTTGCCGCAAGTAAAGTTTTTTAATATTCGCTAATCTTAATGTACGGTTTCGCCGGCCTTTTCCTCAGAGGGAGCGGAGGCGGCGCTCATCATTTTTAGGGCAATTTCTTTAACGCCATCGGTTTGGCGCCATTGAGAGAAGAAGTTACGCCATGCGCCAAACTCTAAGAAGCTTTCATCCAATTGGTCTTCGTGGGCATTGACCCAAGTATTGAAAAGCTGCAATTCCACTTGAAAAGTGACGCTATCAAAAACCATGGTGGACATTTCTTTGGGAATGGTTTTGCCATCCACTTCGGTGAGCACATGTTCACACACGGCAGAGCGCGATGAGTCGAAGGTGATTTCTTTGCTGTTCACCGCTTCTGCCAAGAGAGTGAGGTGCGGGTAGAGTTCTTTGATGCGTTGTACACCCTGCTCTGGAATGTGGATAAAAAGTTTATCGCTGCCATCTTCTTCGCTGATAAAATAAAAACGAAGCCAATTTTCAAACATGACAACTTCTAAGACCTTTTCAACACCTTTTGCGAAACCATCTGGAATTTGTGACATAAAACCCACTCCTTAGGGCGATTCAACCGTGCGCGGTTTGTTATATTTTTCACATAAGGCTTTCACCTCATGTTCTTCATTGTAAACTCGCCTCTTGCCTATGTCAATGCTAGGCTGTATTATATGTCATATGATTAATTACGCTCAAAGCCTCAACTCTGCCCAATACGATGCCGCCACCGCCAAAGATGGCGCGGTGCTCGTCATTGCCGGCGCCGGATCTGGCAAAACTCGTACCATTGTGTACCGTTTGGCCTGGCTGTATGAACAGGGAGTGCCTCCCACGTCCATGCTCTTGCTCACCTTCACCCGTAAGGCCGCCCAAGAAATGTTGCATCGCGCATCGTTGCTTTTGGAACAAGGTCTTGGCGGCGTGCAGGGGGGCACATTTCACGCCTTTGCCTATGGTGTTTTGCGCCAATATCGCCCCACCTGGCTGGAAGGACGGCATTTTTCCATCATGGACGGTGCCGACATTGCCGCCGCCATTGCCCATTGCAAAGATGAGCTTGGCGTGGGTAAGGGGGATAGATCCTTTCCCAAGAGCCAAACGGTGGTGGGCATTTTAAGTAAGGCCCGCAATAAGGAAATGAGCATAGAAGAGGTTTTGCGCAAAGAATCGCAACATCTTTTGCCCCACTGCGAAGATATTTGTAAAATCAGCAATGCTTATGAAGCTTTTCGCCGTCAGCATGGCCTTTTGGACTATGACGATTTGCTCTTTGAGCTGGAAAAATTGCTTCAAGAAGGCGTGCAGGGGCTACGGCCGGAGATTCAACGCCTGCGCGAACGCTATCAATATATAATGGTGGACGAATATCAGGATACCAACCTTGTGCAAGCGCGCATCGTGCGTTTGCTGGGTTCCAAAGAATTTGGCGGCAGTGGCAATGTCATGGCGGTGGGCGATGATGCCCAGTCCATCTATGCCTTTCGCGGTGCCAATGTGCAAAATATTTTGGAATTTCCTGACAACTTTCCGCAAACCACCATTGTGCGACTGGAAGAAAATTATCGCTCCACCCAGCCCATTTTGGATGTGGCCAATGTGCTTTTGAAAAATGCGGCCCAGTCTTATGATAAAACCCTGTTCACCTCGCGCACGGGCGGCATGGCGGTGCGGCATATTCAGCCTGCCAGTGACAGAAGCCAAGCGGACATGATTGTCAAAAGGGTAAAAGAGCTTTTGCAAGAGCATGTGCCGCATGAAATTGCCGTGCTTTTCCGCGCCGGATTTCACTCCTATGCGGTGGAAGCCGCTTTGCAAAGGGCCAGCATTCCTTTTCGCAAATATGGGGGCATACGCTTTTCTGAGGCTTCGCACATTAAAGATATTTTGGCCTATGCGCGCCTTATTTTAAATCCCTTTGACCTTTCGGCCTTTGAGCGTGTGGCTGTGTTGCATAAGGGTATTGGCAAAAAAACCATGCAAAAACTGTATGCCGTGGCCACCACCGGTGATGCCCAGGCCACAGAAAAGGCCTTTGGCAAGTATAGAGAATTTTTGGAAGATGTGCGCATGCTGGATCATTTGCGCGCTCGTCCTAATACGCCGCATCAGCATATGACGGAGCTCATTAAGCTGTATCAACCGCGCTTGGAAATGCAATATCCCGACGATTATCCCCGCCGTTTGCAGGGTCTGGAAGAAATTCAGCACATGGCGCATTCCTATACGGATTTGGATTTGTTCATTGCCGATTTGGTGCTTGAATCCACCGAGGAAAAGGAAGAAGAGCAAGCTTGCATTAGTCTTTCCACCATTCACTCGGCTAAAGGATTAGAGTGGAATGCCGTGCTCATCATGGATTTGGTGGAGGATAGATTTCCTTCGCGCCACGCTTCGGCGGATTTGGAAAGCTTTGAAGAAGAGCGTCGCCTCATGTATGTGGCATGCACCAGAGCGCGCCAATGCCTTGAGCTGTACGCTCCAAGCACGCTGTATATGAAGGGTAGCGGCCCCGTGCATGCCAATCCCAGTCCCTTCATGCGCGAGCTCTCCCGAGAGAAGGGGAAGCAAGGCGACGCTTTGTGCGAAGAGTGGTATGAAAGCTATGGCGGGCAAATGCATAAGCGTGGGCAAAGGGGCAGTTTTGATTTTGATCATGGCAGAGGTCAAGTGCCTTCGCGCCGTCCCATACAACTTTTGCCTCCTGCCCATGAGCTCAAGGGTGATGGTGGGTACAATGCGCCCAGCCCAGAGACAAGTGGTGACAAGGGTGGACATTTGCCCTTGGGTTATTGCCACCATAAGATTTTTGGTCGGGGAAAAATGATTAAATTTGTGGCACCCGACAAGTATCAGGTCAATTTTTCCGGTTTTGGTCTGAAAACCATTTTGCAGGACTTTTTGACCCCAGAATAAGTGGGAGATGATTATGAGCACTTTGTCAGAATCCTCCATTTTAGAGCTGATATCTAGCTATTTTCCTGAGCAACACCCCACCTTGCTCTTGGGGCGCGGTGATGATTGCGCCGTGTTGCGCTCACAAAATGCCCTTTGTGTGAGCACCGACATGTTCTTGGAAGATGTGCACTTTAGAATGTCGTACTTTAGCCCCGAAGAAGTGGGGCATAAGGCACTGGCGGTGAATATCAGTGATTTGGCCGCCATGGGCGTGCGCCCTTTGAGCTTTAGCTTGGGGCTTGCCTTACCCGCGCATACGTCATTGGAATGGTTGCAAAAGTTCTTTGGCGGCATGGCAGACCTTGCCAAAGAGCATAATATGAGCTTGAGCGGCGGTGATATTTCCCGTGCCGATAAAGTGTGCATTTGCATCACCGTGTGGGGTGAAGGTATTGCGCCCAAGCAGTTGGGGCACCCTTCTGAAGCACCCCTGTTGCAAGAAAATATCAGCACAGAAGCCACAGGCAAATATCTCACCCGCGGCGGTGCCATGCCGGGAGATGTTATCTTTTTGGTGGGGCATGTGGGGCTTGCGCGCATTGGTTTAGCAGAGCTGGAAAAAAATGGCGTTCAAGCCAAAAAACATTGGCCCCACGCCTGCGAGGCGCATCTTAAGCCGCACCCGCAAGTGGACGCTGGGCTTATTTTGGCCAGATCCAGCGTACATATGCGTCCCCCTGTGCTCATGGATGTTTCCGATGGTTTAGCCAGAGATTTACCGCGCATGCTTGGCATGGATAAACATACGGCTCTGGGGGCACAATTGGTATTACCCAAGGCCATATTGCATGAAGAAGTTTTGCGTCATGCACAACAACATGGGCGCAATGCGGTTCATGAAGCCTGGCTTGGCGGCGAAGACTATGCCCTCTTGGGGGCCTGTGTGCCGCGCTTGCTGCCCATTTTACATGCCGCCATACCGCAATTGCACAGCATAGGCACCATCACCGATGGCGGGCTTTTGGAATTAAATGGTGAACCCATGACTCAAGGGGCGGGCTTTGATCATTTTGCCGTGTAAAAAAATGTCATATATGTAAAAAACTCCCCGCACGGCATGACCATGTGGGGAGTTTTTGTATATTTTGGGTCAAAAGCCCGTAAGGCTTATGATGCATTACATATGAAAGAGAGCACTATCTTCGCGCATGATGCCCTGAGCTATGCTGGTGGCGTTGGGGGTATAGGTGCCATTTTGCACTTGCTCACGTAGGCCAGCTATCATGGCGGCGCGACTGCCGTCTTCTGTGGAGGCAGCTCTATTGGCTTCAGCCAGTAATTTGGCATCGGCAGAAATGGTGACGCTATCGCCTTGCGGGTTTTTTGACACAGCATCAGCCTTGGTGGCTTTTACCTGTGTGTCACCTTGTATTTGCGCTGTGATATCCGTACTTTGTTGATATAGTTGAACCGGATTGCTCTGCGAAGAAATTTGCATGATAACTCCCCTTGGGTCTCGCCCGTGCATTTTCTACCTAGTAAAAATTTCTAAAATTAAAATGCAAAAAATATGCCATTAAATGGTGCTTTCTTCCACTGTTTTTAAAACCACCGACCATAATAAATGCAATGCCTTAACATTTTCCTCTTCAGTGAAGGGCACCGGCGCCGTTTGTCCTTCTTCGGGGGCACGTAATAAGCGCAAATGCTCATCTTGTAAAGGAGATGGAGTTGGGTATTGCAAGAGAACTTGCGTGCCCAAGGCAAAGCTGAGCTTTTTAATAATGGTATCCACCATGGGATTATCAGTGCCTGTGGAGAGCATGCTTTCATACAGCTCTCGAGCTACTTTTTGCACCACAAGCTTACGCGCTTCTTTAGGATCTACTTGCTCAGGGGCATCTTCTCCGGCTTCCATGCGCTGCTTATAACGATGGCGTGCCAAACGGCGCGCCGTTAGAAGCTGCAGCTCATATTGCTGTAGCATGATGCGTGTATGTAGATTGGTAGCGTGTTGCATGATAGTCCCTCAACTACAACATCGGTCAAAAACATAAGAACTTTAGGGAAATTTGTGCAAAATTTTCTAAAGTTCTTTTAGACTATTTCTAAAGCCACTGCCATGCATAGCGTCTTTCAAGCATTTTGGCAGGAATGGTCACCAAAAGGGAGATTAGTACATAAATAACTGCCACTAAAATCCATAATTCCAATGATAAAAATGTTTCTGCAATGAGCACTTGAGCCTGCATGGTGAGCTCTGGAATGGCAATGGCAGAAACCAATGCAGAATCTTTGATAAGTGAAATCGTTTGCCCTGTGAGTGGCGGTAAAATGCGCCTAAATGCTTGGGGTAAAACAATGAAGCGAAAAATTTGCGAAGTGGAAAATCCCGAAGAGTAGGCCGCGTCCCATTGATCTTTGGAGACGCTGCCAAGGCCTGCACGGAATATTTCTGCCATATAAGCGCCCTCAAAGGCTGCAAGTGTCCATGCGGCGGCCCAAAAGGGGCTCAAATTAAATACAGGCGCAATCACAAAATACATGACAAAAAGTTGAATGAGCAAAGGGGTATTGCGCACAAGTCCCACATAGGCCGAAGCCAGCGTTTGCCCCACCTTGGAAGGAATGTACCGCAAAAGTGCTGTGCCAAGGCCCAAAGCTAGAGAGAGCAAAAAGCTCACGCCCACAATTTGTAATGTGACCACGAGGCCTTCAATTAAGGGGCCCACAATCCACTCGCCGGAGCGGTACCTTACTATATGCTGAATTGCTCGCTTCCACTGCCAGTGATAAAGGCCTTCTTCTGCACCAAAACCCCACCATATAAAAACAGCGCAAAGGAATAGGCCACTCAAGGGTAGGGTGTATTTTTTATATTTTCGCGGTATTGAGTATAGCATCTTTCCATCATGCGGCATGCAGACAGAGGTGTCAAGGCGAGTCGTGTTTTCATGGGGTAAAAAAAGAGCGACCTACACCGCGTAGGTCGCTCGCTTAAGAGGAGGCTTTAAGCAAAAGGAAGGAAGGTGCTAATATTATAGCAAATGATGTGCCAAAATAGGTGCTTATGGTGAAAATGTATAATATGCTAAAATTATTGATAAAATTGCTCAAGTGTCACTTTAGTGCTTGTGATGATTAGTATAATAATTTTAACCACTCGGCGCAAATGGGCTTCATGGGCGTATTTTTTTTACTGGAATACGCGCAAAAAAAGCCTGCCTTTGGGGCAAGCTTTTTCATGGGAAGAGTTGTCTGCTGAGCACTGCACAAGGCAGTCATGGCATGCTTTGCCTTAGTCCAGCATGTATTTCATGGGGTCGCGCGGTACGCCGCCCACCACCACTTCATAGTGTAAGTGTGGCCCTGTGGTGCGTCCTGTCATGCCCACACGGCCCACGGTTTCTCCGCGTTTGACTCTTTGACCGGCTTTAACGCTGGCTATTTGCATATGCGCGTATTTGGTCACCACGCCGCCGCCATGGTCAATGACCACAACTATGCCATAAGCTCCATCGTAACCGGCACTTTTGACGACACCCGCCGCTGAAGCCAATATGGGTGCGCCCATGGCGCCTTTAATATCAATGCCTTTGTGGAAGCTTCTATGTCCGCCAAAGGGAGCACGACGATAGCCAAAGCTGGAGTTAATTCTACCGCGCACAGGCCATATGGAAGGAGAAGTGGATAAGGATTTTTCCTTGAGGCGCAAAGCCTTGAGCAATTCTTGCTGACTGACTTCTTCCAGCTCCATATCACTACCAAGCTGGCTCAAGAAGCTTTGCATGCGTCGCGCCATGAGGCTGGGCTTGTGCAGGGGCAGTGGCGTGCTTGTGATATCTTCGCTGCTGCTTTCCACCGAGCCTAAGTCCGCATTGAGATCGAGCATTTGGCGTATTTTGGCGTCAAAGCGTTCTATTCGCTTGAAGTTTTGCGTAAGGTCTTGAATTTTTTGGCGCAAGGAAAAAAGCTGTGCATTTTGATCTTCCAATGTGTCTTGGCTGAGTTGTAATTGGGCAGCAATCTGCCTGTTTTGCACATATTGTATACCTAGCCATGATGTGCTGGCCAACAGTCCCACAAACACAAAGGCAAGTATGAGCAAAGGCCAAAGGCGAAAGCGGAATTTACGGCTTTGCCCTTTAGCATCGCTTTTTATGATAACTATGTGATGTTTATGAAAAAACATGTAACCTCGTACGAAAATAATAGGATGAAGGAAATGCTAGTTATTTACTAGGAATATCCTTATGTGTGGGCACAAATAAGCCTCTTTTGCCAAGGCGTCAAGTGGATAATGTGCAACACTGGCACGAGGATATTGAATTTTTTTATTTTTGTACATGCTTTTCTAATTGCCAACGTTGGAGGCCGTTGTAGACGCAACGCTGTGCATCTTTATACACGGTGTAAAGATCTTTAAGTTTATCTTCCATTTCAGAGCGTTTGGTGCTGCCAGCAGAAGGGCAAGGATTTTTCCAGATGGGCAAATCCCATTGGCGCGAGGCGCGTATCACATGTTTTTTTTCCACCAAGAGCATGGGGCGGATGACTTGCAATTTACCGTCGAAGAAAGGCTCATTCATACTCATGCCGTCCACGCGACCATTTTGGCATAAATTCATGAAAAAGGTGTGCACCAAATCGTCGGCCGTATGTCCAAAGGCCAAATGCGTTAAATTGTATTGCATGCACAATTCAAATAAACGCTTACGGCGAAGCCATGCACAACGAAAGCACGGAGAATTGCGCTGATTTTCTTCTGAATGGGCATGGGGGCCATGGTCTGTAACATCTATATGGGAGGCTATGCCGTGTTCCTCCAGCCAAGGTATCAGCGCGGCATGACTGGTGGGGTCAAAGCCTGGGTTCACATGCAAGGCCATAATTTCAAAGGGGAAAGGCACAATTCTTTGACGAATATGCAAGCTTTTTAAGAGCACAAAGGAGTCCACACCGCCGGATACGGCTATACCAATGCGAGCACCTGGGCCTATCATATTGGTTTGTTGCATGGCTTTGCCAATGGTTTTTACACAAAGTTGTTGTGCAAAAGATCGCGAATTTTTTTTCATATTTCCTCATATTATGGGAGTGTTCTGACTTGACAAGCAAAGATAGCTTCTATACTGTCTTTGTCCTATCTATGATGCGAGATAGGGCGATATGCTCCTTTTGCCGCAAAGTCAAGCCTTAATCCTTTTTGGCAAATATCTCTTCTTTTAACGCCTTTTTTTGCACCATGGGAGCGTTTTATACTTGTAAAATGCGAAAAAGACTTTGTTGTCCTTCTAGACAAGGGACAAAAAGGTATTATATTTAACCCGCACGGAGAACTTCAATGGCACGTATTACCGTAGAAGACTGTCAGGAACGCGTAGACAATCGTTTTTTGCTTGTGCAAATGGCAATTAAACGTATTCATCAATACCGCGAAGGCTATGAATGCCTCGTCGAAAGCCGTAATAAGGAAGTGGTAACTGCCCTTCGCGAAATTGCCGCTGGAAAGGTTTTGCCAGAAGACTCTTCCTATTATAAGGCCCAAGATCAAAAGTCTGCTGAGCAAGATAACAACGAACTTGCTTAATGGCTAGATGACATATGACCACGGGGCCGGTTTTTCCGGCCTTTTTTGTAAAGTCATATGAGCATTGTGGTAAAAGCTTACAACCTTTTTGTGTGAATTATGAGTCAAAGAGATTATTACGAAGTTTTAGAAGTAACGCGTGAGGCCAGTGAAAGCGAGATAAAAACATCTTATCGCCGCTTAGCCATGCAGTATCACCCAGATCGCAATCCGGACAATCCTGAGGCAGAACAAAAATTTAAAGAAGCTGCCGAAGCTTATGACGTGCTGCGCGACCCTGAACGCCGCGCACGTTACGATCGCTTTGGCCATGCAGGCGTCAATGGTAATGCCAGCTCCGGCTTTGGTAGCACAGAAGATGTTTTCTCCCATTTCAGCGATATTTTTGGCGATTTATTTGGATTTAGCAGTGGATCTTCGGGCCCCCGCGCCATGCGTGGTTCGGACTTGCGCTACAATCTAAAAATTACCTTTGCCCAAGCTGCCAATGGCGATGAAATCTTATTGCAATTGCCCAAACGTGTTTTGTGTGGCGATTGCGAAGGCTCCGGTGCAGCCCCAGGCACCAAGCCAGAAGTTTGCCAACAATGTGGCGGTGCAGGTCAAGTGCGCCGTAATCAAGGCTTTTTCCAAATTTCCACGCCTTGTCCTGTGTGTCGCGGCGAAGGGCATATCATTGCCAAGCCTTGTCCCCGTTGTAAGGGCCAAGGTATTGTGGAAGAAACCAGAGAGCTTTCCGTGCGTATTCCTGCCGGTGTAGACAGCGGTACACGTTTGCGTGTGCGCGGTGAAGGCGAAATGGGTCACAATGGCGGCCCTGCCGGTGATCTATATGTGGTTGTGAGCGTCGAAAAAGATAAGACCTTCCGTCGCCAAGGCAATGATCTTGTGTTCACGCAAGAAATTACTTTTGTGCAAGCCATCTTGGGTCATAAATTGGAAGTGCCTTCTTTAAAAGAGCCTGTGACGCTGGAAATCCCCAAGGGTATTCAAAGCGGCACTGTGCTTCGTATAAAAGAAGAAGGCATGCCTGTGCTTGGGCGCAATACGCGCGGCGATCTTCTTGTGGAGGTAATCATCGTGACCCCCACACGTATCAGCGAAAAGCAAGAAGAGCTCTTACGCGAATTTGAAAAACATGCGCCCGAAGAAGGTGTCATGAATAAATTGAAAAAAGCCACCAAAAAAGCTGCCAAGGTCATGGGCCTCGATTAGTTTTTTTACCATATTGTTTTTTATACATGTCTTGAGCCCTTGTGCATGTTTGCGCGGGGGCTTTTTATTTTACGAGAGTATACTCAGGATATGGTGTAAATATTTTGTGAGCACGTACGTAAAAAAAGCACTTTGCTAAGTTGACAAGAAAAACTCTAGACTTTATGAGTGTAGTAACCTTTTAGGATTTATGTTTTGAGGGTATATTATGTCATCAAGTGAATTTATCGTTACAGGTTCTGCCACCATTAAGGAAGACAAGAGAGATCTTTTTCTTGCTGCCACTGCCATCATGCTTTCCACTGTTCGTAAGGATATTGGTTGTATTCAATCGTATGTGTTTGAAGATGATACAGCTCCTAACAAATTCTTCTTCTATGAAGAATGGCAAAGTAAAGCCATGTGGATGAAGCATTTACAACAGCCGTATATTGCAAAATTTATTGAGCAAACAGAAGGGCTTTCCATAGAGCGTGAAGTGCGCAAGTTCACTCGTTGCGCGCTGTAATGTTTTGTGCTTAGGGCAGAAATATTTTATACCATGTAATTCCAGTGTGGTCGTATTGCATGGCGCTGGTATCGTATCTATTTGAGAAAATAGTTCATAATCGCGCTATGCCAAAATTTTACATGTACATGCAATGTATTGCCGCATGGGAAGTTTTTACAAAGGCGTCACCGCTGGTGCATCTTCAAGTTTTACGAATAGAGCGTAGAGCGGTTTCAGAGGAAGGAGCTTTTGTTCACAAATTGTTTTCTTCCCATGAGCCTTGCCCATAAAAAATACGGCCAACAATGTTTTATTGCTGGCCGTTTCTTTATGGAGAGGGGACATTTTATCCCCTCCCATACTTTCATGCTATATTAATAAGCTGCTTCGTAAATGGCAGTAACAGCGGCATCGGTCATCTTGCGGGG
>CAYJHD010000002.1:0-81864 GCA_964370015.1 uncultured Desulfovibrionaceae bacterium | reverse complement strand
AAGCTTTTTAGAACCTCCCGCCTAGCGGGAGGTTTTCTTTTCCACAAAAAAAGCCTTAAAGATTAGACTCTAAGGCTCAAAATGTATGCTTTAAAATATATTAGATATTTGGTGAGCTTTGCTGGCCAGAATCTTGAACTGCCTCACCTTGAGGGGGTTGTACCTCACTTCCTTGTGACTGTGGCACCAAGAGCTGCACAGGAATGGCACGTATCACGTTCGGTACGTCTTCAGCTTTAGAATCTTGAGGTTTAACCACGGGCACCGGCTCCAATTCCGGACCTGATGTTGAAACCGGTGAAGTAGATATGGGAGCAGGTTCTAATGCAGGCTCGACGGATAATTTTTCCTCAGAAGGTTTCACGGGGGAAGCTGCAGAAGACGCATCATCTTGAACTGGTGGTGCGGCTTGCTCTTTCACGTCCTTTTCTTCTGCCAACACAGGCTGTTCTACTTTTGGCGCGGCATGTTCCGGAACCAATAAGTTCACAGGCACGGCCTTCATCACCATAGGACTTTGCTTAACACTTTGCTCATCACTTGGCTCTGCATTTGAAGGTACAGGTGACGCATTTTCTAACTCTTGCGCTTTATCCACCGTCTTGCTTGAAGCTGTAGGTAAAGGAGTAAGCGAAGACAAAGGCGTTGCAGATGTGGTCATCTTCTTTGGGGCTGATTCCGCCTCAATATCTTGACTTGGGGTGGGATTTACAACCTTTTTTTCTTTGGAAATGGGCGCAGGTGCCACAGGCATATCTTCTTGCTCCAAGGTCATGGGGTCATCCAACTCCCTTTCTTCCACGGTGGGGTTTTGCGCGGAATTTTTCGTAGAATTTTGCGCTGGACCTACTTTTGGCAAAGACACGTCTTTTACTTGCTCTTGAGAGCCTCCCACGGGCACCGTGGCTCTGTCTTGCGCATCGAAAAACGTGCTTAAGCTATCATCTCGCCTATTCTCAAGCTTGAAAGAATCTACATCTTCCTTGCCTTCTAAAGTAACAGGCTCTCCCGGCAATGCGGGGGCTATGCGCGGAAAAGCTCGGATTTGCGCTTGCGCCTCTTGTCCCAATAAAGCAACTTTTTCGTCAATATTTTTGGCAATAAAGCTTGCCCAGCGAGGAAAATCCTTGGGAATATTACCGGATTCTGCTGAATAATCATCGTCAGTGCTGTCTTTATATAAAACGGTATACGTGGTGGCCGTATAATCAACAGCCAACGTCACTAAAGAACCACGCCATCTATTGGTGGCATAAATAAGCCCCGGAGCCCTATCTTGCGCGCGCCATTTAGCCGCATGTACTCCAGAAAAAATGGCTTTACGCACCTCCACAATGCTAGGAGTATAATCGGCAACAGTAACGGCTCTAGGCTCTTGAGTTTGTTGTATGCCTGTGCGTGTGGCAGTGCACCCCATACCGCATATGGACAAAGCTAATAAGCCGAATATTACTATTTTTTTCATTTTTACTCCTTGAGGATATACCTCTTAAATGCCTAGGCACCATAAGCAATTTCCCTCAAGGATGCAAGAGTCCATCCTCTAGTAAAAAAAACACCTTTTACGCATAATCCCCAGCACTCATAATTTTTTTATACAAAGATAAAACCATGTTGCCATAAAACAGCTCAAAAAAACGAGAAGCCCCATGCTCTATCACGCACAGGGCTTCCATATTTTTGCAGTATTTACTCACATGAAAACATTTTATACATTATTTACTGGCTAATAGCGCATCTAAATCTTCTTGAGCCGTAGTAATGGGGTGCACATTCCATGTATCCACCAACACCTGCAACACCGCCGGAGATAAGAAAGCCGGCAAAGAAGGCCCAAGGCGTATGTTCTTCACG
This sequence comes from uncultured Desulfovibrionaceae bacterium, assembly GCA_964370015.1. GTDB lineage: Bacteria > Desulfobacterota > Desulfovibrionia > Desulfovibrionales > Desulfovibrionaceae > CAYJAD01. Next base: position 80,010 of record CAYJHD010000002.1, on the reverse strand, counting down.
CCAAGGGCAAGCAAACTTAAGAAAATAGATACGGCTTTTTGCTCATACCACGATAAAACCAAGGACAAAGGCAAATCATTTACACTACAATTCAAAGCCTGCGCCAAGGCCAAAGCCACCTGTACAGCGGCATACGCATCATTGCATTGCCCCATGTCAAGTAAGCGCGGGAAAGGTCCGAGCGTGCCCAAATCTTTATCAAAAAAGCGAAATTTACCGCATGCCAAGGTAAGAACTATGGTATCACTAGGGGTTTTTTCCACAAATTCTGTATAGTAATTACGCCCGGGCTTGGCACCATCACAACCACCCACCAGGAAAATATGCTTCAGCGCGCCTGTTTTCACAGCATCAAGCACGGCTGGAGCGGCATCAAGCATGGTTTTACGGCCAAAGCCCACCGTGACTTCGCCCAAAGAAACATCTTCTGCAAAACCATCCATGGCCAAAGCCTTTTCAATGACAGCAGAAAAATCACCCCAAGGACAGTGCACCACTTCCGGAAAACCCACAGCACCTGTGGTGAAAATTTTATCCTTATGCCCACCGGGGTTTTGAATACAATTGGTGGTAAACAGCACGGCTCCAGGAAAATCCGCCATTTCCTTCACTTGATTTTGCCAAGCCGTTCCAAAATGTCCTGCCAAGTGCGGAAAGGCTTTTAATTTTGGGTAAGCGTGCGCCGGAATCATTTCCCCATGCGTATATACGAAAATACCTTTACCCTGCGTTTGCTGTAGTAGGTGATATAAATCCAGCAAATCATGACCAGAAATAACAATGGCTTTGCCCTTTTTATGCCCCAAGGCCACAGGCGTGGGCTCCGGATGCCCGAATTGTTCAGTATTGCCCTTTTCCAAAAGTTCCATGGCACGAATATTGGCTTGTCCGCATTCTAGGGCAAGATTAAGCCAATCTTGTAGCTCCATCTGCTGCCCTTGATCTGAAGGCATGCCTGCCACCAAGGCTTTTTTAAGAAAGGCATACACTGCATCCCCTTGCTGGCCCAAAATAGCCGCATGATCCACATAGGCAGCCACACCTTTACTACCAAAAAGCACCAATTGCATGAGTGAGTTAATATCTTCTTGAGAAGACATGGACGCCACAGACCAGGCCTGCTCATGCAACTTTTGACGCATTGTTTCAACGCCTTGCGCCTCTTCTTTTGTTGCAATCCCTAGCTTTTCAGCCATATCTTTTTGAAAAGCCAACGATTGTAAAATACACCCTTCGAGCACTTGAGGATCAAAATTCACGTTGGTTAAGGTATGAAAAAGCGCTTTTGCCACGAAGGCATCCACCTTTATATCTCCCATACCTTGAGCGTCAGCTTGCAAACATCGTTGCGCCAACCAGCGCAGAGCATGCACCAGTTCGTCTTGCAATTGTGCCACATGTTCGTTTTTACCACACACGCCCACTTTTTCACAGGCTTTACCTTTGGCCGTTTGTTCACACTGATTACAATACATAAACGCTCCTTTAGATACATTTTCTATTGATACCAATATATTAGACACAAAACAACATTCATGTCCATAGTTTTTTATTTGTATCTTAAGAAGTTTTTTCACCATTTTATATTAGCTTAAAATAGACAAAAGACCTTTTCTGTACATATGGCTTTGCTCTCTTACAAAGTAATATTATGTTTTTTTAATAATTCATAAAAATGCCCGCGAGAAACCCCTGCCATTTGTGCACAAGCTCGAATATCGCCCTTATTTTGAGCTAAAATTCTTTGCACATAGGTATGTTCTGTATATTTTTTCCATTCTTTCAACGAAGGAGTTCCTTCGTCGGTAGTAAGAAAAAAAGCCCCTTGCAAAATAGGCGGTGCGATTTGCGCATCTTCTTGTACTCGATCGCGCACCACAGCCACACGTATATCGGTGGGCAAATGCACAGCATAAAGCTGCTGTTCATCCTTAGCCACCACACATGCTCGTTCCACCGTATTGATGAGCTCACGAACATTCCCAGGCCACGTATACGCACACAACGTTTCTAGAAAACTTGCATTAAAAGATTTTAAAGGGAGCGATTTTCTCTCACAAAAATTTTTCATGGCAAATTCTGCCAAGGGCGCAATGTCTTCTTTTCGCTCACGTAATGGAGGAATGCGTATTATAATGCCTTGTAGTCTATATAAAAGATCATCCCTGAATTTCCCTTCTTTTACCATGGCATGTAAATCTTTATTGGTAGCGGCAATTAAACGAAAATCACTGGGTACCTCATCTACCATACCCACCGGTCGAAAACGACGTAACTCCAACACACGTAAAAAAACTTTTTGCATGGATAAAGGCAATTCCCCCATTTCATCCAAAAATAAGGTGCCTCCATGCGCTTTAAGCAAAAGCCCTTCCTTAGCTCTATCCGCACCGGTAAACGCACCACGTGCATGCCCAAAAAGATGGCTTTCCACCAAGTTTTCTGTAAGAGCGGCGCAATCCACCGTAACAAAAACATCTGCGCTGCGTTCTGAATTTTTATGTAGCATACGCGCAAAAAGCTCTTTTCCCGTGCCCGTCTCACCATAAATAAGCACATTGGAGCCAGATTGAGCCGCTTCATGCATACGCTCCAAAGCAGCCAACAAAGCCGGACTACTGCCCACAAAATTTTCACAGCGAAGCAACGCATCCATAACATCGACGCATCTATCTTGCCTATGGCTTAAAACTTGCTCCAAAACTTGCGAAACATTCTTTAAATACAGTGGTTTACACAAAAAATCCCATGCGCCAGAACGTAAAGCACGTTCCGCAATATCTCCATTGGCAAATTCCGAAACCATGAGTACATGAGGATTTCCAGCAAGTGCTAGCATCTCTCGAATACTCGCTATACCATCACCATCTGGAAGATTTTTCTCCAGCAAAACCACATCTACACCCATGGCCCCCAACTGCAAACCTTCGTCAAGATTTGTGGCATGGAGCACTTCAAAGCCAAAAGGAACGCTTACAGCGTCAACAAGGTCGTGAGTGCTTGCATCCTTATCAATTACAAGAATTTTTTGCATGGCACGGGATTCTCCTACACAAATTTTTTTACTCTTTCACAAAAGATAAGCATTCATTTCTACCTGTCATGCTTTTCAGAAAATTTGTCAGTTTTTTCTGACAAATCCCTTTTTAAAAAATTTATTCTCTGCTTGGCGTGAAAAAATGATTGAAAACCTTCACCACCTAACAATCTTCACACGCAGAAAAGTAGGCATGGTTTTTGAATTAGGCATCATGAAGCTTTGTGTTTTTTTATCACACAAAAATTACGAAGCTTCACGCATGCAATATATATTCTTCTGTTCACACAGTTTGAGCTTCTTGCATGTGGCATTATATGAGCGCAAGATGGCACATTTTATGATGAAAACATCAAATTGTGCATAAGGTGAAGTATTACGCTAGAATTTCACTTTTTACATCAAGCTTTTATGCCTCATTTTTCATAGCAAAAATAATGGCACAAGACTCTTGATGTAAAAACGAAAACATTTAGTCGTCAAGAGAAGAGAGCGCTCTCTTCTCCTCCCCTTCGATGAGGTGATATTCTTCACACTTATCCTGGGTGAGTATTTCTCCCCTGTCCCGCTTCTGCAAAAGCCACAACTTTGGGATCGAGGGTTGTGGCTTTTTCCTCTTACCCATGCCATTGGCAAATTTTTCTTTCCATATACGAGAACGTGTTCTTATGTATGAAAAAGCCCTTTTACCACCATAGTGATAAAAGGGCACTTCATCATTATTTGCAAGGAATTACTTCCCCGCATCATCTTCAGTGAAAGCAATTTGCACCACATGCGTTTCATTTTTAACCACGACCATGGGGGCAACTTCATCCATTTGGCTCAGTTCCCTATCTTCTTCAATATTATACTCGCGAATAAAAATATCCCAACACGTTATGAACAATACAGCCACTAAAGGCCCTATAATAAAGCCATTCATACCAAGTAGGGCAAATCCTCCCAAGGTGGATAGCAATACCAAATAATCAGGTAAGCGGGTGTCTCTTCCAACCAAGATGGGGCGTAATACATTGTCCACAAGACCAATGACAGCCACGCCAAAAACTGTTAAAATAAGAGCCGATTGCACATCCCCCGTGGCAAAAAAGTATATGGCCACAGGTGCCCAAACCAAACCTGCACCAATCATAGGCACCAAAGAAAGCAAAGTCATGACTCCGCCCCAAAGGATAGGAGCCTGTACGCCCAAAAACCAAAAAATAAGTCCGCCAAGCATACCCTGCACCATGGCTACCACCAAGCTACCATTAATGGTGGCCTTGGTTACTGCAGAAATTTTTTGAAACAATATGGCTTCGCGTCTGTCTCCAAGGGGCAAAGCTTTGTGTAGCACTTGAATAATAAATTTTTTATCACGTAAAGTAAAAAAAGATATATACAGCAAAAGACCAATTTGCGCGATAATATTTAATGTTTCTGCGCCGATAGACACAGCTTGCTGCCCTATATATTTACTTAAGAATATGACAAGCTCCGTAAGCTTTCCCTGAAAGCCTTCTGGATTAATATTCATTTTATCCATATATTCTTGCAACAAAGGAAAAGAAGCTTTTATTTTTTCAAAATAAGCATTTACATCAATGGCACCACTACTTAATCCTTGATACAAAGCTAAACCTTGTTCCAAAAATTCACTGGCTATAAAGAGAAAAGGAATAACAACAATAACTATGGTTATAAAAAGTGTTAATAATGCAGACATATTAGAACTACCTGTAACTTTAACAAAGTAATTCTGCACATTGGAAAAAATAATAGTTATGGCCACCGACCAAAAAATGATGCCAAAAAAAGGAAACATGAGCACCAAAAAAGCTAAAGAAACCACCACAAGAAGCCAAAGAAAAGATTTATATTCCATACTTGCATTCATATTTAGCCCTCAATAAATTATTATATTTTTTACGCTATACCCTTTGGAATTAGAAAAAATCAGCTCAAAAGTAAAGAAAATTTCCTCAGCTACTTTTAAGCAATATGCATAGTTTCTCTAAAATAGAAGCTATTTCTCATGGAAAAAGAATTTACAATAACATTGTCTAAGGATATATCTTGATAGAATTTAGATGCAAAATCTCGTATAAAAGGACAAAAATATGCCTTATGTAAACATTAAAGTCACAGGTGGAGAGCAAGCCCCCACACAAGCCCAGAAAGCACAGCTCATACAAGAAACCACAGAAATGCTCGTGCGTATTTTAGGAAAGAACCCGCAAACAACCGTAGTCACCATTGAAGAAATCCCCACTACCAATTGGGGCATAGGTGGTCAAACAGTGGCTGAGCGTCTTCATAATGCTTCTTCGTAAAGCCTCCCTTCAAAACATACCATAACAGTATGTTTTGGCACGATATGTGCTTACACTCTATAAGCTGTTGCGCAAGTTTTTCCACAGCAGTTTGATATTTTTTTAAGCAACCTCCCTCATAAGGAGTTATTATGCCACGCGTCCTTTACCTTGTACTATTTTTATTTTGTTTGCTTACGCCCTTAAGCCTTAAAGCTGCAGACTTTCCCAGTAAAAACCTCACGGTCATAGTGCCTTTTTCTCCTGGAGGGGGTGCAGACTTAACCACGCGCATGTTTAGTCAAGCGGCGCCTAAATACCTTCAAGGTCACGAACTTTTTGTTCATAACATTCCCGGAGACGGCGGATTATTAGGACAGGCAGCTGTTTCAGATGCACCGGCAGATGGGTATACGCTACTCACCTTCACAAACTCCGTCATTGCCAATCCGCTCTTTAAAGCAGCACCTTATAACCATAAAGATTTTACTCCTATCATTATGTACTGCTTTGACCCTCAAGTGTTGGTGGTGCCCGCCACATCTCCTTATACAACATTAGAGCAATTTATACAAAGCTCACAAAAAAAGCGACTCAGCATAGTTACCCCTGGACACTCCACCTCACATCATGTCGCCAGTCTTTTGCTTGAAAAACATTTTTCCACCACTTTTAACTTTGTCCACAGCACTTCTGGTGCTCAACAAATTACCCACCTTCTAAGCAAGCATGTCTCTGCGGCCATGATGACCCTTGGAGAGGCTCTCAGCTACCATAAGGGTGGTTCTTTACGCATTCTTGGCATCATGTCGGACGCACCTTATGCCGGAGTAGAAAATATAGAACGTTTCTCAAAACTTGGTTTCACCACAGAATGGGGCGCTTTTCGTGGATTTGCCGTACCTGCACGTACTCCCGACGATATAGTACAAAAATTGAGCAAAGCTTTCTTAAAAATGAGCCACGACCCTCTTGTTGTGCATCAAATGCAAGCAGTAGGTTTTCCCCTCGTGGTGCTTGATAATATAAAGTTTTCGCAATACATAGAGCAACATGCGAAAACAATTGAAGATTTACTTCCGGATTTGATACGATAAATAAGGACATAACATAGTAAAACATCGACTACGGCTATTGAGTAATTGTATAAAAACTCACCCCTGCATACGTCGAATTAGCATTAACATACAAAATAAAATCCTCTTCCGACATTTTTTTGCCTTTGAACTGGCATGATAAAGACTTATTTCGTACAGCACGTTGTATGTAAAAAAAGCCCCTAAACGGGGCTTTTTTTACGAATCATAAACATCTTAAATCCATTCTACAGCTATCTTTCCCTAAAAAGCACGGGTGTCCAAATCAAAATTTTCTGGAACAATAAGGACCCGCTCCCCTTTACAAGGGGAAAGTCTATATTTTCTTCCATCCACAACACGCTTAGCTCTTTTTAATACGCCATCCCATGTGGCCCAATAAGAACTATGCCGCGGACCTGTTTGTAAAATGTCGATACATTCTTGCGAAATACCCCACTTGGTCAAATCCATACTCTTTGCAACCCATTGCGGAACACGTGACTTCATCTTCATAAGACACCTCCAATGAAAACATTTTGAGGTTACGCCTTTTTGCTTGTCTCGCCGTGTGTCACAAATAAAAAAACAACAATTTCCGTTCTAGCTAAACACAAGGAGAGGCATCGTGCAAAACATATAAAAAATTGCTCTATTTACTAATAAATAGATAAGTCTTTCATTTGCTTTGTCAAACAATTTTATGATTTATGCCTACATTCTTTACTTTTTTACTATATTTTATAGGGATATATAAAGAAATATCTTTTATATTTCCTATCTTTTCCTCTGAAGTATTCACTTTTTAACGTATAAAGCATTGACCAATAAGAGCATGACGTTTACAACGGTTGCCCATATGGCATGAAGTCTTTAATACTTTAAACGTATTAAACTAGGTATGCCGTATTTTTGAGCACATACACAGCAAAATACAATTGAGTAAAAAAGGATGAAGGTATGAAAAACATGAACGTTTCTAAGAAATTAACTCTGGGCTTTGGTGTGATTTTACTTTCCATTTGCGTCCTTGGTTTTTTCTCCGTCAATGAAAAAAGGCAAGCTGCAAACCAAGCTTTAGACATTGTAAACAAGAGCCTCCCAGAAATTTTTGATGTGGCAGAGCTTCGCGAAGCTTTCAATTCTGCCTACCTACATATGCGCACCTATCGCCTCACACGCGATTCCGCCAACTACACAGCCATACAAGATGATGTAAAAAAAGCTGAAGCGGCTTTGGATCATCTAAATACCTTAGTGCGCACCTATCCTGAGCTCACACAATTACAAAGCTTTACAGCTACTTTTCGCAATGTATTTGCGCAGTATACAAATTCTCTTCAAAGTTCTCACTCTACCCTGCAAAATTTCTTAAAAAATCAAACGCAACTTGAATCCTTTGATCAAGATATAAATCAACGCGTTCACAACACCATTGCTCTCATTCAAAAGGAAATTTCCAATGCCAGCCAAGCTCATGATGCTGTGGCTTTAAGTGAATTTTCCAACTACCTCGTGGCCACTGTCTCTTTTAGCACAGCATTTTTTGACTTGCGTGCTGCCATATCCACTGCTCTCACAGAAAACGATAGTACTACGCTTAACCAATTGCATAAAAAAATTACCGACCTTATTGCCATAGCCTCTGCAGACCAAAATGCTTTCCCCACAGAAGAATTGAAGCAAGAAGTCAGTGCCGTTGTCTCTCAGCTCAATCAATATGCAAAAGTGTTACAAGCCATTATCCAAAACGTCACTGAGCTCAACAGCTATTCCGCAACCCGTAGTGGCTATTCCAAAGAAATTCATCGCCTTATCAATGACAACTTTACCATGCTAAGCCGCGATATAAATCAAGAACAACAAGAGGCCATAGACGGGCTCAACGCCAGCAGAACAAGCACCATTATTTTCATCACTTTACTTGTACTTGTGGGCGCAGCTTTTGCTACGTATTTAACCAAAAGTATTACCAATCCTTTAAATAAAAGCATGCAATTTGCTCAGGCTGTAGCACAAGGAAAATTGGACGAAGAGCTGCATGTAAACTCACAAGATGAGTTAGGCAAACTCTGCGATGCACTGCGTGCCATGGTGAGTGCGCTTAAAGAAAATATTGTTCTGGCTCAAAAGCAAGCAGCCGAGGCAGCACGCTTAAGCCAAGAAGCACAAACAGCCATGGAAGAAGCAAAGCAAGCACAAGTAGCCGCAGAAAATGCCAAACAAGAAGGTATGCTTGCCGCCGCCGGCCAATTGGAAAATATTGTGGAAGCCGTCTTTAGCTCAGCGCGTAGCCTTTCCGCACAAGTGACTGAATCTGAAAAAAGTGTCAGCGAAAGTTCCGATCGTATTACTGAAACTGCTTCAGCCATGGAAGAAATGAATTCCACCGTGCTTGAAGTGGCTCGCAGTGCCGGTGATGCCACCCATGTGTCCAACGATGCCCGTGCAAAAGCAGAAGACGGTGCAAATATAGTACAGAACATGGTTAAGCGCGTAGCAGAAGTGGAAGGACAATCACAACAACTTAAGACAGATATGATACAACTGGGTGAACAAGCCGAAGCCATTGGCACCATTATGAATGTTATCTCTGATATTGCAGATCAAACCAACTTATTGGCCTTAAATGCGGCCATCGAAGCAGCTCGCGCAGGTGAGGCTGGTCGTGGATTTGCCGTGGTGGCCGACGAAGTGCGTAAATTGGCAGAAAAAACCATGCAAGCCACCGTGGAAGTGGGCAGCGCCATTGCCGGTGTACAAACCAGTGTGGAACGCAATATGAAAAATGTGGACAGCTCCGTAAATAGCATTGAAGCAGCCACAAATTTAGCACATGATGCAGGGCAGTCTTTACATGAGATTGTACACCTTGTGGACTCTTCTGCAGACCAAATCCGCACCATTGCCACAGCAGCAGAAGAACAATCTGCAACTTCAGAAGAAATCAATCGTTCCCTTACCAGCATTAACCACGCCTCCACTGAAACAAGCCATGCCATGGGCGAAGCCACCAAGGCTGTCATGGAGCTCACACATCAAGCGGAAAAACTAGAACGCATTATCAAGACCATGAAAGAAGGTTAATGGTCTTGTAGCCCCCCCACATGTCACTCTGGCCGCACCTTTCTGAGGTGCGGCTTTTTATTGTATTAGGCAAAGTATTTTTTTCACACTCCAATAAAAGCGCGTACTGCGAAAATAAACTTTATATTCATTTTTCACGCCTATTCAAACTAAAAAACTCGTGTATAAACCATTTTTTTATGCACTAAAATTCTTGTCACCACTTCAAAAATATGCCATAGATTATTTATTAGGAAGGACGTATTACAGCACTCTCACAGAGTTGCTTCTCTATATTTTTGTAAAAATGTAGACATTTAGAGGTTTTTTCGCGCGTATGTTAGACTTTTCTCAAAAAACGCCCATGTATGCTTTTTTGCACCAACTCTACGGTAATAATCCTCAAGCCCTGTGCTGCTATGATGAGCATGGACACATGCTTTATTGCACAAAGGCTTATTTGCATTTTCTGGGATCTTCATCTTTAGAGGAAAGCCAAGTAAACTTTTCTCACTTTAACCCAGCCACACAAGCTGAAGGCCAAAATTCTATACTCTTGTGTCAAGAGCATTTAGCCAAAGCACTTGCGGAAGGTGTGCATACGTATTCCTGGGAGCATTTGCTAAAAAATGGCGAAAGAGTACCCGTCCAATACCACCTCACTCGCATGGAATACCAAGGTATTGCCATCATTACCTGCACGTTAATAGGCACAAGTAATCATACAAAAACCTTAGAAGACTTTTACCATCAAGATAAAAACATTCGAAGTATTGTGGAAGCATCTCCACTGGCTGTTTGCCTATGGAATGCAGAACATGCGCTTATTGATTGCAATCAAAGCTTCATGGACCTTTTTGGCATAAGCACCAAAGAGGAATATGCTCTTAGTCAACACTCTTTTTACCCTCAAAATCAACAAAATGGACAAAGCTCTTCAGAGCATTCTTCCAAGCTACTTCATGATGCTTTTGCCCTAGGAAAAAGCGATGCTGACTGGCTTTGGTGTAATACACAAGGTGAAACAATACCCACCTATGTGTCTTTGCGCCGCGTTCAATATGACGGTAAAGACATGGTGGCAGAATATATTTATGATTTACGCACCCTCAAAGAAAGCCAAAATAGAGCGACACAAGCGGAAATTCGTAATAAAATAGTACTGGAAGCCATGCCTTTGAGTATGTCTTTTTGGGATAAAGAGTATAAGCTCATCGACTGTAACATCGCCAGCATCAACCTTTTTGGATTTAAAGATAAACAAGAATACATGGAGAAATACAACCAAGTTTCTCCGCCCTACCAGCCCAACGGTCAAGAAAGTTTACCCACCTTACATAAAAATTTTGATGAAGCTTTAACCCATGGCATGAGCCACGTTGAGTGGACACATCAACTCCCCGACGGTACGCTCGTTCCTGTGGATAAAACATGTGTAGGTGCTGTACTGCACGGCGAAGATGCCGTTATTACCTTCTCTCGCGATTTACGTGAAATTAAAGCTTCACAAAAAGTTGCCGCAGAAGCAGAACTGCGCAATAAACTCATGTTGGAATCCATGCCCTTGGGCGTACACTTTTGGGATAATAATTTAAATCTCATCGATTGCAATTCTGAAAGTCTAAAATTATATGGCTTTACCAGCAAAGAAGAATTTCAAGCAAACTTCACCAAAACCTATCCTCTATTACAGCCTTCGGGAGAAAACTCTGAAGACCTTCTTAAAGCATGCTTGCAAAAAGCCCTTGAAGAAGGTTCTGCCTACACAGAATTTTTATGCTTGCATCAAAGTCAGGAAAACGCCTTTCTTCCCGTGGAAATGATTTTAACGCGCATTAGCTACAAAGACTCTTATGGCGTCATTACCTATATACGCGATTTGCGTAAACTTAAAACAATGCTGGCTGAAATACAGCGTGTGCAAGACCATTTGCACGAAGCAAAAAATATTGCTGAAAAAAATGCCGCAGCCAAGAGTGAATTTTTGGCCAATATGAGTCACGAAATCCGCACTCCCATGAATGGCATTTTAGGGCTTTTACACCTATTAAATAAAACTTCCTTACAAGCAGAGCAAAACTCCTACGTGCAAAAATCCCTAGACTCTGCCCAGGACTTATTGCGTGTCATCAATGACATGTTAGACTTTTCTCATATGGAGTCTGGAAGATTTGAATTTAAAGAAGAACCTTTCGCCCTTAAAGATATTATTCATGATATTGAAGAAACCTTCATGGCGCAAGCTGCAGAAAAATGCTTGACGCTACACATTGAAAACAACCTTAGCTCCCAGCGTGTGCTAGGAGATGCTCTGCGTCTCAAGCAAGTGTTTTTCAATCTTTTGGATAATGCCATTAAATTCACATCCCACGGAAGCATACATATGTGCATCCATGAAAAAAATGTGGGCTCATGCCAAATGCAGTACTCTTTTTCTGTAAAAGATACAGGCATTGGCATTGCTCCCGAATACGTTGAGCATATTTTTTCACCTTTTTCTCAAGCAGATACATCTTTTACACGTCTTTACGGAGGCACAGGTCTAGGACTTGTTATCACCCAAAAAATCATGCAAAAGCTGCATGGGCAAATACGCGTTGAAAGTCAGCTTGATAAAGGTTCCACGTTCTACGGCACTGCCACCCTACCCATGGCCGAAGATGCCAGTGAAACACAAGAGAAAAATCTTACCATGGTGAATGGAGTTCCGGCAAAACTCTTGCTTGTGGAAGATAACGAAATCAACCAAATGGTGGCGCAAGAAATTTTAGAACAAGTGGGCTATAAAGTTTCCATTGCCAATAATGGCCTAGAAGCTTTAGAAATGCTTGAGAAAGAATCCTTTGATCTTGTGCTTATGGACATTCAAATGCCCATTATGGACGGACTTACAGCGGCACGCAAAATTCGTGAACAAGAAAAATTCCGCAGCCTCCCCATAGTTGCCCTTTCTGCGCATGCTTTAGAAGAAGATGTGCAAAAAAGCCTTGCCCATGGCATGAATGAACACGCCACCAAGCCCATAAATCCCAAAAAGCTTTACAAAACTATTGCTTACTGGATTAAAAATCCTCCCATTTCAGCATAAACATCTGCATGAAAGCCCTTCACAGTCATCTATGAAGGGCTTTTTTTGTGGAAAAGAAAAAACGCCAGCTAGGCTGATGAATTCTTACTGTACGTTAAACTCAGCCAAAACTTCATATTTGTACTTTTTTTGTGGAAAAAGTGTCACTTTCTTTTCTATTTAAGAGAACTTTAACAGCAATTGTTACGTTTATGTTTCTTTGGTCTTTTTTTTAGCAATGCCTTGCTTTTTCCATATACCATTGCTACTCTACACACTGCTTTACAAATCCGTTTTAAACACCCTACATGCGTGCATGTATTGTGTAGTTTTCCCGTGCTTTTTTATGCTTACCGCTTTTGCTTTATTATTATTCGCAATAGGTTATAAAGGGATTAGATTATGCAATTTGTGTTCAATAAAACTGTTTGCCAAAACTTACGTAAATCCTTACGAAGAGAATGGTTAGAAACCAACAGTTTAGGTGGCTATGCGTCAAGCTCTCTCGTCTGCTGCAATACCAGAAAGTATCACGGTCTCTTAACCGTCCCTCTGGCAGACCCCCCAGGGCGTTTTGTTTTGCTCTCCACCTTGGAAGAGTCCATCTTAGTGGGAAACAAAGAAGCTTTTTTCTCCTGTCGCAAACACCCCGATGTATATTACCCACGAGGGCACGAGTATCTCCATGAAGTGACCTTGGGCTCCATCCCCACCTTTGTGTATAGGTATGGCGATGTACATTTTGTGCGTCAAGTCATGATGCTAGATAAGCACCACATTACCCTTATACGGTATAGTTTGCTCCCCAGCGAAAAAGATGCCGGCCCCTCGACCTTGCCTGGCACGGCTCGCCTACGTATAAAGCCCTTGCTAGCCTACAGAAATATGCACGCTTTGGGCTCTGCCAACATCGATTTTCAAGTTAAAACGTGGCCAGCACCTCAAGGGTTTAGCATCCGTCCCTATAATTCCTTGCCGCCATTTTTCATGCAAAGCAGCACCCCCCTTATCTTTCATCCTTCTCCGGATTGGTATCATAATGCTGAATATATGGTGGAGGCAGAACGCGGCTTTGCCAATCATGAAGACCTTTTCCAACCAGGCGTCATCGATATAAACTTGGACCTTAATCAATCGGTGGTGCTTTCTGCGGCCACTGAGGATGTCTTAGAAAAACTTGGCCCCCTAGATATTCTTTGGCAAAAGGAAGCCTTGCGCCGCGAAGAAAAATCTACGCAAAAATCCCTACTGCAAAACCATTTGGAAAAAATAGGAAAGCAGTTTTTGGTGCGCCAACCTGCCGGCAATGAAGCCATTGTGGCTGGTTACCCTTGGTTTGAAGCATGGGGACGTGACACTTGCATAGCCCTTAGCGGTCTGACCTTTGATGCGCATAATGCGGAGCAAGGCTGGGAAATATTACACGCTTTGGCTGCCGAATCTGATCATGGGCGCATTCCCAATATGTTTTCCACCGACGGTAAACACTCCTACAATTGCATAGATGCTTCTCTTTGGTACGCTTGGGCTGCACAAAAGGCCTTTACCGCCGACCCCAAAAGATTTCGCGCTCATTGTTGGCCCTTCATAAAGACTATTTTGGAAAATTACGCATCAAATACCCTGGAACATATTCACTGCGATGCAGAAGGTTTTTTACATGTGGGCAATGAACACACACAACTCACGTGGATGGACGCCAATGTTCACGGTAAGGCCGTAACGCCTCGCCATGGCTGCCCTGTGGAAATCAACGCCCTGTGGTATAATGCACTGGCATTTGCCCGCCAAGTTGCCAAAACTTATGGTGAAAAAATGCCCCATGCCCTTTGCCACCAACGCACTTTGGATAAAATGCGACTTATTTTTAAGGAGCGCTTTTGGGTAGAGCAAAAACACAGTGGGTATTTGGCTGATTGCTGGCGTCCTCAAGAGGTGGACACCTCTTTACGCCCCAATCAACTTTTCGCCGTGGGTTTACCTCATGCCATCTTGGATGAAGAATTCTGGGGAGATGTGGTTGATACGTGTCGCAATGCCCTTTTAACCCCCTATGGTCTGCGTACCCTTGCCCCCAGTGACCTCCGTTACCAATCTATCTATGAAGGAAGCCCAGAGCAGCGTGACGGAGCCTATCATCAGGGCATAGTATGGCCTTGGTTGCTTGGTATCTATGGTGATGCCCTCATCCGCGCAGCTTGGGACAGCCCTGCCGCCGTACGAGAGCTTCTTGAAACCATTACCCCCTTACTCACTTCGCACCTTGTGGATGCCGGTGTGGGTTCCATTTCAGAAATTTTTTCAGCAGATCCTCCTCATATGCCCGATGGTTGCATAGCTCAAGCATGGAGCGTGGCTGAAGTTTCACGCCTTTTACAAAATTTACGTTTGTTGGCACCAGACGTTGTGCACACGTGGGAAGATTTATACATTCAGGAAAGTGCTCTCATTTATTTTTAGTACTTTCCTCCAAACAGCATCTTGGAATTACGGGATTAAAGGGTTCATATGCGAGTTTTAATGTTTGGATGGGAGTTTCCTCCCTATATGAGTGGCGGACTAGGTACTGCATGCTACGGCATGACACGCGCTTTGGCAGAAAAAGGTGTGGATATTCACTTTGTACTTCCGCGCATGGAAGGTCAGGACAAAATATATTTACCTCAAGGCTTAGCCTTGCATGAGGCCTCGGGTACGCGCATTGCGTGGAATCAAGAGACACGTGAACACAACACGGAAGAGCATGTTCGTACCACACGAAATTCGCCGAATTCACCAAGCAATTCCATGCAGGCCCAAGAACATGCAACCTCTCCTTGTTCCACAAAGACAGCACGTAACGGCAAAGCCATTGTGGAAGAAGTTTGGCAAAAACATGTACGCCTGCACCCAGTCAATTCCCTTTTGCACGCTTATGCCACGCCACAAAGCTATGAAGAGCTTCACGCCAGCTGCGTGACAAGCAACACATCTTATTTATATGATCCTTGCAATACGCCCATGGCTTTCATGCAACAAGCTTCTGGCATGATTTCACCGCAAAGTCAGGAAGAGCTTTTACAAGTCGTTACAAAGACACAAAAAAATGTGAAACGCACAGAACAAGGCGACACGGTGCTCTCTTTACATGGCGGCTATGGGCAAGGGCTTATGGATGAAGTCTTTCGCTATAGCCAAAGCGTGCTGGGTCTTGATACCGAAAACTTTGACGTGATTCATGCTCACGATTGGATGACCTTCCCCGCCGGCATTGTGGCAAAACATGTGACGGGCAAGCCTCTGCTCGTACATATACACGCCTTGGAAAGCGATCGCAGTGGCATTAATATGAACCATGAGGTGGCTACCATAGAACGTGCAGGTCTTGAAGCTGCCGACACCATCATCACAGTGAGCCATTACACAAAGTCACGTATCAGCCAACTCTACGGCATTGATCCACAAAAAATTTCTGTGGTACACAATGCTGTGAGCCGCGAAGAATCACGAAAAAATCTTAATCTGCCCACACACCCCAGTGATGAGAAGTACGTGCTTTTCATGGGGCGTATAACTTTCCAAAAAGGGCCAGAATACTTTGTAGAAGCGGCACGGCTGGTACTTTCACGTATGCCCAATGTACGCTTTATCATGGCAGGCAGCGGCGATATGTTGCCACGCATTGTCCGCATGGTGGCACAAATGCGCATGGGAAGCCGGTTTCACTTCACAGGCTTTTTACGTGGTGAAGATGTGGATAAAATGTACGCCATCAGCGACTTATACGTTATGCCCAGCGTCTCTGAGCCCTTTGGCATTGCGCCATTGGAAGCCATGTCCTACGACACACCGGTACTTATTTCGCGTCAATCTGGCGTGGCCGAGGTGGTGCAAAATGCCCTTAAGGTGGATTTTTGGGATGTACGCGCCATGGCAGACAAAATTTGCGCCGTGCTATCTCATCCCCGCCTGGCCGAAGAAATGACCAAGCAATGTCGTGAGGAATTACAGCATATTCGCTGGGAAAATGCCGCCACAAAACTTATACAGGTTTATGAAAACTGCCATAAAGAACAATAAACACATGTTTCATAGGTAACACATGAGGGAATTTTTTATTTTCCTTGTCGGTAAATAATTTTATACTTGTTAGGAAGTTTATATGTCAGCCATATGTTTTTATTTTCAAGTGCATCAACCGTACCGTTTACGCCATTATACCGTTTTTGACATGGGTAAAAATCATTTTTATGAAGATGACAAAGCCAATGGTGAAATTTTACAAAAAGTGGCGAGAAAATGCTATTTGCCCATGAATAAGCTTTTACTCGAGCTTATCAAAGAACATGATGGGAAATTTAAAATTGCCTTCTCCCTTTCTGGCGTGGTCATGGAACAATTGGAAACATGGGCCCCGGAGGTTTTACAATCCTTTCAAGAATTGGTACAAACAGGTTGTGTGGAGCTTTTGGCAGAAACCTATGCCCACTCCCTCTCCGCGTTGTACTCCCCCGAAGAGTTTAAGCAACAAATACAAATGCACTCTGAAATGCTTGATTGGTATTTTGGGGTGAAACCCAAGGTTTTCCGCAATACAGAGCTCATTTACAGCAATCGTATTGCAAAAATCGTTGAGGATATGGGCTATAAGGCCATCTTAACAGAAGGCGTTGATCATATCCTTGGCTGGCGTAGCCCCAATGTGGTCTATCAGCCGGCCAATTGCCTTGACCTCAAGCTTTTATTAAAGAATTACCGCCTTTCCGATGACATAGCTTTCCGCTTTTCCAATCAAGGATGGCCTGAATTTCCTCTCACAGCAGAGAAATTTTCCCACTGGGTGCACAGGGCCGGCTTGCAAGGAGAAGTTATTAACCTCTTTATGGATTATGAAACCTTTGGTGAACACCAATGGGAAGAGACGGGTATTTTTAATTTCATGCGTGCCCTACCTGCACAAGTGCTGGAGAATCCGCATTTTTCGTTTATCACTCCCACTGAAGCGGCGGAAAGAATTACTCCCATGGCTCGCTTAGATATTCCAGAAGAAATATCATGGGCCGATGCAGAAAGAGACCTTACAGCATGGCTTGGCAATGATATGCAATATGATGCCATTGAAGCAGTGTATCGCCTAGAAAGTAGCGTTCGAGCCACCAAGGATGCTGATATTTTGAAAACATGGCGCCGATTACAAACCTCGGACCATTTTTACTATATGTGCACCAAATGGTTTTCCGATGGAGATGTACACAAATACTTTAACCCCTATGGCTCTCCCTATGATGCCTATATTAATTATATGAATGTCATAGCAGATTTTGAGCATTCTCTTTTGGGCGCTAAAGCCTAAAATTTTCCCTTAAGCCCATGAAGTTCCTTACGCCTTAAATACATAAAGCCCCTGCCTTAACAGCTGTATGCTACATAATACAGCTTTGGAAATGATGAAAATGTTGTCTATTCAAGCATTGCGGTACTTTGTATCGCAGTGCTTGCTATGACGTGTAACCCCTCAAAAGCACTTAGATCATACAACTTTTAGGAGGATGTATGTATACGCAATTGGACCAAGCTACCGCCTTTGAAGTCAGCTGGGAAGTATGCAATAAAGTTGGTGGCATTTATACCGTGGTCAGCAGTAAAGCCTTACATGCCGTAGAGTTTTTTGATGATAAATACTACATGCTTGGTCCAGACATGGGAGATAATCCTGAATTTGAAGAAACCGATGAACCGTGCTGGGAACAAATTCGCTCCACCCTTGCCATGAACAATTTCCAATGCCGCTTAGGCCGTTGGAATATTCCTGGACGACCAAAAACCATTTTAGTGAGCTTTAAAGACCGCTTCAATGTGAATCAATTGCTCTTTGAGCTTTGGAATAATTATGGCGTTGATTCCATGAATGGCGGCTGGGATTATGCTGAACCTGTTATGTTCAGTGCAGTTTGCGGCGAAATCATTGCCGCCATCTATCACAGTACCGTATCACCCCAAGGCCACAAAGGCGTGGCTCTCTTTCACGAATGGATGTGCGGCGCAGGCTTGCTTACACTAAAACGCCAAGCCCCCACCATGGGCACGCTTTTCACCACCCATGCCACCATGTTGGGTCGTGCTTTAGCGAGCACAGGGCGTGATATTTACAAACAAATGAATAAAATCAATCCGGTACAAGAAGCCGCAAATTTTAATATCACTGCCAAATATTCCATGGAAAAAATTGCGGCCAGAGAAGCCGATTGCTTTACCACCGTCAGCGAAATTACTGCCTTGGAAGCTTCTGCCTTTTTGGCACGCACGCCCGACGTACTCACAGTGAATGGCTTAGACTTGCGCGTCATCCCCAATTATGCCGAGAAACGTCAAGAAGTGCAGGCTGCACGCGCGCAAATCACACAAGCCATAGAGAAGCTTTTACGCCGCCCCTTACCAAAAAATGTGCGCTATATTCTCATTTCTGGGCGTTATGAGTTTAGAAATAAAGGCTTGGACCTTTTCTTAGAAGCATTGGCAGGGCTCAATGAATCATTACAAGGTAGCGACACCCATGTGGTGGCTCTCTTTGCGGTCATGGGTGGGCACACCGGAGTAAACCCCGATGCCGTCAGCGGTGATGCACATAAAAAACCGCCACGCAATGAACACTGGATTACTTCGCACCACGTATATGACAGCATCAATGACCCCATTCTCAATTCCAGCATGAGTCTTGGTCTTACCAATGCGCCGGAAAATAATATTCAAGTGGTTTTTGTGCCTGCACAGTTGAACGGCCATGACGGATTTTTAAATCTTCCTTACGAGCAAGTGCTGGCCGCCTGCGACCTTGGAGCCTTCCCCTCTTGGTATGAGCCTTGGGGCTATACACCGCAAGAAAGCGCCGCTTGGGCTGTGCCCACCATGACCACCGATCTAGCAGGTTTCGGCCTTTGGACAAGTCAAATACAAAAAAAAGAAGACCTACACGACGGTGTATACGTGGTACCGCGTCAAAACAGATCCTATGATCAAGTTTTGCAAGAACTTCGCATCACCACCTTAAAAGCCATGACCCAAACGGAAGAGGAATTACAAACTTCGCGTAAGGCTGCGAGAAGACTCTCAGAATTTTCCACTTGGGAAGAATTTTTCCCCAATTACCTTGAGGCCTATGAACACGCCCTTGAAAATGCTGCAGAGCGCAACAATAAAGCCTTTGGCTTTTCTGAGGACATAAAGCATGTACTGAAGGCCACCTCCTCCGTGACGCCCATTTTACGTTCTTTCATGGCCATTTCCCATTTACCTGAACGCTTAAAACCGCTACGCGAACTCACTGCCAATATGTGGTGGTGCTGGCAAGCAGAATGCTGGGAGCTTTTTAGCAGTATAGATGCCGACATGTGGGAAGATTGCGAGCATAACCCCATAGTTCTCCTAGCCAATGTTTCCGGTGCGCGATTGTCTGAACTTGAAGAAAATTCAGAGTTTCTTCATAAAATGGATAATATCGTAGAGAAATTCCATACATATATGAAGGAAGAGCCGCAACACGTAGAAGATATTTTGTCCATGGATAATCCCGTGGCGTATTTTTCCACGGAATACGGCATTTGCGAAAGCCTCCCCATCTACTCTGGAGGCCTTGGTGTTCTTTCCGGAGACCATCTCAAATCTGCCAGCGATTTAAATATTCCCCTTGTGGCGGTGGGTCTTCTTTATAAAAATGGATACTTCAGACAAAAACTCACTTCAGACGGCGGACAGTTAGCCATTTACAATGAAAATGACTTTGCCTCCATGGCTGTGGAACGTGTGTTCAAAAACAATGGCGAAGCTCTGGAAATCTCACTGGATTTACCAGGTCGCACATTACACGCCGCCGTATGGGTGGTGCATGTGGGGCGCATAAAACTGTATTTGCTGGATACAGACCTAACTAGCAATACTCCCGATGATCGCAAAACCACAGCACAACTTTATGTGGCTGATCGTGATTGCCGTTTGCGTCAAGAAATGCTTTTAGGCATGGGCGGGGTGCGCCTGTTACAGCAATTGGACATCACCCCTGCTGTTTTCCACATGAATGAAGGTCACTCAGCCTTCCTTATTCTTGAGCGCATAAAAGAGTTTATGCATAAAGGACTCAGCTTTGAGGTGGCTTGTGAAGCCGTGCGTGCTTCTTGTATTTTCACCACACACACACCTGTGGATGCCGGCAATGAGCGCTTTTCCCCTGACCTTATGGAACGCTATTTCACAGATTATGCGCACAGTGTGGGCTTATCCATACAAGACTTTCTCAATATGGGACGCATTGTGGGTTCCAATCGCAATATGTTTGAAATGACCGTATTGGCGCTTAATTATTCGCTCAAAGCCAATGGTGTAAGTCGTTTACACGGAGATGTATCCCGTGGCATGTGGCAAGCTGCTTGGAAAGGCTATTCCCATACAGAAGTTCCCATAAAATCTGTCACCAATGGCGTGCATGTGGGCTCTTATGTTTCTGCGCCCATGCGTGCCCTTTTAAACACTACCGTGGATCCACAATGGCTAGATTTACCCCCGCAACACGAAAACTGGGATAAAGTATACTCCATTGACGGACAAACACTTTGGGATATACGCCGCACAGAAAAAAGTAAGTTACTCCGCGCCGTAGACAAAGGTCTTGGGAGTTTTTTCAAAACTCTTGATGTGGCACCAGAAACACAACGAAAAATGCGCGCGGCTCTCACCAATCCCGATGCTTTGATTATTGGCTTTGCACGTCGATTTGCCCCATATAAGCGAGCCCATTTGCTTTTTGCCGATGCAGAACGTTTGCAACGCTTACTTGGTGATACCAATCGCCCCGTCATCTTTATCTTTGCCGGAAAAGCGCACCCTGCCGACCAACATGGTATCGACATTTTACGCCAAATTGTAAAATATACCGTGGATGAACGCTTTGTGGGACATGTGTACTTTATGGAAGATTACAGCTTATCTGTATCTCGCTTACTTACTCGTGGCTGCGATATTTGGTTAAATACGCCATGCCGCCCCAATGAAGCCAGCGGCACCAGTGGCATGAAACCTTCAGTCAACGGAGGCCTTAACTTGAGCATCTCTGATGGCTGGTGGTGCGAAGGGTATTCCAAACCCAATGGATGGACCATTGGCCCCGTTATTTCTCATTTGCGTGACATCGATACTCAAGCAGATTATGCCGATGCAGACTCTCTTTACACCACTTTGGAAGAAGAAGTACTGCCCTTATACTTTGAACGCAATGCAAACAATTTACCGGAACAGTGGTTGCATATGTCTCGCCATGCCATGCGCACCTTAACGGCGCAATTTAGCTCCCATCGCATGGTAAATGACTATATGCGCGATTACTACGTGCCCACGGCAGCTCGCAAAAATAATATTTTTGACGAAGATTTTGCCATGGCAAAACGTCTTGCCGCATGGAAGCAGTCTGTGGTTGGAGCTTTTCCTTGCGTCAGCATTGATGAAGTCACCTTCGAAGGCGTAGACAATGACACACTGTATGTGGGACAAAAAATACGTATCCTCGTCACCGTGAACCCTTGTGAAATGAATCCGCACTCCTTACGCGTAGAGTACGTGGTGGGACGCAGTGAACAACATGACTTTGTGGAAAAACCCCAAATCCATCCTCTTAAGTTCAAAGAGCATCTGGAAGATGGGCATATACTCTTTACAGGAGAATTTACCATCACAGAAAATGGACATCACTCTTATGGGGTGCGCATTGTACCCTTTGATATTGATTTATTTTCTCCCTTGGATACACGTTTGGTTCTTTGGGCATAAAAAAGCAATTCACTGAAAAACACGAGCAATCCACATAAAAAAGTATCCCCTGCAAACATCAGTTTACAGGGGATACTCTTTTTATATGACGTGGCATTACACGCGAAGATGATTTTTAGCAATTTGCACAGCTCCCCACAAACTGGCCATATCATGTTGCATGAGTCCCATAGGTATGGCTCGCAGCACATCTTGCATGCATGAAGGGCCATGGAAAAACTCTTCACGAAAGCTTTCACTTTGCACAATGGCAGGATTTTTAAAAAGTACACCGCCCCCAAGATACAAGCCTCCTGTACAAAAAGTACTTAAAGCCCACTGTCTGCAAAAGCGACCCAAAAAGCGTGCGTAAAGTCGTAGGGACAGACTTTCGTTCGGAAAAGCTTGCTCTTTTCGCCAAAGCGAAGTCGCAGCCTGTGCCGGCTCCACATCTTCTCCATGTTCATACGCATGAAGCAAACTTAACGCGCGCGCGCAAAGTACATCTTCAGCACTTAAGCGATCTTGTTGTAAGCGTTGTTTGGCAAAGCGCGCAAAATCTTCTTCTTCCTTCCCATGAAAAGTCATATCCATATGCCCTGCTTCCGAAGATAACGCAGTCCAGCCTTGAGCCATATGCGGCACTAAAGCCGCTGCGCCAAGACCGGTTCCTGCTCCTAAAATACCATGTGTTTGCGAAGCATGGCGCACCATATTCGGATGCTCTGCAAAGGGCGACCATGGCAATGGCAACACGGGTACTTCTTGTGCCAATGACGCCCAAGCCTGCAAAGTAAAATCATTGAGCAGAAAAAAATTTTCCCCGTTTTTTATCCATGAATAAGGCGCAAAATCAAAGCGCAAGGACGTATTGGTCATCTGCGCTTCAAGGCCATTGTGCAAAACGATGGCTGCCACACCCCATATATGCACGCTGGCTTTTTCTATTTCAACCCCCGTACCAAAGCGCATGGCTTCTAAAGCATCTTGTGTAGTGCGTATTTGTGCGGTGGGGCATGTATACTGCCTACGTAACACGCTCTCGTTTGCATCCCATGTAAAGTGAGCAAAGCGGCTATGGGTTCCTCCCACATCTGCGCAAAGTATATGATGTATCATACCTATTCTCGTGCAAAAAAATTATGGTAAAAAGGTAACATTTCACCGCAAAAGAATACTTTCTTATAAACCCCTTATTCCAAAGCGCACTCCACAAGATCCTGCTTCAACAGCCAATGGATATGCGCCAAAAGTACTTCTTGGGTGTGAGCTTTACCCCAAGGTGCCGCGTGCGCTACTAACACAAGTTCAGCAACACTGCAAGGCATCAAGCAACACTCCAAGAGTTTATGAATAAGACTTTCCACCATGGAAACAGCTGCTAAACAGTAATTATTCCAAGATATTTCTTTATAAAGATAAGCTCGTCCTAAATCTGTACATTGTAATAAAGTTTCAGATTGTAAGCTATGGCTGGCATACACTGAAAAAACTTTGCCAAAATCCAACGCATAAGGATGTTTTGCCTGGCGTATGAGACTCTCTTCCTCTGAGCTTATGGGAGCATTTTCCAGTTTTTGCCAAAAATTAAGCCAATCTTCCACCACCGTATCAAAAGTATATAAACGTGCTGCGCGCTCCTTAGCTTTTTGCCCCATACTACGACGTAATGCGCCATCACTTATGAGCGCATACAAAACTTTTTCGAGTGATGGTACATGTAAGGAAGTTTGCTGACTGCGAAAAAGCTGATGTATTTTATTAAAGAGCACGCCGGCCAAAGCATCCAGATTGGGGGTGTCTATGGGTGCATAAGTAGGTACCAAAAACCCTGTTTCACCTTGTACAATAATATCTCTATAACCATCCCAATCGCTAGCAATAACAGGTAAAGCTGACTGGGCAGCTTCCACAAGGGTGAGTCCAAACGTTTCTTGGATATTATCCACCGGAGACACAAAAACATCAGCCGCAGCAAAAAGATATTTTTTATCCTCCCGTGTGGGATTAGGCAGCAACGCAAAAGAAATATTCCACGTTGTTGCCAAAGCTTGCAATTGCTCCTTTAACTCATCGTCACCATCCATGGAACCAGCGATACATAAAAAGAAAGGAAGCTGTGGATGCTTTGCTCGTAAACGACGCAAAGCCAAAAACAAAGGACGCACATCCATTTTATCCACAATACTTATGCGGCCATATAAAAGTAAGAACACGGTTTCAGATGCCACGCCAAACTTTTCTCGCAAACTCTGGCGCAATGTTTCCGTCTGTTCATGCCCCTGCCCAAGCTCAGGATCTGGCACGCCAAGGGGAATAATATCCAATTGTGGTTGGCGCCATTGATTTGGTATGGAACGCGTTTGTCTTGCATGAGCATACCACGCTTCCATAATGGCTTTGCTGGAAGCTGAGGTACAACCAATACCGTCACGAGGGCTACATCCTTGCCAAATATGCCCCAAAGTAGGTGCAGCATATTCCACATAACTGATGGTATGATTCACTGCGGTGATGGGAAAAAGTTTACTAGAAAAAGCATTACGCACCTGACACATGGCAGCAAATTCCGTCATGGGGTCAGATAAATGACACACAGAATACGGAACAATTTTTAAACGTTTTTCCAAATGTGTTCGCGGAAAAGCATGTAAGGCGCCGCGCTTTAAAAGGGGCTGAGCTGCAGGCTCTTCTTTCCATCTTTGTGCAAGGCTTTGAGGATTATCCACAAAAAAATGATACATTTGAAAAGGATCTTTTCTGAAAAGCGCATTTATAAAGCCCATATTAGCCTGTTTACGCCCCATTATGATACCATCTTCAAAGTACGGATGCAAAGAAAGAAAATTTCGCGACATATATTCCCTCACACTCAGTAGTCTTAATAAAAAGATATACATGAGAAAATTTTGCTAAAACTTTCTTCATATACCGCTGACTGCTCAAATATGGATACCTACAATTTATTTACCTTGGTGCCGGCATAGGTAAAGCTTCCTTTCACCATGCTAAAAAAAGACCCTTTATCAATACCGATGGGCCTACCACAAAGGCACCAAACCTTACCATCTTGCTCTTTTACATCATACATTTTGCTAATGCGCTCTTTATGGCAACGCAAAACTTCTCCATGACCAAGCTTATTGTACTTCCACAATTTACGGCGACACGCCGAACATTTTATTGTTAACATAGATTAAGTATACGCCAAAGCCCACAGGCAGACAATGCATGAATCCCCCTTTATGCATAAATTTTATTTGTGACCCAGCCCATTGTTGCGTATACCAAGGCTGTAATCTGCAACATCATTTTGCCATACAAAAATGACGTCATTGGCAGATCTTATGTTTACGCCCATGGGGTGTTTTTCCATTACTTTTACTTCTAACTCATACACTTGGGGCCATCATGATTGCATCTCTCTCTCAGCGCCTTGCCAACGAGCTTTCCGTGGCAGAACAAAACATTCTTGCCACCATAACGCTACTGGACGAAGGTGCCACCATACCCTTTTTAGCTCGTTATCGGAAAGAAAAAACAGGGGGCCTTGACGAGGTGGCTTTAACACAACTACGTGACAGCCTTGAACGTTTACGCGCCCTTGACGCGCGGCGCACTGCCATCATCTCTGCCCTTGAGGAACGTGAGCAATTGACTTCTGAGCTACACACAGCCTTGCACCAGGCCACAAGTTTGAGCTCCTTAGAAGATATATACCTACCCTATCGCCCCAAACGCGTCACCAAAGCAGCTAAAGCAAAAGAGCGTGGCCTTGCCCCCTTAGCCATGGCTTTACTGAAACAAGAAGCCAATATCCAAGAAACACAAGCCATACAACTTTTGGCACAAGGCTTTATTAAAGAGCACGAAAATCCTGCCCTTGCCGTGCCCGATGTGGCAAGGGCCCTTGCCGGAGCGCGAGATATTTTGGCAGAACACATGGCAGAACACAGACAAAGTCGCACCACACTGCGCGCCCTTTTTGTGCGCGGTGCGATTTTACATTCTAAAGTATGTAAAGGTAAAGAAGAAACAGGCAGTACCTATCAAGACTATTTTGACCGCCAAGAGCAAGCTTCTTCCATGCCGGCCCATAGACTTTTGGCAGCTTTGCGTGGTGAGCGCGAAGCTTTTTTAAGCATACAAGTGCGCCCCGATGAAACTCAAGCTTTGGCATTGTTGGAAAAACAGTGGATTAGCTCTACATCACATGCAGCCTCAGAGCAAATACGCCTTGCCATGAAAGATGCTTGGCAACGCCTTTTAGCTCCTTCCCTTGAAAATGAATTCCGTGCAGCCTTGCGTCAACGAGCTGAAAAAGAAGCCATTGCCGTTTTCACTGCCAATTTGCGCAAATTGCTTTTGGCTTCACCTTTGGGGCCCAAAAAGATATTAGCGTTGGATCCGGGCTGGCGCACTGGAGCCAAGTTAGTTTGCCTTGATGGCCATGGTAATCTTTTACATCATGAGGTCATCTACCCCCTCACCGGCCAAGAGCAAAGCCATAAAGCCGGAGAAAAAGTACGGCAACTATGTGAAAAATATGACATAGAAGCCATCGCTGTGGGTAATGGCACCGCCGGCAGAGAAACAGAAGCTTTTGTGAAAGATTTACAATTGTCCTCGCACATCGCCATTATCTTGGTGGATGAACGCGGCGCATCGGTGTATTCAGCATCGGAAGTGGCCCGAAAAGAATTTCCTGATCATGACATCACCGTACGCGGAGCTGTTTCCATTGGGCGGCGCCTTATGGATCCTTTAGCAGAGCTGGTTAAAGTAAATCCTGCCTCCCTGGGCGTGGGACAATACCAACACGATGTAAACCAGCCTGCTCTTCAAGAAGCACTGGACGAAGTGGTTTCTTCTTGTGTGCACGCCGTGGGTGTGGATATGAATACAGCCAGCATGGAATTACTCAGCTATGTGTCTGGAATAGGCCCTGCGCTGGCCAAAAATATCATCACATGGCGTAAGGAGCATGGCTCCTTTAGCACCAGAAAGGATCTATTAAAAGTGCCACGTTTAGGCCCTAAAGCCTTTGAACTTGCCGCAGGTTTTTTACGAATCCCTCATGGACAAGAACCTTTGGATGGTAGCGCCGTTCACCCAGAACGCTATGCCCTTGTAAAACGCATGGCAAAAGATGCCAAGTGCTCCGTGGCAGAATTATTGGCCCAAGAGCAATGCCGTCAGCGCATTGAACTCGCACACTATGTGGATGAAAATATAGGCCTACTCACCTTACATGACATTATGCAAGAACTTAGCAAACCCGGCCGCGATCCTCGCCCAGCTTTTGAGCATTTTACCTTTGCCGAAGGCATAACTGCCATAGAGCATTTACAAAGCGGTATGAAATTACATGGTATAGTCACCAACGTGACACAATTTGGTGCCTTTGTGGACATTGGCGTGCACAGAGACGGCTTGGTACATATTAGCCAACTGGCTGAAGGCTTTGTTAAAAATCCTCACGAAGTGGTGAGTACTGGGCAAAAAGTGCACGTTCATGTGCTGGAAGTCGACCATAAACGAGGCCGCATTACCTTGAGTATGCGACACAGTACCACCTAGATAATATGCATCCGCACCATAGTCACCCTTACCCCAATAACGCATTATAAAAGGGATGACTATGGTGCAGTGCAAATAAAAATACAATAAATAGAGCTTATTTTGAAGACAAATTTGACATTTTAGATACATCCATTATATTTATACAGTATGGATAAGTGTCTTCTTTGCCATGCCTTGCGTTATCATGATGCAAAGTAGCTATCCATAACACATAAAATAACCGTCCTTATTGTGCGCATTTTTTAAACTTTTCCCTAGCACCTTTTTTCATATAAAGTAGTCATATGAATATATTTACCAATACTGCTACAAGTTTAAAAATAAAACTCCCTCTCTCCATTGTTATTATCGTGGTGATTACCTTCACCATTTCCACTGTTTTTACTCTTTATAATTTCACCGGGGTGGTGCAGTCGGTTAAAGACAGCCACCTCGAAGGCATTGCACAAAATATTGGTGAAAATATCTCCACACGCATTCACCAAGCCGGACGTGATATGGTCATGGTGGCATCTTTTCCCGGCGTTTTACAAGCTGTAGAAATGCCGCCTGCTCATGAAGAAGATGGTTCATATAAAACCAAACGGATGGCTCTCACAGCCTTTTTCCAAAGGCTGCTTCTTTCTTATGGTTACTATAATGCTTTTTATATTGTGGATAAGTCCGGCCAATTTATCTTGGGCACGCGGCCAAGCGCGAAGGATTTGACCAGAGGCAAAGAAAGCGTTCATCTTAAAGAGGCCATGAAACAAAGCGGGTTTTTTGTGGGTCCAACGGAGTATAGTGCTCGGCTCAAAAGGACACTGGTTCCCATTTTTCTAGAGCTTGTATACAATGGATATAATGGAGCTTTAACAAGTTCTTTACATATCGAAAAAATTGCCAACGCAGCCTTACAAAGCACAGCATATGAAGACATTTCGCCCCTTATCCTTGCCATCCAAGGTGATACCACCACTACCATAGTTGGACAAAGCAAAATCAATTTGCCTCAAGGGTCGTGGATCAAAGAAATGAAGAAAAACCCCTCTGGTGTGCTTCATATTCTTGTGGACGAAAAAGAATATACCATGGGGTATTATCACGTGCCACAAACTGATATTTATGCCATAAGTCTTGCGGCTGATTCTTACATGTCTACGCCCGCCAGTATTTTACGTAACACCACCATTATCACCAATCTTTTGGCAGTGTTTGTGGTTATGATATTTCTCTTCTATATAACCATACCCATCACGCGTGAGCTTTCTCTTTTGAGTCGTTTTGCCAAAGCCGTTACCGAAGGTAAAGACGACGTCACCATTTCTACCAAGCGCAAAGACGAATTGGGGCACCTTGCAAACAGCCTCGAAAAAATGGTAAGCAAACTCAAAGACATGGTATTACGTTCAGAAGCTGCCACCAAGGCGAAGAGCGACTTTCTGGCCTGCATGAGCCACGAAATACGTACTCCCATGAATGGTATTTTGGGCATGACACACCTCGCCCTACAGGCCAACCCCGACGAAAAACAAAAAGAATATTTACTGCGCATCGACACAGCAGCCAAAACTTTACTTGGCGTCATCAACGATATTTTAGATTTTTCTAAAATTGAAGCGCAAAAATTAGATATTAACTACACCACGTTTCGTATTTCTGGCGTACTCTCCTCCATGCGCGATATGTTGCAAGAAAAGTGCGATTCCAAAAAACTTTCTTTAGATTTTACCGTGGATCGTGCTGTACCGGATATTATTCAAGGCGACCCCTTACGTTTTGCTCAAATTTGCATTAACCTTTGCTCCAATGCCATTAAATTTACGCCCAAAGGATCTGTAAATTTGCACATTAGCCTAGAAGAAAGAAAGGGCTCAAACCTTGTGCTTCGTGTGGCCATCAGCGACACAGGCATTGGAATTGCACCAGAAAGTATTGATAAGATATTTGAATCCTTCTCTCAAGCCGATGGAACCACCACAAGGCAATACGGTGGCACTGGGCTTGGTCTTACCATTAGTAAAAGCTTAGTACAATTACTTGGCGGAAATATTTGGGTGGAAAGCGTATGGCAACAGGGAAGCACCTTCTCCTTTACCATGCAGGCAAAAGAAGGTGAAGAAAAACACCTTGAAACTCCTGGGCAAACACAAAACATTGACCAAGAATTACCCCCGCTCAATATACTTTTGGTGGAAGATAATGAGATTAACCAAGAAATAGCCATTGAAATACTTAAAGATATGGGATGTGCAGTTTCCCTTGCCGTCAATGGTGCAGAAGCTGTGGGATTTTTTGAATTGGGAAATTTCGACCTTATTCTCATGGACATTCAAATGCCCGTCATGGATGGCATAACCGCCACAAAAAACATACGTGACAATAAGCACCCGCGAGCAAAAAGCATTCCCATCATTGCCATGACAGCCCACGCCATGACTGGCGACAAGGAAAAAAGCTTAAGTGCCGGCATGAATGCACACATCACAAAACCCATTAATATTAAAGAATTATACACCACACTACGCACTTGGGGCACGACGTTTACATCATAAGTACCTATATACATCACTTGAGGAGAAACCATGTCTGTCAATAACCAGATAGTAAGTCTAGTTGCTTTCCTTTTTCTTTGCGTTATGCCCATACACGATTCCCATGCGCAAAAAAAAACCTCCACAGACAAGCCACGCATTGGCATTTTCATATTTAAACTTGATGATGTATATATACATTCTGTAAGTGAAGCCATGGAAAATGCACTGGAAAATAAGGCTATTTTTACTATTTTTGACGCTAAAAACGAACAAAACACCCAAACAGAACAGCTTAATACCTTTCTGTCGCAACATGTAGATGCTGTAGCCATTAACCTTGTGGATATAAAGGAAAGTCAAAAAATTTTAAATATTATACAAAAGAAAAATATTCCTGCTATTTTCTTTAACAAAGAGCCGGATTTAAATATTCTTAAAGCATACCCCCATGCACGTTATGTGGGCACAGAGCCCGCACAAGCCGGAATTATTCAAGGGGAACTCATTGCAAATCTTTGGAAGGAGCATCCAGAATTCGACAGAAACAAAGATGGAATTTGCCATTTTATCATGTACCAAGGCGGACTAGATAATCCAGAAGCTCTCTTCCGTACCCGCTCCAGCGTACAAAGAGCTCGTGAACTGGGCATAAATATGCAGCAAATTGGCGATACACTCATTTGTGATTGGGATGCCACATGCGCCTATGGTTCCACCAAGCTTATTTTCGATAGCTTTAAAGATGAAGTAGATTTCATCATTTCCAACAATGACGATATGGCCATAGGAGCCATTTTAGCACTCAATGAATATGGCTTTAACAAAGAAGGCGGTAGCTATATTCCTGTGGTGGGTGTAGATGCCATTGAAAAAGCTAGAATCGCCATTGCTGCGGGATCCATGCATGGCACAGTCTTGCAGGATGCTCAGGCCATGGGTAGTGCCGTAGCCACAATGCTCTTGAATGCCAGCCAAAAGAAAAATTTACTGCAAAATCTCGAATATACATGGGATGAAAGTGGCTTAGCCATTCGCATACCTTATAAAGTCTATCCATAAAGAACAAAACGTAAAAAACAGTATGCAAAGCATACTCGTATCTCTCTTATAAATTAGAGCTTTTCTCTAAAAAACCCTCTGCACAGATCTTTTCATGGACTTCATATGCAGAGGGTTTAATTTTCAGTACAATACGGCGAAGCAATTACTACATAAGTATGTACACGAAATTAAAAGATGGTTCGAAAGTTCTTTAATCTGCCATACCTTTCCATGCGGGTTCGTCCGGAATACCTTCTTTAAAGTACACATCCACACCTAAAAGATTTTCACCATATTTATGAAAACTATCAAAAATGTCTTGTTTAATTTCCCCTCGACCACATTGAAAACGCTCAGCAGCACTGTTTTGCGCTTGCCGGCGGCGTGCATCCAGCACATCCACATGATCGTGAGCCAAAGCAACAAGCTCCCCATCTAGCGCGCCGCTCTGCACCATGGAATGTAGTATTTCAAAGGCTTTTTCCACAGGAAGACCTGCACGGTAAGGACGATCTTCTGTAAGGGCTGTGAGCACATCGGCCACTGCGATGACACGCGCTTCTAAAGGCAAGTCCGCAGCCTCAAGCCCACTGGGATAGCCTTTGCCATCAAGGCGTTCATGGTGCGACGAAGCCCATAACCCCACTTTTTCAAGCCCTGGAATGGGCATCAGTATTTGTTTAGAAATACGCGCATGTTGCTGCACTATGGCGTATTCGTCGGGGCTTAATTTGCCGTTTTTCTCGATGAATTGCACAGGCACACCAATTTTACCAATATCATGTAACAAACCGGCAACATACAGGTCATTCACCGCATCTCCATCTGCTCCCGTAAGCTCATATAACGCGCGGCTTTGCTCTGCTACCCCCACTGTATGCGTGGCTGTGCTGGGACTTCTTGAGTCGATGACATAAGAAAAAATTGAAGAAAACTCGATGATTTCTTGTGTGTTTAAAAACCGTGGGGCAAAGGGAACACGGGGCTTGGGAAAACCACGCCTAAAATATTCCATAAAATCATCTTGAGCAAAAATATGCGCCAAAGATTCCACATCTTCCCGTACAAAAGTACCTTCAGGCATTCCTTTAACTATCTGCAATACAGAGGTAAAGTCTTTATTACGCCGTAATAAAATATCCACTGTATCTGCAAGATTTATCAAGGCGCCATAGCGAGCATCTTCATGCCTTTCTTGTGGCATGGAACTATGCTGATGCCACGGGGTATGATGATATAAAACCATATTGGCAATGGGCGCCAAAATTTTACAGTGACTTAATAATGTCCACCCTGCCACCGCATGTTGAAATAAATTTTTTTCTATATCTTTAATGGTAATATCGCGACGCAACAATAACGCTCCAATATCGTGAAGCAATGCTGCATTTCTGATATAGCGACACGTTGTAGAAGAGAAGTTTTGCGTTTCGGCAAGTCGTAAAGCTATAATGGCTGTACGTCTGTGATGATTTGCTAAATCTGTGGTCATGGAGTCCAATGCTCGAGAAATACCTTCAACCAAATCTGTAATTTGCACTTGTAACATAATCTTATTCCATATAATCCATCAAAAAAGCGTTCTGTATGTGTATGTTCATCTTTCCTGTTAAAGACACAAAAATCTAGCATCACAGAAAGCTTGTACAATTTGTTTTCCACATAAATCAAAAAAAACTCTCTGGCAAGATATAAAAAAGACAAAATGCAAAACATATTAATTCACTACGTCAAAAAAAACACCCGTTCTCCTGCCTAAATAAAAAATCCCCTGTATTTGCCGTATATTCAATAAGACAAGCACAGGGGATTTTTATATATAAAGTATTTTGTTCTAAATACCGCTTTCCAATTGATGTTTTGCCACCAAGATGGTTATGCCGTTATCGTCTGAAAGTTCTTTAAAGCCATCCACACCAGAATCAGCGCTTTCGGTCCAGCGATTGGTGTCATGTATATTTAAGTTTTTCACCACTTCCTGAGCATTATCACCCTCTGCTTGACCAAAAACAAACACTTCCACATTTTCCATCTGCCCACTGGCAATCTTATCTTTAACAACATGGATGCTTTCGGCATTGGTGAGCAATACGTCATTGCCTTCGCCACCATCCACATGTAAGACATCGCCAATATCTAAGCTTTCAAGCGCAATAATATCGTCGCCGCTGCCACCATAGATGTTCTCTTTAGTGCCACCAAGGCCGCTGAAAATATCATCCCCATCATCACCATACGGATTATCATATCCATCGATATGGCTTTGCTTGGCATTGGCTAGGTTTTCAACACTAGACGCACTATTTTCGCCATCTTCATGTCCTGCACGAGAGCCGGAACCACTGGAATCATCGGAACTTACAGGCATATCTGCCATTCTATCCGCCACAGGCATGGGCATATGGCCCGTCTCACTAAGTAGCTCTGGGTCACCGAAGCCCGGGTCTCTAGCTGTCCACTGCGTGTTCACATTCACAGTACTGCTATCGCCATCGGCATCGCGTATAATAATCTCGTGGGATTGAGAATTGCCATCGCCATTGGGATCCACATTCACCATCCAATCTTCATTATCGGTGGTAAAGAGCGTCATATTGCCAAAAGTTAACACCGTAGTACCGCCATCTACTCTGACATCGGCACCTTCCCAGGCGCTACCATTCCAAGTGGCTGTAACATCAACACCATTCACGTTCACTGTGATGCTGGCACCGGCGGTGTAATCTGCGCCAAACTCCAGAACAAAAATATTTCTGGCTGAATCCCCTTCGGAAGCAGATAACAACACATCTTCGTGCGGCTTTGGTGCATCATCTCTGATATCTACGTTGACCGTGGTGCTGGCTTCGGTGCCATTGGCGGCCCCCACAGTGACAGTAAAGCTTTCGTCATGCGCTGTGATTTCTGCCTTATCACCGCTGTCCACAGCTTTCTCTAAGGTGTACTCATAAATAATTTTTTGCTCACCGGTGCTGGGATCAGTGTCAACACCGGTAATACTCACACTACCGTGCCCCACAGTGACAGAACTTTGTCCACTTTCCGTAAGCCATTCGCCATCTTGTAAAGTGAACTTTTCCTCTCCAATTTCAATGAACTTTACGACATCACCTTTGAGCTGTATGTGCCCTTGCTGTGTTACATCTCCTTCACCAGCCTCTGTACCTGCGCTCAAATACGCTTCATCCACATTAACCTGTATATCAGATTGAGAAAGATCAAAGCCCACAAACTTAGGATTGTTTTCAATGATACCATACTCCACAGTTGTATCGCCGTCTCCATCAGTGGCAGTAAACTTTAAGGCAAGATCGCTTTCAAAGTTTTTAAGCTGCTCATAATCCCACTGTCCACTCTTCGGGTCATAGATCAAAGTAAAGTATGTTTCGCCACTCATCTCAGCTGTATAAGTAACTTTACCTGAACTATCCTTCACACTCGTTATGCCCACAGGCTTACCATCAATTTCAACGAATTTTGACGTCCCCTTGATGGGCATATACAAAAACTCTATACTAAATGCCGCCACACCATCGGCACCCTTAACGTCCACATCTCCACCAACAACAGATGCGCCTTCGGCAGTAATTTCAGCGTTAAAGGTCTTAGAACTCGTTACTTGTGAATCCTCCACAGGTCTATAGGTAAGCACTTCAATGGTGCCACCCCATGGTGGGAATTCATCGGGTCCATGAATATTTTCACCATTTTTGAGAACGGGATTACCATTTCTATCGAAAAAAGCATAGGTTACTTCATATTCTGTATAGATATTTTGCTCTGCATCGATGCCAGAGTCAAAGTCTAAGGTTACAACATCATCCACATATTGTGTGGTAATGGCATTTTCTTGTGACATGGTATTGCCAGAATTATCCGTAATATTTAAATCAAAACTGTCTCCAACAACAATATCACTGGCATAACTATCCTCGGCAATGTTTTTATCATGCTCAGAAGATGTTTCCGTTTGCACATATTCGTACGTAATTTCATATGTTCCATCGGCGGAATTTTGTGTACATGTCACATTTTGCAAATGCCCATGACTACCGTCCACCGTGGAAACTTCTTCTCCGTGTATATTGTGACCAGTGACTGAGCCGTCTTCATTGATGGTAAAGGTTACGGCATTGTCGCCACTACCAAGAGTAAAGCTATTCACGCCATAGTTACTGAAGAAAGATAAAGATCCTGAAGCCATACTGGTGGCTTCCTCCGGTGCCATATCACTGCTTTGTGCACCCTCTACAGCTGCATCATAGGTGGTGAGTATGCCAGTGCCATTATCGGCAGAAAATTCAAGGGGGGCAGTGGCCGTCACCGTATGGGTAACCGAATCTCCATCGCTGTCAGAGAAGGTTATTTTGGCCTCATCACGCCCATTGACCTCATAGCTCACTGTCCAGTTGGTATTATCTGTGCTGGTCATGACCACATCACCCATGGTTATGATATATTGTCCATCTTTATATTCAAAATGTACTATTTCATTGGAAGGATCCAATGACTCCCATTGGCCATCCTCTCCATTCCATACAACACCCATGGGCATGGTGCCGCCAGTGCTGGAAGGCATGGTGATGGTGCCTGGACCATCGGCACCAAAGTCAATCACAACATCTGCCGTGGCCATGTTCTCCACAACATCGGCCTCACTGTGCGTATGTCCTGCAACTTCTGTGGGTTCACCACTTTCAAGCACGGGGCCATCATCCTTAATGGTAACATTTACATTCATTTCAAATTCATTACCATACTCATCTTTCACGGTAACCGTAATGGCACCGCCGGAGAAAGAGTCATCGGGATTACGCTTATCACCATGTTGCACAGTATCTTTTAGGGTAACTATTAACTCTCCCTCAACAATACTTACATCATAGAGAGTTGTATCATACTCACCATGCCCCACCACGGTGAAACCTTCCGGCGACCATGTGACAGTTTCAGAAGTGGCTTCGCTTTCTGTGCCTTGTGCCAATGCGCTTTCATCCACAACAATGGTAGTTTGGGCAGCGGAAGGTGCTTCAGCAGCGTCGGGATTTATGGTCAGCGTCGCTTCAGATGTACTGCCATCGGCATCAGTAATGGTATATGTGAAGACAAAGTTATCAGTGCTGTCATCTACACTGTTGGCCGAAGAGGAAAAACTATACGAACCATCGGGATTCACCGTTAAAGTGCCATACTTAGAGGTGAGTGTGGTGCTACCATTTTCAGTATTTGTGCTGGAAGTCCAATGGGAATTTCCCACCACCGATATGACTTGACTTTGACCATCGGCACCATCGCTGTCATTGGTCAGTATATTACCTGTGATGGTTGCCCCTTCGGACACAGAGGTGACGTCTGCCATAGCCTGCGGCCCTGTATCAGTAATGGTAATATCTATGGAACCTGTGGAGCTGTCGCCCGAAGAACCTGTCACCGTAAGAGTAAAGCTATCTTCAGGTGTCACACCGCCATGCTGAACTCCATCAGTCTGAGAGATATATTCATAAGAAATATTACCATCTTTCACCGTTAAAACCAAAGTGCCGTGGGCACCTTCAATGATGGTATCCTCTGCATTACCTGCGCCATCCACAGTGATGGTGATGGCTAAGTCTCCCTCTCCCACCACAATAGTGCTTATGGCACCGGTTAAGCCCACATCAAGAGCTTGCTCTCCGGTGCTGGCGGCTCCTTCTTGCACGCTATCATTGGTATCAAAGGTGATGTCAGCAGAACCTTGTACTTCGATTTCCAAGGGAACTTCTGAGGTGGCACCGTGCTTATCTGTGGCAACAATGGTGAAATCTTCCTGTGCCGTCTCTCCAGCACCTAGCGCGTCAAGTCTATTGTATTTCTCACCATCAGCTTCGGTATATAAGGTATACTCATACGTGCCATCGCCATTAATGGTAAGCCTTCCGTAAAGGCCTTCCATGGTGATGGAGCCATCTTCTCCGGCCATGATATTTTGAGTACTCGCATCTTTTACACTGAGGCTCTGCCACTGACCATCGCCATCGGCATCGTCCACATTCCATGTACCTGTGACGCCTGACTGGGTACTGTCTTCGCGCACACTGGAGGCATCGGGAGATAAAGAAAGATTTGGAGCATCGTTGGTACCTTGCACGTTGACCGTCACCGTGGTGGTGGTACTATTAACACCGTCGGTAACGGTGACCGTGAAGCTCTCTGTGGCGTTTTCGCCTTCGCTTAAGCCGTTGGCGGCTTCTTCATTTAGTATATATTCAAACTCACCTGTTTCGGGATTAATGCTTAGACTTCCGTACTTACCGGCACTGTCTTGCACAGAAAAAGTTAATGTATCCCCATTGCTATCGGTGGCCACAACTTGTCCTGTGACTGAGCCATCTTCATAAGCGGCGTTTTCATCACCGGGATTACTGGCATCCACAATACTGCCGTCCTCATGTCGCCCCACGCCGCTTTCCATGGCATCAATTTCTACGTTTTCAGCTTGAGGCGCTTCATTTTCTGGCTCGGGATGAACTTCTGGTTCCGTTTCTGGTGACACTGGAGGAGTCGTTGAATCTGTACCATCACCACCCTCAGGACTTACCCCTTCTTCAGGTGCAGGTGAGGTGCTTTCTTCATCGGAAGGTTCCAGAGGCGCAGCCTCAGTGGGTTCACCCATTTGCCTAATCGCATCCACATCTTCAAAATTATTTTCATAGTGCACGGGCTCTTTGATTTCTTCTTCATCTTGGCCATCTGGATATTCTTGATCGAGACTGCCCAAGCGATTAATGCCGCCTAAGAGCTCTCCGTGAATGGTATCCACCTTGGATCCACTGCCTTGAGGCCCAGCCGATGCACCTGCAGCTGGCATGAGGTCTTCAGCAAGGGCGGTGAAAAAATGCTCTCCATCCACTTCTGTATTATCAATAACAAGAATGGGCATGGTTTCAGCGGTATACGCCACATAAAAATCTGTCAGCACTAAAATTGAGCCGTTTATAAAAGTGAAAACAAGATCATCACCCTCACGGCTAAGGGTGGCTTCGCTAAGATCATAACCAAAAATCAAGCGGCTATTGGCCTCTGGAGTTATGGCCACTCTTTGTCCTTCAGCCGGTTGTTGCAAAAGTAAATCTGCCATGGAATTTTCCTTCTCGTTGGTAAGGTGTCCTAAATAAAGCATGCAAAAAGAGCACACCTTAACAAGTCACTGTGTAGATAAAACGTCCTAAGTAAAATAAAGGAATATAAGGCGCTTGGTAATATACGAAAATTACAAAACGACGAGGGGGACCCCTCGGGCTACGAAAAACACGCAAACCCTCAACTTATTCGGCAGCAGTATTGGCCGCGCGCAAACAAGCTGTACAATATGGGAGCAAAAAAACTTACTCACACGCTCTCGCGTGCAAAATAGATAAGACCACTTTACCATATTGTCAACTCTTTCACTATGCTTTATAACTTTGCATCACACATAAATACGCCTATAAACTTCACTCACCTTACAAATATATGTTCATACATTTGGAGACATTATGCATCGTTACACATCACCCTATCGCTGGGTTATTTTGGCCATTGCCATATTTGCTTACACAGTGGTTATTTTTCACCGTATGAGCCCGGCGGTTATGGCCAATGACATAATGCAGGACCTTGGCGTCAATGCTGCTTTTTTGGGACTCTTGGCATCGGCGTATTTTTACCCTTATGCCGTATTACAAATACCCAGCGGAATTTTGTCAGATAAAACATCACCGCGAAAACTCATAAGCCTTGCTTTGGCCTTCACATGCATTGGCACATTCTTTTTTGCCACAGCCAGCACAGGAACCATGGCATTTTTAGGAAGACTAGCAGTAGGCATAGGGTGCTCCCTCATACTTATGCCGGCATATAAAGCTTTGGCCGACTGGTTTAGCCAAAAAACATACGTTATTATTGTTAGTTCTGTATTGGCTGTGGCCGTGGGCATAGCTTCTGCTCTGGCAGGAGCTCCTCTTTCTTATTTTGTGGAAAATTTTGGCTGGCGTATTTCCTCTCAAGGTCTCGCCGTCATCACCTTGATAGTCACCATTTTAGCTTGGTTTTTCTTTAAAGATGCCAAACAAGAAACATCGCCCACCCCAGAAGCACAAGCCTTGGCGCCCATTTCCATCATGGAATCCATCAAACTCATTTTAAAGCGACGTAATTTTTGGATTCTGACTTTAATCTTTACAATAAATGCCGCCACCTTATTTAGCTTTGTGGGCTTATGGGCCGGTTTATATTACACTTCTGTGGTGGGCCTAAGCAAACAAGACATGGCCTCTTTGCTCAGCATGGCAGCCATCATTGCCATTATCGCCCCCATTGCCTTTGCCACCATGGCGGCAAAGCTTTCCTCGCGCAAAGGTATTATTATTGCTGCCAATGGTGTGTTTTTTGCTTTAATGGGCTCTTTATTTTTGCGTAATGGAAGCTTTGGCACCACAGAAATATTCATTTGGGGCATACTTCTTTCCGTTGTGCTTGCCTCTCCTGCTGGCCTGTATATGGCCTCAGTGCGCGAACTTTTCCCCAAAAGCATTGCCAGCACATCCAATGGATT
Source organism: uncultured Desulfovibrionaceae bacterium (assembly GCA_964370015.1). Taxonomy (GTDB): domain Bacteria; phylum Desulfobacterota; class Desulfovibrionia; order Desulfovibrionales; family Desulfovibrionaceae; genus CAYJAD01. The sequence continues at coordinate 39,987 of CAYJHD010000002.1, read as the reverse complement.
ATTCTATTCCTTTGCCATGTTTGGCTCTGCTGTGTTCCAACCGCTCATTGGGGCTTTATTGGATAATGCCGGCTATGAAGATGTGCTTCAAGCTCATATGTTCACGCCCGTATGTTGGCTCTATGTAATTTCCTGTACCCTTGCCCTTATGTCCACATTTTTCATTGCAGAAAAAGATGGCAAACTGCTATAACTAACCATATGATCTAAAAAGAGCTAAGGAATATTTATGATTATTATTTATACGGGAAATGGCAAAGGAAAAACCAGTGCTTGCGTGGGGCAAGCCATACGCGCCCATGGCAACTCCCTGCGCGTATGCTTTGGCCAATTTATGAAGTCTGACCAACAAACCGGTGAGCAGAAATTTTTGCAAAACATATTGGGCGAAGATTTTTTCATTGGCGGTAAGGGCTTTTTCACCAAAGAAGAACAAAGGCCCGAGCACCGTACAGCAGCTGAAAATGTACTCACATGGGCACGCAGCAAAAGTGATGTGGCACACATGCTCATTCTGGACGAATGCCTTTATGCCTTAAAAAGCCAACTTGTAACACAAGAAGAAGTGACTGAACTTATACACCTGTGCAATTCCAAAGGGGTGCACCTTGTACTGTCGGGGCGCGGCCTACCAGCATGGCTCACAGAGATTGCGGATATTGTGTCTGAAATTGCTGATATTAAACATGCCTGCAAACGCGGTGTGCCTGCCACCCTCGGCATAGAATTTTAACTTTCCACCTACACAAGGTAACCCCATGAGCTTTCGCGCTTCTCTTGCTTTTTTCACACGCCTCCCTGTGGGAAACATCCCACAACACATGTCCCTTCACGGGCTCACAGCTTTTCTTCCTGCTGTGGGACTATGCGTGGGACTATGTGTGGGACTATTGCTCCTACTTTTTGCGCTCTTTTTCTCGCCCATACTTGCTGGAATTCTAGGCGCTTTGGTTTGGGTTGGTGTCACAGGTGGCTTACATATGGACGGCCTTGCAGACTGTGCCGACGCCCTTGTGGTGGAAGCCTCCAAAGAAAAAAGGCTTGCCATCATGAAAGATCCCGCCGTGGGAACCTTTGCTTCCATTGCCGTTTTTTTCATTCTATCCATAAAAGTATGGGCACTGGCACATGTGGCGCAACATTTTTTTGCTCCCAAAGGCGTATATGAAATACTCTTTGGCTTACTGGGGCTATGCTTTGCGGCGTCCTTAGCTAGAGCCATGGTGCTTGTGGCTCGACGCGCGCCCCACGCTCGTGAACAGCTACAAGATCAAGGCCTTGGAAAAACAGTTACCAAGCACCTCACAAGCAAAGCGGAAAAAGGCAATGCGCTTTTCATGTGCGCGTTGGCACTCTGCACAGGGTATGCAGCCTACTTGGTTCCAGCCCATAGCATGATTATATATAGTATCCCTATGGCTTGCATAGGTGCCATGATTTGCACCTATGCCCTCGTCAGCAAAGCCCAAAAAGCCCTTGGCGGCGTCACCGGTGATGTATACGGCTGCCTCATAGAGCTCACAGAATGTATTGTACTCCTTGCTTTGTGCCTTGTATAAAAATAGGTAGCACCTCATACCTGTTTCCCAACAGTGTAAAAATGCTACCTAAACAAATACTATAAAAAATTAGTTGTATACTTTTCTTATTGCATTACCCTGCCATAAAAAGCTTCACAAGCTCATAACATAAAGCCGCAGTGGAAAGTCCTGCCAGAAGATACATACTTATGCGCTTAAAATACGCCACATCCAAGCGAACAAAAAGCATATTACCACACCAAAGCCCCAAGGCTAAAGTTGGCAAACCCCAGAGAACAAAATCAAAGGTTTCCATGGAAACAAGCCCTTGCTGCACAGCAAAAACAGAAGCCCACACATCCGTAAAAAAGAAAAAAGCAATGAGCGATGCCCTTCCCGTGGCGGCGGCCAAAGGACTTGAAAGAAAAAGTAAAATTAAAGGTAAACCACCATTGGCACAAGAACCATTGAGCAAGCCGCTTAAGAGCCCCGTCCCTAAAATACCCTTGGTACTTAGATTGGAACGCAACACATAACCACGTAAGATGGCCACACAACAAAGGCAAGCCACGGTATTAATGGCAATGATCATATATGAAGGCTGTATGGTGGCCAAAAGCCATACACCCACGGGCGTTCCCAAAACAACACCAAAGCTCAAGTTCTTAAGTGTCTTCCACGCGATTTGATGCCAAATACTGGGAAAAAACACCACACTGGCCAAAATTTCCCACACAAGTACAGCCGGTACTATTTCCGCCGGAGTTACAATTAAACTTCCAAGAATGACCACAATCATGGAAAATCCAAAGCCGCAAAAGCCGCGCATGACAGCTGCCACAAAAACCACAAAAGCTATGTAGCACGGCAAAAACAGTGGAAAATCAATCATGATATATCCTTAGGCGTCACTAAAAAAGCATCACATGGCAAGAAATTAGAGTGCATAAAAAGCACTACACACCTTTTTTGCCATGCTCTTGTAAATTGGCAATGAGCGTATCCAGATTTTCAGCTTGCTCAATGATGGTGTGTGTAATTTGCGAAGACACATTCATGCCCGAAGCCGTTTCATTGATATTACTTTCCAAAGAAACAATGGCCTTAGTTATGGCGTCGGTCTGCACCGTGAGATTTTGTATCAAGGCCGCCATATCACGCACCATGGCCGCGTTTTCTTCCGTAAGGCCCACGATATTTTGTAATGCCGCGCCGGAATCTTGCGCCAAGCTTGTGGCCTTATGTACTGCTTCATGGGTGTCCGCCATGATGGTACTATTTTCCTGAGAAGCTTTTTGTACCTTAGATATGGCTGCGCCCACTTCACTGGTGGCTTGCATGGTTTTTTCTGCCAATTTACGTACTTCATCGGCCACCACGGCAAAGCCACGGCCGGCATCTCCGGCGCGAGCAGCTTCAATGGCGGCGTTGAGTGCTAGTAGATTTGTTTGGTCTGCAATATCCGTAATGGTATTAAGAATACTACTAATTCCATGGGTTTGCTCTTGCAATTGTTCCATGGCTTGACGCATTTTTAAAGCCATATCGCTCACAGCGCCGTTGGCATCTATGACAGAAGCCACCTTGCTGGCTCCCATTTGGGCTATGGTGCGAGCTTCATCCTCTTGTACCACAGCATTTTCTGTGCTTTGCAAAATACGACCAAAGGCAGACACCATGGTACTCACAGCATGGCTGGCATCATCCACACGCCTGCGCTGTTCATCTGTTCCTTGTAGAACCTTACTATTTTCTCTACCAAGCTCACCGGCAGCAGCATTGAGTGCTTCTGAAATGCCCCCGGCTTGAGCGGCACTATCTTGCGTGGCCACCAATAAAGCATAGGTTTTGCTTTGTTGGGCTTCGCTTTCCTGACGCGCTCTTTGCACGCTTTCTATTTGCTCTTGCACTTGCTTGCCTTGCTCTTCGGCCTGCATGATTTTTTGTCGTAAAGACTCCACCATGCCGCGTAAGGCATCTGCCAGCACACCAATTTCATCATTTCTTTGTATATGTAATTCTTTATCCAGCACGCCGCGGGATACATCATCGGCATAACTTGCCAAATGACGCAAAGGACGCACAACAGTACGCACAAAAAATACCCCTATGATGGTTCCCACAAAAGTAAGTATAAGCGAAAGCCCCACCCCATAATATGTGGAAGCACGCACGCTGGCACTATTTTCATCATGACTGGCCATGCTCACAAGGTACCATCCAAGCACAGGTACCTTATTACTTATGGAGTAAAAACGCTGGCCTTGGTGCTCTATGGTGCTTTGCGCACTTTCCCTTTGAGTCATGGTCTGCCAGTGCTTGGCGTATTCTGGATACGAATCTATCAACTTGGTATTAATAAGCGCCGTATCTTCATGCAAGCGAATGAAGCCCTTTTCGTCCACCAAAAAAGTCTGTCCTTCCTCACCAATTTTCATTTGACGCAAACTTTGTACAAAATCCTTCAAATCAATGGAAGAAGAAGCTAAACCGGCAAAAGTACCATCCACAGTTACCCTACGGTTAATAAAAGCTTTTGTTCCCCATGTGGGGTCATTTACATACACCACAATATTCATTTGCGTATCACTATTTTTAAAACCGTAAAACCACGTGTCTTTATCGGTGATGGAGTAGGAATAATCCTTTTTTCCCTGCAAAAAATCCGTATATTGCTTAGTGGCATCGGAAACAAAATTTCCACCAAGCATGCCATAGGAATTCACAAAGCTTTCAATGATGCCGTAGATTTTATCCAAATCTTCATTGGGTTCTCCTGCGCGAACCCATTCATGCAATTGGGGACTATTCACAATTAAAGATATGGCCCTGCTGGGCTCCATGATTTTTTGATCTAAGGCATGAAGAATTTCTTGCGCTTTGGAAGGAAGTCGTTCTTCCAATAACTGTTTGGTCATGGCCTGCTGAAAAAGGAAGCTATTTAAAAGAATAATAAAGCCCACCACTCCAAGCAATAAGGCAACAATTAAAATATTTATGCGTTTTTCCAGTGAAAACATAAGACCTCCATGAACGACTTTGCAAGATGATACAACAAGATGGTCTAGGGTATCCCAAAGAGACTCATTTGAAAAGCTTGCAATTGCAGGAAAATATAATTCTCTTCAAGGAGTACGCCCAGTAACAAAAAAAACGACCATACTCACAGAGCACAGTCGCTTTATTTGTTCTGCAGAGAAGTTTTATTTCTTCATGCTACGCTTAGAAGCTTTAATGGGGTTAACCTTGGCAGCCTTTTCTTTAGGCATTACTTGAACAAGATGTTTATTTTCTTCATAGAAAGCTTTGCAATCTATGCCAAGAGCATTAATTCTTTGCTCCATAAGCTTACGATCACTATTACGATTGGGGTCAGAAAAGTTGCTGTCCACATATCTTTCTACAGTTAAATACAACCCGCGTTGATCTATGGCCAATAAGTAAGGTTTATTATCCTCTTCAATGGGTTGAACGATCATTTCCTTTGCTGTACCAAAACGTGTAATCATACTTACCTACCTGTTAAACGTTAGTTTCTCTCTTTATATTGTTCCATAAGTACCAATGGAATAAGCACATATATGCCAAATACCGCTACAAAAAGGCCTTGTCTTGCAACTTTAGCCATTCTATAGGTCCTAAATGCAAAGCCATACGCTAGAGCCAGTAAAAGATTAAACATAATCCCATAGCCAAAATATTGCGAACTCATGGCCGTTTTAAACTGTCCCTTGGAGCTATGCAAATCAGTAAATGATAGCATGAAAGGAAAAATAATGTCTGCCACTTGCGTAAGGCTAGTATCCTTACTCATGCTCATTTGATGCACATACGAATGCAAAGGCTTCACACTACCGCCAAGATTCTCTGCATTGGCAAAGGCCACAGCGTGGATATGCTTTGCATCAGAATACACCGCAGTCATGAACAATGGATCCATAATAAGTTTAAAATCCATATGCTGCGGGGCATATTCCTTGGTGGGAATATAGGTTAAAGCAAAACCATCTTGGTGCATAAGATACATGCGGTTTTGGGTATCCAAAACTAAACCAAGATATTTACGGTCTTTCGCTTCAGCGATGACCATTTTTTGCGGCACAATATCCTTGGCAAAAGGCACCACTACCACTTCAAGAATATTATTTCTACGCACTAAATGAAAAGTCTTACCGGCAGTATCCACCACAAAGGTGCCACCCTCAAAGGGTTTAAATGTGGTGAAGTTACCCCATACGCCCTTGGCAGGAAAGGTGAATCCCTTGTCGGACAAAGCCTTGGTATAAGCTTGTGTTTGCTCAGCATCCACACCATTTAAGTCACTGTCGATGAATTCCAATGCTGTATCGGTGAAACGAATTCTATCCGCTGGCAAAACCAAGGCCACTTGCCCGGGGTTGGCATCCATAAGAGGATAAATTTCTTCTTTATACACATGATCATCCAAAAGACGCGATGGCATTTCAAATACGCGACGCTCTTTTTGGATGGCGGCACGATCAAGGCTCTTTCCGTGTAGGTTTAATGGCAAAAGGCCACGCAATTCCATATTTCTATAATAGATAAAGGGAATTTTTGCTTCAAACTCATTGCGAGTAAAGTATTCACCCTTTTCATTCTTATACACCACATCGGCATGGTGATTTTCGGATTTTTCTTCTGCCTTTACATCTCGCTCAAGCAATTGCTCTGTGAAAATCATGTTATTATCCACAGGGCTGAAGAACATATGCGTTTTGTCCACGGTTTTTACGAAAAGCAATTGATAAAACATGGGCAAAATCCAAGCGAAAAAGCATATACCAATAAAATACATGCACAGTGTTGCCAAACGTGTTCTTATACTCATGCTACCCACCTGTTTCTATAATCATCTGCAGAAAGGGCTATGCTATAGAACATGCACGGTAAAAGCAGAATAAAGAAAGGTAAAATGTCCACATAATACCCAGTTTTTGTATATAAATACAAGGGAATGCATAAACCAAAACATACTATACCGGCTAAAATTTTACGCTTCATTTGCGGCTCTAACAAAACAAAAGTTCCACCAAGATAGGCATAAAAACCGGCAATAAACCATGGCAATGTGGTCACTATGGCTGAAATACCCACTTCAGGAGGATAAAATTTCACAATGCTCACATACAACACCAAAGCATCGCAAGCAAAAACAAAACCCAAGAAAAGCATGCCAAAAAGCGCATGGAGCAGCACAATAAAGCTGGAATCACACGGGGCATGCAAAGCGATACGAATTCTACCATCGCGCATTTCTTGAAGAAATTGGAACAGGCAATACACCACGGCTGTAATAAAGGGGATAAACATCATATCCCCATAGGGGATTTGCCCCAAATTCACCGTGCGATACCACACAACCTCCGAGTGATCTTGCATGAAAAGCCTGCGCAATGTGACGAAATTCCACAGCATATACAGCATATTGGCCGCAAAAAGTGAAATCATCATATGGCGCGTTTTCACGCTTTCTTTATAGAATACTGCAGAAAAAGCTGCTGTTATGCGCATGTTAATACCTCCCCGTAAAGCCAATGAAAGCATCTTCCATGTTCATGCAAACTTGTTGCATGGATAATGTATCCAGCGAATATTGTTTGAAAATATCTTGCAATTTCGCAGGATCAACATAGAAAAAGAGCTCTATGAAATCTTTATGCCATTCCACATTAACCAAGATTTCTTGCGGAATTTTAGCTAAATTTTCTTTAAAGGCTTCTTCATTGGGCGGACGCTGCATCTTATAGCACGTAAAATTCTTAATAAATTCTGCCAAAGAGGTTTGATGAGCCATTTTATGACGACGCATGAATACAGTATCGTCCACAAAACGTTCCATATCTTGGATAACATGGGAGGTAATGATGGTGGTATGCTCGCCATCGCGTAAATTTTCGCAAAGATAATCAATGAATAAACGACGATATCCGGCGTCTAACCCCATGGAGTAGTCATCTAAAATCAGTAGCTCAGGATCTTGCGCCAAGGTAAGCCCCAAAACCACTTGTGAGCGTTGACCTTCGCTCATATGGGCAATGCGGTGGCTCTTGGGTAAACCCAATAAATCTACTAAATTATAAAAACGTTCCGGCTTCCACTTGGGATAAAATTGGCGCGTATATTTTTCTATTTGTTCAATACTGAAAAATTGATACGCAAGGTGTTTTTCAAAAAGAAGCCCCACCCTTGCGCGCGTTGCTGGCCTAATGGCATGGGCCGGCTCACCAAAAATTTTGCAAACACCACCGCTGGGACGTAAAAATCCCATGAGGATTTGAATAAGCGTGGTTTTACCCACACCATTTTTACCAAGCAAAGCACACACACGCCCTTTCTCAATGGTCAAATTTAACCCATTGTACAATTCGCGCCTTCCATAATTATGGCTCAAATTTTCAATGGTAACAGGAGCTTGATTCATAGGATTATTCCAATATGTAATGATGGAAGCTTAAAGCTCATTAGCGAACAATGCTTTCGCCCGGAATTTCCACAGAGTGGCCGGAGCCGCCATTAAATAACACGCTGAAATCTTGCTGAGGACGTGGCAAAACCACTTCACTGTCAGCATTAAGTTGTGCTTCTTGCAAAATATTTCCCGAAGAATCTTTCACCACAATGGTAATACCTGTGGCAGAAGAACCATCAGAGAAACCACCTTGGCAAGTGAAGGTGCCGTCGGCATTATCAAAACAATTAAGCAAAGCACTATGCGCCATGGCATTGCCAGCTAAACCAAGAAAAACACAACAAATTACAGCTAAAAACACATTTTTCATACTATCCTCTACTATACCCAACAACTTGATAAATTTTCATATACGCAGTGTATGTAAAATATACACAAAACAAAAAAAGGGGAGTAACACTCCCCTTTTCTTAAGTAATCTTTATTTCATGTCGTAAGCTTGAACCCAGATAACTGCATCTTGGGAAAGCTCTTTGCCTTTGTATTCTTTGTCTGGACCTACGCCAAGAGCTGCAAAGCCCCACCAACCGGCCTTAGCAAGACCAAAGGTGATGATGCCATTTTCGTCAGCAATGATGGTTTGCGTCACAAGGGCGCCATTGGGATATGTCACAGAAGATTTTTCAGCCAAAGTGTTGGTCTTTAAATCAGGGGCATGACCCATGAATTCAACTTCCACTTCAGCACCGGGAACAGGCTTTCCGCCAGAAAGTACTTGACCTTGGAATACGTTACCAGCCCAAGTGGCATAAGGCTTAATCATGGGTACGATTTCGCAAGGCAAGCCCACAGGCTCATTCCAAATGGTGGGCACGCCACCTACGTTGGCAACAAGCTTAGTAATTTGTTGCATGTACACATCTTCTTCTTTTTCAAGATAGTAGCCTGGTACCATAACAAATACATAGTCACCAATGGAGCGGATTTCCTTTCTGGGGATAAGAGCCGAATACGCAGGAGCGCTGGACCCTGGGTTTTTCCATGTGATTTCTTTGAGATGCTTTTTCATATCAAGCTTCTGGGGAGCATTTTCGCCGCGCTTGTACACAGCGTAAAACTCATTGATGCCACCCATATCCATCATATGTCCGGCTTCAGCTGGGTGCGTAAAGACAATACGCATATCCATATCAACGGCTTTTTCCATGTCAGTCTTAGGTGTGTACATCATTTGGAAGTGCGCATCTGCAGGTGCAGCCATGGTTAAAGCAGCAAAAAGGCCAAAAGAAGCTAATGCAAGTTTTTTCATCTTTATCTCCAAAAAGGTTAAAAAGGTTACATTGTTAAAAAAAACATTTATTCAACAATTTTATCACCACTTACATTGATGGAGTGACCTTCACCAGCATCCATTTCCATGGAGTATGCACCAGCGGGTTTTTTGATGGTAACTTCACTATTGGCGTCCATGCTTAATGTTTCAAGAACCTTACCGGAACCGTCTTTCACATATACTTTTACGCCAGAAGCAGAAGAACCATCAGAAAAGCCACCTTGGCAAGTTACAGTGCCATCACCATTATCAAAGCAATCAAAGATGGGGCTGTGTGCAAATGCCATGGCCGGAATGCTCAATAAAGCCACTGCCAATAATACTAATAAACTCTTTTTCATATTCATCCTCCGATATATTTTTGCAAAATAATTGCGTTTTGCTTATGGAATAAGGCCTTAAATATACTCTTAGCCTACAGTTACTGCCGAAGATTTCTTTTCCCCTCTATACGAAGGTAAGAAACCAAATATCACCACAATTCCCAAACAAATGGCATAGAAAGTCCACATGGCTTCCACACCGGTTAATCCCAAGAGCTTGCCACCGCTAAAGACGAAGGTTGCCACAATAAGACCAATGGTCATTTGGAAAAGAATGGAAAAAATCATCCACTTTGTAGACCCCGTTTGTGCACGCACCATCATGGAAGCAGGCAAGCAAGGAGGATACAGTGACATGAAGAGCATGAGAGCCAAGGCATGCAAAGGAGTAAAGCCAAAGGTCTCAAAGTTTTTACCAGGAGTGCTTCCTTCAAAGCCGTATAAAGCGCCTAACGTTGCGGCACTATTTTCTTTGGCGGCAAGGGCCGACAAAAGAGCCACGTTCATGCGCCAGTCAAAACCGGCACCGGCAGTGATAAATTCAATGGCCTTACCAGCGGCACCAAGATAGCTATTTTCAAAGCGTTCTTGACGAATATTACGACGTAAGGTTTTTCTCTTGCTATCAAGGGTACGCAAAGCACCGGCAAGCTTTCTGCCATCTTTGCCTTTACGCAACACAATGGAAGCATACATGGGCGAATCCTTGAGCGCGGCTTCGTTTATTTTTGTAGCCTCGTCTTGAGTCACCCCTTGCTTGCTTTTACGCAAAGCGTCTTGGTAGCGAATGAGTGGTAAAATATCATCCTTGGTGAATTTACCGGCAAAGGTGCTTGCTTCAATGCCTTGCATGAAGGCATCTTCAATTTTGGTCTGCTCACCCACATAATAAGCCATGCGCTCATCTTCAAGACCTGGGAAGGATACCAAGGCAAATACCACGGTGGACACAGCCACAACGATGGTGAGAATGCGCTTAATAAATGTCCAGATGCGCAAGAAGGTTTCTTGTAACACATTGCGGAAAATGGGCATATGGTAAGATGGAAGCTCAATGATGAAGGGAGCTGCCGGACGCGAGCGTAACACAGTCCAGTTGAGGATTTTAGACACAATAAGCGCCATGAGTAAGGTGATAGTGCCCATGAAGAACATGGCACTGCCAGCTTCTGCCGCAAAAAATCCACTTACTAACAATAAATATAAGGGTACTTTTGCAAGGCAGTTCATCATGGGAACCACTAAAATTGTGCTAAAACGCGCTCTTTCATCGGGAATGGCCTTGGTGGCCACAACACCGGGAATGGCGCAACCGCCCACGTACACACCACCCAAGATGAGAGGCAAAGTGGATTGACCATGCAAACCAAAGGAGCTAAAAATTTTATCTAAAATAAAGGCAATACGCGCCAAATAACCGCTTCCTTCCAATATGTACACAAAGGAGAACATAAGGAAGAAGATGGGAATATAGTTCAGCACTGCCGTGACGCTTTTCACCACCCACTCCACTAAAGAGCGGAACAAGGTATCTTCCAAGAAGCCTTGATGCGGTAAAACAGAGCTTATGAAGCTTTCTAAGGATGCCCAAATGGGCCACACTTGAGCGGCAAGAATATTTCCATACGTTACTGATATATGATAGAAAGCAAAAAGAACACCCAAGAGAACTATGGGACCCATAATACGGTGACACGCCACAGCGTCCACTCTCTCCGTGAAGGAAGGGCCTTGTTTTTCTTTTTTTACTTTTACCACAAGGTCACATAGGCGACGGGCTTCAGCATGGCGCGTGGCAGCAATATGCGCCACAGGCACGGTGGATATATTTTCACGAACTTTACGTGTAAGTTCATCGGTCAAGGTGAAAAGGCTTTCCGCATTGCCATTGACTTCACGCAAGGTATCCTGCACAGCGGAATCTTCTTCAAAAAGCTTCACAGAAAGCCAGCGTTTAGGATAAGCAACTTTTTCGCTTATCTTTTCCGCTTGCGTGGAAAGCTGAGCTAAAGAATCTTCTAAGCCCCCATAGTTTAATGTAAAACCACTCACAGGAGCTTCATCATTGAGGTAGTTTTCCAGCAATTGTAAAATACGTTGACGGCCTTCTGTTTTGGAATTGGTGGCTTGCATGGGAACCACTGGAATACCAAGCTCTTGAGAAAGCGCATCTATATCAACGCTTAAGCCTCTTCTTTTAGCCACATCCATCATATTAAGCACTAAAATGACGGGGCGTCCCATTTCTAAAAGCTGCAAAGTAAAATACAAGCCTTTATCTAAAGAAGATGCATCCACCACGGCAAGCACAACCTGTGGATTTTCGCGCAAAATAAAATCACGTGCAGCCACTTCTTCTGGTGAATAGGAGGTGAAGGCATACGTTCCCGGTAAATCCACCACGGAAATTTTTTCATCGCCAATGGTGCAATACCCTGCCAACTTTTCCACAGTTACACCGGGATAGTTGGCCACATATTGGCGCGCACCGGTTAACAAGTTAAACAGCGTAGATTTACCGCAATTGGGCTGCCCTGCCAGAGCAATAACTTTACGAGACATAGGCTTCAACCTTTACATACTTAGCTTCAGACTTACGCAACACCACATGATAATTGCCAATCTGCACTTGAATGGGGTCTGCCAAAGGAGCGGTTCTGATAAATGTAATTTTTGTGCCGGGGCACAAACCCAAGTCGTACAACCGTTGTCGCAGTGACCCACTCACAGAAATATCGGTCACCATAAGCTCCGTCGAGCTGTTAATATCGTTTAACGTCATCCTCACTCCTCTGCTATGCCAGCATTGATAGTATACTATGGGCTGTCCCACAAAAGGAGCTCGCCACGGCACGGAATATGCCATTGATGAAATCAATTGTCAATTCCATTTATAAATAAATTATCCCCTCCTAAAAAAAGCGATATATCTTTAATCTCCACATGTTAACAAAATACCTATGTGTAAACATTTTGTTAATCGCAAGTAAAATTAAAATGACTTGATTCACAGCAAGAGCGTCACTATACATACCTAATTGCTTTTGAATGTAACATTCATTTTAATTTATGGATTCTTTAGCGCGCTTTAGAAGAAAAATAAATTATAAATAAAAATGCTTACAAAAAAAGAAATTAGGAAGTTTCATTCACTTTTGAAGAAGGAAGAGGGTATTATGGCATTTTTAAAGGAAAAAGGAATTCAGGCAAAAAGCACTGCCGCATTACGCAAAGCGGCATTTTTTGCTTTAGTTTTAGGAACTTTTGTTGTTCCTAGCCAAGGTTTTGCCGCGGAAGAGGCTCCGGTGGTAGAAACAGGCACCGTGGTTATATCAGCCACACGTACTGAACAATTTTTAGAAGATGTTTCGGCCAGCATGGAAGTTTTCACCGCTGAAGACATCAAAAAACTCGGTGCTAACAACGTCATGCAAGTATTGCGCACTGCACAAAATGTGAACATCACCTCCAAATTAAGTATACGCGGTATGCCCCAAGAAGGTACCACCATCCTCATCAACGGTCGTAAACCTTCCGGTGAGTTGCACGTGGGTTCCGGCGCCAACCGTACATTACAAACCATTGACGTAAACCGCATTGAGCGCATCGAAGTTTTGGCCGGACCATCTTCTGCTCTGTATGGTTCTGCCACAGGTGGTGTTATCAACATCATCACCAAAAAGTCCCAAGAAGCATCTGCCATGGCAGGTTTTTCTTATGGCAATAAGAAATTGCGCAATTACTATTCCGTGGATGCAGGAAAAATAGGCAATTTCGATTTCATGGCTAACCTTGGGTACACAAGCAATATTCCTTCTAAAACCTATTATTACGACAATGCCCACACACCTTGGAAGGAATACTCTGCTTCCAAAGACGGTTCTGAATTTGCCGGTGATATAGCCATGGGTTATGACTTCAACGATGACCACCGTTTATCTTTGTACGCTGACTATTTTACTGAAAACTACTTTTCTGACAATGTAGGTTCTGAGTACAATAGTGGCACTGGTCAATACGACAGAACATATACCAAATACGATCCCACAGATATCACACGCTATGGCGCCACCCTTGAGTACACAGGTACTGTAGGCGACCACATGTACAGCATATCTGCCACCTATTCCGGCACGGAAGAAATCAATGACGGAGACAACACCGTAGATTATTACACCGATTTCACAGCAGAATTTCAAGATACATGGATGATCCATGATCAGCACACCCTTACCTATGGCTTAATGTACAAAGCTCAGACCATTGACGCCCCCGGCAGATCTACTTATGGCGACGAAACCACTTTTGCAGCGTACATCCAGGATGAAATGCGTTTCTTTGATGAAACTCTACTCATCACCCCCGCCGTACGTTACGACCATTATGAATCCTTTGGTGGAAATTTATCCCCCAAATTGGGCGTGGTGTGGAAATTCCTCGAAGATCATCGCTTAAAAGCTAACTTTGGCTTGGGCTTTAGAGCGCCTTCCATTGATGAACTTTACAGAGAAACAGGTCCTGGTAACGGAAAAAGATTGGGTCACACCTACTATACCTATAAAGGTAACCCTAACTTAAAACCTGAAGAAAGTGTGAGCTGGGACGTAGGTTATGAAGGTGGCTATAAAAACGTCAACTGGGGTATAACCTATTACTGGAATGAAATTAAAAACCTTATTGGTGGCTGGGACTTTGTGGCTGATCCCAAAACCATTGGCGGTAAGAACTATGAAGGATACTTCACCTTCATGCAAACTGCCAGAGCCCGCACCCAAGGTATTGAAGCAAACATTGGTGTAGACTTCCTTGATTACTTTAGAGTCAGCGGTTCTTACACATACTTGGACGCACGCGATTTAGAAACTGGTAAATTCCTCTCTTCTGAAGTCATGAACACCTGGCAGGCCATGTTAGAGTTCAACCAACCAGATTGGGGCACCTATGTGGCTGTGTGGACAGAAATTGCAGACCACGCCAACAATAGCAGTGAAGGATGGGTGAATTACACCACAGTTAATGCCAGCATCCGTCAAACCTTTGCTGAAAACTACAGTGTTTTTGCCAGCGCTACCAACATCTTTAACGGTGGTAACAAATACAATTCTTCTTGGGTAGATTCTCCCGAGTGGAATGTTGGTATTGAAATAAAGTTCTAAACAATACTTCAAGGTAAAAGTGTCTTTCCACTGCTTACATTACGGAAAACTCCTTAAGGCACTTTTATTTTGTATTTAGCAACGGGTATGCATTGTAACAAAACATACCCGTTGCACCATTTTGACTTATGCTTACGGCATGCAAAAGGATCTGTTTACCGTGCGAAATTTTTGTAAAAAACTCCACTCCATTTTGGCTCTCATGCTGGGTATTCCCATAGCCATCATATGCTTCACTGGGGGTATTTTAGTTTTTGAAAAAGAAATTATGGCCCTCCAACACCCAACACTCTACCATATAGACACTCCCGGAAAGAGCGTCATTCCCTTGGGTGAGCTTTTAGACACCATCGCTCCGCAATTACCTCAAGGTAAGAAGATTTCCGCCATCACTGTGAGTCATGCCAACGTGCCCTATACGGTGAGCGTACAAGGGGTGAAAAAAAGATGGGCGATAAATCAATATACAGGTGAAATGCTAGGCGAACAAAAGCGTAGCGAATTTTTCACCACCATACTTTGGTTGCACCGCTATATGTTTGACGCTCCGGCTAAAAAGGGAGCCATGACCGCAGGCAAAATGTTTGTGGGCATATGCACCCTTGTCATGGCCATTGTTTTACTGGTCAGCTTACGACTCTGGTGGCCCAAGACGCTGAAAGGGCTGAAAAATCGCCTCTCCATTTGTTGTACCAAAGGCTCAAAAAGATTTTGGTACGATGTGCATGTTTCCGGTGGCTTCTACACTTGTGTCCTTTTATTGCTCATGTGTCTCACAGGTCTTGTGTGGTCATTCACATGGTATCGCGAAGCCCTTTACGCCCTTATCACATCTGCAGAGCACGAAGCCATGGTGAAACAAATGGCACAAGTGGCTTCCACTCAACTTACCATTTCCGGCTATGAGGGCTTACGAGTCATAGATGCCAATGCCGACCTTCCTTGGAGCGTAGGTAAACTCATGCATGTGCTGCATTATGGCACGTGGGCCGGTATCTTTTCAAAAATACTGTACTTCATAGCCATGATCATAGGCACTGTCCTTCCCATAACGGGCTATTGGATGTGGCTGAAAAGACGCCGCGGTAAGAAAAAAAACGTGTCACAAACCAAGGCAGTTCCTGTAAGTAAACCCTGCTTACAGTCTGGCATATAAATTATCTAGATGGCAACATCTTAACTTTAACCCCTTAACGTATCAGGAGAAAAAAAATGAAAAAATTATCTTTCTTGGCAGCCCTCTTTATGTTGCTTTTAGTGAACGCCCCTGCTCATGCTCACCAAGCTGTGAAAACCGATGGTATTTCCCTTGCTAAAGACGGCGTAGAATTCACCGCTTTAATTATTGCCATGGAACCCCAAAACCGCGTGGGCTCTCTCTTTTTCCAACCCAACAATCCTTCTGCCAAGCCTGTGGAGAAAAATAATTTATCCGCTGAAAACACCGTAGCCGCTTTGAAAGAGCAAATCGTGAAAGTGGTCAATGCCAAATTAGATCGTGATCCCCTCACCAACTACACTGCCATCAGCGCCCATGATATTTTTGTATATGGTGGACATTCCTTGCAAACAGAAAACTCCTTCACCGATGCAAAGGTTCTCGGTGCATCCCCAGCCGGTTCCATTTACCGCGTAAAAATTGTTTTGAATCCTAAAGATCCTAAGAGCACCATCGAAACTGCCATTCAAGGTACCTTTACCCTTTACGGCAAGCAATAAGACCTTGCGCACCTAGAAATAACACTAGCTCTCATTGCCACATGGTATACATGCGACAATGAGAGCTTAGCGGCTTTATCTACATCGCTACTACTGTGAACTTCATATGCACATAATATTTTCTCTTACCGCACGGTATCCTTTCACCTTGTAAAGCCAACATTAACACCCGTTAATTAAAAAGACATTGACTTTTAGTTTCAAAATAAAATAAAAATTCCAAAAATCACATGCTTTGTTAAAGGAAAAAAGATGGAATATGCCGAGGAAATAGAAGAGCTTATTAAAGACCTAGAGCAAGAAAAAAGTATGCCGGAATACTTTATTAAGCTTCTTGCGGAAACAAAAAAAAGTAAAAAAACGCGTAAAGAAAAGAAAATCGGTATCATCGGTGACGAATTTTACAGCCTTTATGTGCGCGCCTTTGGGTTAACGCCAGTTCTTTTAAGCGGCGGTAGCTTTTGCCTTGGTGAGGATGCTAATCATATTTTCCCGCAAATCAGTGATCCTGTGGCAAAATCCACCTTGGGCTTTTTATTTAATCAAGATATAAATATTCTTGAAGACCTCGACGCCATTCTTATTTCCGCCAGTAATGATAGCTACAAAAAAATCATCTACCATCTTAAAGAATTTGACATCCCTCTCATTGAAGTGGAACCGCCATCATACCTTTTGGCAAAAATGCCCCTCAGCTTTGCCTATCAACAATACAAAGTGCTTAACGCACTGGGTAGAGTAAATAATTCACGTTTGCATTTTCGTAAACTTCGCCAAGAACTTAGAGAATATAAGCAAGCTTACGCCCTCATGCAAAAAGAGCAATGGAAATCTCTTCCACGATTTGTGCAGGATTTCTTTATACAAACATTGTACTTGGACGATAGAAAAGACCTTTGGTGTCAGGAGCTGGAAAAATACTTACAAGATGTGGAGATAAAAGAAAATACTGCCACATTCTTGCTCTTAGGCTCTCCCCTTAAGTTTCCCAGCAGTAAAATATACAAAATTTTCCGCGATGTGGGCATTACGCATTTTGATAACCACTGTTTAAAACTACCCGATTTTCAAGAAATAACCATTCATAAAATATCATTTTTCCTCTTATACGAATGCTTTAGTTTTCAGTATTCGCATGCCTTGGCGGCGCAAATACTGGGTAGCGAAGGCCGTTATCACGTTCCCAAAGGAACACGTGGCATTATTTTTTATTTGCTTAAAGGACAAATTTCTGAAGCCTATGAAGCTGAACAAATGGAAAAATACGCCATTAAACACTCCATTCCCTATTTATGCATCGAAACCGATTACACCAATACCGATAACGAACAAATAAAGATTAGAGTGGAAGCATTTTTTGAAATGCTTAAAAACACACACTATCTTCAGTGAAATGAGTAAAGGAGAAAATCATGTATTTATTAAGTGTAGCATCGCAAACAAAAAACCTGTTTTACGCCTTCTGGCGCAATAATAAGTTAAGAAAGCTTACCATTTACACCATCGTATTCCTATTTGTTGGCGTGTATATTTCCAATACGCTCAACTCACTCATTCGAAGAGATAGAATTGATTTACCCCCTGCCATTGAGCAGTTCATTTCTTCTGTCTATGCCGCAGAAAATTTGGAATATAAAAAGCGTATGGAAGAAAGAAACAAACAGCGCCAACAAATGCAAAAAAGTGGCCAGCAAAGCACCAACAAGGGCGGCTTCAAAACCACCTTCACCCCGGCCGGAGCGGCGGTTATCCTTGTGGAAGTGATCTCCATTTCAGCCATTTGCTGTTTTATTATTTACTTACTCTACAGAAGGTTCACCGTAGACACCATTCCGCCTTTGCCCATACTTTCCACTCGAGGCCAGACTGATGAAAAAGACTAGTATCACCAATACCAGACTTCTTATTCTTCTGGGATTTTGGATTGTATTTAGCTTTGCAGGATATCTTATAGGGGAACAAAGAGAAATTCTTCTACCTATTTTTAACTGTGAGTATGTGGGCGGCGGCACCACCAGAGGTGTGTGTATTGTCCTCACGAAGTTTGCGGGCATACTACTCTCATGGCCGGCTTTTATTAGCTTTGTGATCTGCGTGCTCCTTGCTGTTATCTTTGGCCGTTTATGGTGTGGCTATGTCTGCCCCTTTGGTTTCATGCAAGACGTATTTACACTGGCACGCCAGAAAATGCGCTTAACCCAAGTGAACTTTTCTCCCAAGCTCACCCCTGTGCTTACCCTTGGGAAATGGTTCTTGGTTTTCTATATTTTCTTTTATGACTTTTGCGATGTTTGCCCCGTACAATACTTCACCGTCACCATCACAGGTTATGTAAGCCCTTTCAATACCACCAGCTTCTTTTGGGCTGTGGTTCTCTTAACCTTAGCTTTTCTTAATGATAGAGCTTTTTGCAAAGTTTGCCCCATTGGCGCCCTCATAGGCCTTGTGAATAAAATAAGTGGCAGCCGCATCAAAAAATGTGGCAGTGCCTGTACGCATTGTCGTGCTTGCCTTGAGGTATGCCCCATGAATATTCAAGAAGTCTATGAAGATAGAGAACGCGAAGATATTACTCATCCCGATTGCGTCTATTGTATGAAATGCATAGAAGTATGCCCAGAAAAAGACGCCTTACGCTTTGACCTTATGGGTAAAACAATCATTGAATCACAAAGGTATACAAAATAGCCATGGAACAACGCACTAAAGATAGATACATACGCAACATAGAACGTGTTGCGCATGTGGCCTTGGCGAATATAGCAAAAAGTGAAGATATGACTTTTTATAAAGACGTATACGAACAAGTTTTTTGTAAGTTTGAGGCTACAGACACAACATATATAGGTAGCTATTGCATTATGATTCCCGACGAAATCATTTACGCTTTAGGATACACACCTTTGCGCTTATGCGCCGGTCATCAAATCCCTGCCTATATTGGCGATGAAATTGTACCAAGGGACGCATGCCCCGTGGTAAAAGCTTCAGTGGGTTTTCACGCCATGAAAGTCTTACCCATGTACAATCAATGTGAAGTGGCCATCATGCCTATGACATGCGAGGGAAAACGCAAAAGTGCCGAAGTTCTTGCTGAATATATCCCCATTGTGCCTGTGCCCGTTGTCATGACAAAGGACCATCGCTCTTTTGAAAAAACCGTGCACACCTTACATGCTTTGATTAAAACCCTTGAATATCAAACGGGGAAAAAGCTGTGTAATAAAAAGCTGGTGCAAGCATGCTTTGATATCAATGCAGCGCAGCAACAAGCCTATATCTTGCAAAATAAATTACACGCGGATAATCCACAAATTCTAGGTTCAGAAGTCATGTTCGCCATGAATAGCTTTTGCTATACAAAGCCCACCACATGGACCGAAGCCACCAAAAACCTCATTGCCAAGGTGGAAGAAAGGGAACAAAACCCCAAAATACCCAAGAGGCCCAAACCGCGTGTTTTCATAGCAGGCTCCCCCATCAGTTTTCCCAATTACAAAGTACCTCTTTTATTAGAAGAGCTTGGGGCGCATATAGTGGGAGATGAATCCTGCCTTTCAGGAAGGCTCATGTATGATCCAGTGGTGCCCACCGATTACAGTACAGTGAGCATCATACGTGCCTTAACTGCACGATATTTTGCCGCCTGCACCTGCCCGGTTTTTGACGATATGACCGATAGATTGTGCAGTTTAAAAACAAAACTTCAAGAGTCCAAAGCAGAAGGTATCATTTATCACGTACTACGCGGTTGTGTACCTTTCGATTTTGAACTGGCGGCCATGGAAGAATTTTCAGAGAAAGAAAACATCCCCCTCCTTCGCGTGGAAACAGATTTTAGCACCGAAGATGTGGAACAAGTAAAAATACGATTTGAAGCCTTCATAGAAATGATAGAGCAAAGGAGACGCAATGGCTAAATATTATTTAGGTTTTGATGGTGGTTCCACCTACATCAAAGCAGCACTTATCAAGGAAAACAAGGTCGTTGCCGTTAAAGTACTTCCCACAGGCATTGATAATGATGCCACCTGTGAAAAAATGTTGCATCTACTCATGGAAGAAGCAAACATCAAACGCGAAGACGTAGCCTTTATCACAGCCACAGGTTATAGCAGACGTACCATTTCTTTGGCAGATGATACCATTTCTGAAATTACAGCCCATGCCCAAGGCACCAAGATCACCTCTCCCGACGGCAAACAGCCAGCCATGATCATTGATATTGGTGGCCAAGATAGTAAGATTATTGCTTTGGATGCCCACGGCAGTGTGAAAAATTTTATCATGAACGATAAATGCGCCGCCGGCACCGGTAAATTCATTGAGGTTATTGCCGGTGTGCTTGAAACCACCATTGATAAAGTGGCTGAATACTCCGCGCAAAGCAAAACTCCTTGTCAGATAAATTCCACCTGCGTGGTATTTGCACAAACGGAAATAATCTCCCTCATTGCACAAAAGAAAAGCCGTGCTGACATTTTATGTGGCATGCACATTTCCATGGCCAAACGCGTGGCCAGATTGGCACGAAAATACAAAAGTGATGGACACATTCTCATGACAGGTGGCGGTGCTCTTAATGATGGATTGCGCCTTGCCATTGAAGATGCCCTCATGTGCGATGTGAACCCTGCTGTGTATCCGCAATTTAACGGAGCCATTGGTGCTGCCATCATTGCTTCTCAACAAGAAGAGCAGCATCAGCAAGGAAATGTCCAATAATGTCCACTTTGATGATTTTTTCAGCCGTTACTGTCATGGGTTTTGGCTGTAGCTTTGGGTGTGGTACCATTACCACACCTTTCATTCTAGGTAGTTTATTGGGTGAAGGTGGTAGCATACATGCCAGCAGAAAATCCATTGCCCTTTTCTCTCTGGGAAAAGTGTTAGCTCTGTCCGTCATGGGGCTTTTAGCATCTTTAGTGGGCACAACGATTCTAAGCTCGGTGGAAGCCATCTATCCACAAAGTACCGTATGGATACTGCGCGCCATCACCATTGCATTTGGCCTGTGGCTTCTTTATTCCGCGTTTTTCCAAAAGTCTTGTAAAAATGCTTCAGCATGCACCTCATGCAGTTCGCAAACTTCCCTTCCTCACACCAACATCCGCAAAGGCTTTTACTTTGGTGCAGGAGCCCTTTACGCCACCATACCATGCGTACCACTCATCTCTGCCCTAGGCTACGCCAGCGCATTATCCCCCATACCAGCCATACTTTTAATGGCGCTCTTTGGCGTGGTTAATTCCATAGTCCCCGTGCTTGGCTACGCCTCCTTGGTGGGACTTGCCAATATAGAATTTGCCCAAAAGGCCCCCATGTACATAAAATATATTCGCGCAGCTGGCGGATGCGTTTTACTTGCGGCAGCCATTTTTAAAGCGTAACCAACATTAAAAGAACACGTATTTTACATAATTTTAGCATTTTTTGTCATTTAAATAAGCCGAAGTGAAAAATTTAGCATATTTTTGCATTTTCTTCATTTCGGCTTTTTTGTTCCATTTTGAAGAAAACAGCTTTGTGCCATAGAACACAATCACACCATTAGAGACTGTACTAAAAATTAATTATTATTGTTTCAAAAAGTTATTCTATACATTAAATATTACTTTAAAGAATATTATTAGAAAAAATCTCTTTTCAGAGTATTTCAAAAATTAATTTTATCAAAACAATAAATTTTATTTATCAACCATGAATCTATATCATGTGAAATAAAATTTTATATATGAATCAACAAAAAGTTATTATTAAAATAATAACTTTTATCCATTTGCATTGTTTTTTCTCAGTGCGTATACAAAGTACCAAGGAGTCAGCATGACTCTTTCTGTCAAAAAACATGTTCCTACTATGCACTGCTAGACACTTTGCCATACTGCGACACAGTTACTAGTTACAGATTTTACGGTTGCCATGCACCATGCACAATTTACTAAAAGAATGCATTTTTGAGGTATATTTTTCAATTTACAAAGGATTTAACCATGCAAACTAGCTTTTTCCTTATGAGTGGACTTATTACCACATCAGCACTTTTTATTTCTATTTTAGCTCTGCTTTTATTCGAAAAAAAAGACAATTAAATGGCATGTAATGAGGCCATTCCCATGTACTTGAGGGCAGGCCTAATCCACCTGCCCTCACCTTATTTTAGCTAGGAGTATACATACCTCTTATGAAACTACGCTACATTGAAGTTTTTTTAGCCTTGGCCCAAACACCCAATATGCATTATGTGGCGCATACTCTCTTTGTTTCGCAAGCAGCCATATCAAGCTCCTTACGCGATTTCGAAGAAGAAATTGGGGTTCAATTGTTTGACCGTGTGGGGCGTAGTATTCATCTTAACGAAAATGGTCGTATCCTTAAAAAGAAGCTAGAACCCCTATATTATCAATTCAATAATATTTTTTCCCTACTTTCCACAGATGCCCTCATAGGTAAGCTTGTCATAGGCGCATCCTTCACCCTCGCCAATTGGGTGATACCTCAACTCTTATATACTATGAAGAAAAATTATCCTCATGTGGAGCTGGAGTGCCATTCAGAAAATACCGCTGAGATAATACGCAAGGTAGAAAGCGGTCAATGGGATATGGGATTAGTGGAAGGCGACATGAACTCTGTAAATGTAAGAGCTACACATCTTGGTACCGAAGAGCTAGTCATTGTCAGCGCCGATAAAAATCTAGCCTGCAGGGCGCAACGCATGGAACCTCTTATGCAAAAACTTTGGCTCCTTCACGAAAAAGGCTCTGGTACCAGGGAAGTTTTTTTACGCAATATAGCCCCTCTCGATTTACACCCTGAGAATTATTTAGAGTTTACTCACACCGACGCCATAAAACGAGTTTTACAAAATCCAGATACCCTTGCTTGCCTGTCCCCTCATTCCATAGAGTTAGAATTAAAGTTCAATTTGTTACACATTGTCCCCACGGTGAACATGCAATTTACCCATAATTTTTACTGTATAGAGCGCCCCAACAATGCCTTTACCATACTGCGTAAAACCCTCGTGGCAGAAATCAAATCCTATTTACGGCAATAAAATTCATTATAAACACCTTGTAGAATAGTTCGTTCTACAAAAAAAAGGAGATGTATATGGAGGAAAAAACAATGCAAACCCTATTACGCCACGGCATAAAACAAGCCATGCGCAAAGCCCCCCTACTACTCATGTTGGCTACTTTTTTAGTATGTCACATGGAAAAAGACGCTTTTGCGTTAAGCGCAAAAGAATTGTGCCCCACCGAAAAGTATGACTCTGTTACCGTACAGGGCACCTATCTTGGCTGGCAGCTGCCGCACACCCCCGATGGCACCATTACTGTAAAACTTCGTGACAGTCATGTCCCCTTATATATCATTGCCACAGAAACTCGCGCCAGAAGTTTGTTTGGGAAAAATTATAATGCCAATGTGGAAGTAACATATGACTTCATTCAAACCTACTCCAAAGAAGGCGAAATTTGCCTACGCTTGTATGTATTGAAAGCTGGCAAAGTCATTGAAGAGCAAAAGAAAACTAAATTTTATCACTAGGATTAAAGATGGCAGCTACAATAATTTCACAATACATGGGCAATTTACAAATTAGCTCGCAGCATCTAGCCAGCAACACGACGCTTATAAGTGATGCTCCCACAGACAACGGCGGCAAGGGACAAAGCTTTTCCCCCACAGATTTGTGCGCATTATCCCTTGGCTCCTGTGCCATGACCATGATGGGCCTGTATGCGCAAAATCATGACTTAGATATGACAGGTGCCACCATGGAAACAGTAAAAATCATGGGTACGCAACCACGTCGTATTGCCGAAATTCAAGTGACCATTACCATGCCTCCCAAAGGCTTTTCTGACAAAGATAAAAAAGCCATGGAAAATGCTGTTAAAACCTGCCCCGTACACCATAGCTTGCACCCAAGCGTTGTACAAACCATTTCCATCATTTGGTAATTCAGTAAGGTGCACAATACTCATTTTGGATACTTGTAGCGAAAGATAGAACACCCTCTATGTTTCGTTTTTTTTAATTTTGATTTACCGGAGATAACAATGGCCTTAAGTATTACAAAGGCGTCCATCATGCGGGTAGGACTTGCTATAGGTTTACCCTTATCTTTTTTCTTAATCCCCATTACAGATGCTTATACCTATGAATTGCGTATATTCTTTGCCATTACATTGTTTTGTATGCTTTGCGTGGCTTTTGAGTTTTTTGACACCATTATTCCGGCAATTTTATTGCCCACCATGTACTTATTGAGCGGGATTGCCCCCTCAGAGGTAGCCTTTGGTGCTTGGACCAGCAACACCATTTGGATGATGTTAGGAGCCATGATTTTAGCAAATGCTCTAGAAGAATGCGGACTTTTAGCAAGAATTGCTTACTGGTGCGTATTAAAGTGCGGTGCCAGCTATACAGGCGTACTGTATGGTGTCTTCATTGCTGGCACCATTATTAACTTCATTACCTTTTGCCAAGCTTTCATTGTTATGATGGTGCTTGGCTATGGTATCATTGTGGCTTTAAAGCTCAAAGCTTCTCGCGAAAGCGCGCTGCTATGCTTTGCCATTATGCTAGGTGGCCAAGGCGCCCCCAGCAGCTTTTTGTATAACCCCGGATTCTTAGCTTTGGCGGAAGAAGGCGTGCGACAAGTTATCCCCGGTTTCACGGCTGTATGGTACGAAATGCTCTTTTACAATGGCATCATTTTCTTCTTCTTTCTTTCCTTACTGTGGGGATTCTCGCGCGTATTTAAAGCTAAAGACGTTGTTCTAGAGGGCGGCAAAGAGTACTTTGAAAATGCCTATGCCGAGCTTGGACCTCTTTCTTCCAAAGAAAAAATTTCCATCGCTGTGGTAGTGATTCTCATGTCTTACCTCTTCACCGTGCCTTGGCATGGTTATCCAGCTGCTTTTGGCTTTATGACTTTACCTTATATTCTCTTCTTACCTATTTTAAAAGTGGGTACAGCCAAGGCTTTAAGTAAGACAAATTTTGGTATATTCTTCTTCATGGTAAGTTGCCTTGGTATTGGTACCGTGGGCGGAGAGTTGGGATTTGGCAATATCATCTCAAGCTCCATTACGCCACTATTAGAAGGAGCCCCAGTTCTACTTTCCCTGCTCATTATGATGACATGCGGCGCAGCAGCAAACTTCTTTATGACGCCATACGCCATGATGGCCGGTTTATCCTACCCTTTTGCACAAGTGGGCGTAGACCTTGGCCTCAATCCCATGGCAGCCATTATGACCTTGGTGGCCTCTTGCGACCTTATTCTCTTCCCCTTCCAAGTGGCACCCTACTTATTATTGTATGGCTATGGCATGATTACCATGAGAGAATTTGTCAGTTTCAATATAATTAAAATATTACTCACTGTAGTGTTTTTCTCTTGTGTCATGTATCCAATTTGGAATTTCTTCGGATTGCTTTACGCAAGTTAATAAACATTTCTATAAACAAATAAAACAATCCTACTTCTTTACAATACTGCAAAGAAGTAGGATTGTTTTATTTATATTCTGTCTATCCTTGAAAAACAGTATTCTTTTCAACAATCTTGCATTTAGGGCATTCAATATTATAAGACTGATGCAATCTTTTACACATTCTTTCTGATAAAGCACACTCTTTTTCTGATTTTTGAACTTTTTTCTTTTGATCTTGCATTATAATTACTCCCTTTTATTTTCTTCAATGAAGAAAGTACAGTGTAACAATAAAATAAGCTAAGTCAATAAAAGCAGCTCAATAATATCTTATTGAATTTACAAATTCAAGCTATTGGTTACACAGTGAACGCATCTACATAACTACCGTTATTCATAGGATAAAAATATGTTTGATAATTTTTTTATATCTACATTAACAATATAAATATTTTAAAGAGTACTATTACAAGCACAAAAGCAGTTTTTACGCATAACTTTTTTTCGCCAATCCGAAAAAACATAATAGTTTACTATAGCGCTCTTTTACAGAGGTACCTCATCACCGTATTACGCAAAATACGCCCGCGCTAGAGTAAGTATATCCTTACAATATTTTTCATAAAATTCTTGTGTCAAAAAAGTTGGAACATCCTTATCCCAAAAGCGACGCCCTGTATTCTTGTAGATATTATGCATCTTTATATCTGTAGTGGGCTTCGTATTCACTTTTTCATAAACCTGCTCCCATTTCCACGCGTGCGCCTCTCTCAAAGGAATAATATTGCTATGCGCACAGAACACTTTGCGTTTCATTCTACCAAAATGGATCCAATGCAGTCCGAGGGGTACGCATTGATCTTGCTTATGCAAAAACACTTCAAAAAAATCACCTTGCATATGATATCGTTGCGCAGAAGTGGGGTTAAGTAAAAATGTATCCATAAACACACCATTAAAAAGCGGCTGCTCATCAAGATTTTCCATGGTATACACATAAAATTCATCATTCTTGAAAAAAGCCTCCACTCCCCCTAAGATAAATGTATAGGATTTATGTAAGGTCAACGCGCGCAGTATATTTTTTTCATAAAAAGCATACGGCTGGGGAAGCTCTGTAGGAAAAGGAGCAGGTTTTTGACCTCGATGTATTCGCATAGCATTATGAAATAATATATCACGAATAAAAAGCATTTTAGGAGTAAAATACACTTGATCAGCATCGATTTTCATATAAAAGGCATAGCGTAATTTTGTATAGCCAAAATTACAAAAATGCGCCAAGTGACCATAAGGGCGTAATTGCATAACGCCACGACATGTGCCCCATTCTAACGGGTACCAATAAAGACGAATTTTTTGCGGATAACGGGTTACGTATTCAAGTAATATTGCCTCCGTATCATCTTCCGAATCATTATACGTAACGATAAGCTCATCTAAAAAAGGCAAACAAGAATCCAGACAAGCGCGTAAGGTAAGAGCTTCGTTGCGCACTCGCATATGCCCGCTTAAACCCAAAGGGCGCGGCGCATCCAGTTGCATAAAGTCTTCTTCCTTCAACGCATAGCTTGCAGGATCAAATACACGCGAATTAATATGGGACATACACGCCTCATGAAATATTTTTTACAGTGAAAAGTTGTTCCTTATGATTACATATACACTCTTGAAGAGCTTCTAATATCAAATACAATAAGATAAACTCATGAGCAATTCAAACAAACTTGCGAATTATAACTATATATTATAATTAACTTTAAACCAGAATACAAAATACACTTCAAACAAAAAAAATATATACATCGCTCACAACGAGCACAACTCTTACGTTACTCTATGTCATTCGGTATAATTTTGTATCATTTTCAGCTAGTTTGCACACTTTGAAAGTGAAAAATATATTTGCTCCCCACACCATATCCATATATACTTGCCTACCATCTTATATAACACTGCACTACGCATATGGTATAAAAGGAGCACTCAATGCATTATATAACACGACACTTACTAAACACCTTACAACAATCTCAAGCATATACACAACCCAGGAGCATGATCTCCTTAAACGCCTTGGCTGACTTGCATAATTGGATGGAAATGATACGCGCTTGTGAAGCATTGGCTGACGATAGATCAAAAGATACTTTTGCTAGGCTTATGGCCTTGCGCATTTTACATTTCACCGTTCCCGTCAACGTTGCCACCAGTGTTTTCTCTTTATATCCAGAAAAATCATGGAATAAACTTGTACAACTGGCGGAAAAACTTCCCGGCGTTAAAGGGGATTACATTCTGGACAGATTAGAAACATGGATCTTAAAAGGCTATGAATATCAAGAATGTAAAGCCCAAAAAGGTGATATAGTTATCGATGCAGGAGCTTACACTGGAAATACCGTGAGCTATTTTGAACAATGCGTAGGTGACACCGGTAAGGTTTATGCTTTTGAACCCATGCAAAAAACCTTTACAACTTTACAAGAAAATATGGGCCATATTCCTCATGTGCACTTGGTGCAAGCAGGCGTAAGCGATGTGGATGGACATGTACATATTGCCGAACAAAACACCCCAGGGGCGAACTTAAGAACTGAAGGCAGTGTACGCGTAGAGACTCGATCCATCGATTCATTTTTGCAGGAGCAAGGACTAGATCGCTTAGATTTTTTAAAAATGGACATCGAAGGTAGCGAAATGGCTGCCCTTAAAGGTGCTAAAAATACCATTCAAAACCTACATCCCAAAATGGCCATATGTGTATACCATAAAACCAATGATATTTTTCAAATATACAAACGCGTACTGGCGTATAATTCTCACTATACCTTCTATCTAAAACATTGCTCTAACACCTTATGGGAAACAGTACTTTTTTGTATGCCTAGCGACAAGCCATTTCAAAATGACTTCCAATCCGAGTTGTACAACGATGATGTGAGCATTGCCCATACACTGCGCGACGCTTACAGATATACCGTTGAAAGCATTACTTAATACATAATTAAATACTTTATAGTATCGCGCAAATAAGGGACACTACCTGGTGTCCCTTATTTCATTTTGTAAGCAAGATAAAAATATTCCCAACTCTTTCTTACAGATATTCCCTTGGAAAATTTATTTTGTATTTTTAGCTATTTCAATATTGATATATTGCACAAGAAAAAGAGAAATACACGCCAAAATGGCTCCTAAAATAAATGGCAACCTATAATCCCAAAGCCACAAAGCCCCGCCCACCACAGGTACAATGACAGCTGAAATATGATTAATGGTGAAAGAGACTGCCATACTAGGTGAAATATCTTCAGCTTCGCCCATTTTTTGAAAGAAGGTTTTCTCTGCTATATTAAAATTGAAGGTAAATTGATCTAGTATGTACAAAACAGCCACAATAATACCCACATCTACATAGGCATAACCTAAAAATATACCTATGGCAGGAAGAAATTGAAAAGTAAGCAGCTTTTGTTCACCATAAGCATTAATAAGACGTCCCACAACAGGATTTAAAAACCAATTTACCGTATTATTAATAAGAAAAAGCGTAGTCACCATGGTGACGGTATAGTCGAATTTTTCCACCAGTAAAAATAAAGAGAAAATAGTAAAAATCTGCCTACGCCCGCCAGATAAAAAGGTGAGTGTGTAAAATAGCCAATATTTTTTCTTGAAAATAAGCTTTTTTTGCTGTGCAGGTAAGAGGCTTAAATCTGGTTTCTTGTACCATGCCAGCGCAGCACCAAGCACGGCTCCCCCCCCTGCCAAGAGGTAAAATTGCACATAAGAAAAAAAGGCAGCGCACGATAAAATAAAAACAGCCGCCAATATATTTCCCAAAGCTGAAATACTACGCAAGCGGCCAAATACAAGGGGAGAAACTCGCGTTCCAAAGGACTGCAAAGTGAGAGATTGGTTCACCGTTTCAAAGTAATGAAAACCCACGGACATACAAAAGGTGGAAAGCAAAATACCTGTAAAGGTAGGGAAAAATCCCGTCATGGCCACGCCAATACCCAAAAAGAATACAGCAATCAAAGCCAAGGAGGTTTCTTTAACAAATCTTAACCAAAAGATGACCGTCACAGCCAAAAGCCCCGGCAACTCGCGAACGGATTGCACCATGCCGTTTTCGGCAGCGTTAAGCCCCACCGATTCCACAATAAAGTTTGTATACAGCGTTTGCCATGTTTGAAAGGCAACAATCTGTGCAAAGGTTAAAATAAAGAGAAAAAGAAAAGCTTTTCGTTCCAATTCACTTTGTATTTCCACAGGACGAATGTACTCAATAAGGGCGTTTTTTATCACGGTTACTCACTAAAAAATAGATTTTTCTACAATACGCATACAATATCCACCGTGCTAGTTAAATCTATTTAGCATAGCAAAAGTTAATGTATATAAATTTAAGCACATTGTACGAT
Source organism: uncultured Desulfovibrionaceae bacterium (assembly GCA_964370015.1). Lineage (GTDB taxonomy): Bacteria > Desulfobacterota > Desulfovibrionia > Desulfovibrionales > Desulfovibrionaceae > CAYJAD01. The sequence goes on along the minus strand of CAYJHD010000002.1, from coordinate 9,621 downwards.
TCAATGCTGTATCCAACAAACTTCTAAAACAAATCACAACGCACGTCCATGCGTATAGTGCTCACCTCGCAGGACACAGCAAACACAAAAACATGTGTAGCCTAGCAACAAGTGACACGCACTATCATTTTACACAGCATAAATTTTAAGCTTCTCTCAGGTGGCTAAAGAAAAATAAAAATTTATCACCGCCATTGTTTACAAAAAAACTACATTATTGTAACACTACCGCACTCGCATCTACACAAATACAGCATATTTTATGTTTTTTGTGTAATATTCAAAATTTCTAACTAGTTTTCAGGAGAATTCATGCTAAGTACATGTTTGCGCATTATGGTTTTGTCGCTCATTATGAGCTTTGGTACCTTTTCAGTGGCCTTGGCAGAACAAGCCATTTGTTACAACTGCCCCAGCGAATGGGCAGGCTGGGGAGAACAGCTCAAACTTATTGAGAAAGAGATAGGTATTTCTGTCCCTCAAGATAATAAAAATTCCGGCCAATCCGTATCTCAGCTCATTGCAGAAAAAAGCAATCCTGTGGCAGACGTTACCTATCTTGGCGTTTCCTTTGCCATTAACGCAAAAAATGCTGACGTACTTGCCCCCTATAAGGGACCTTACTGGGATCAAATTCCCGCAGGTTTAAAAGACCCTGAAGGTTGGTGGGTAGCCACTCACTCCGGTACCTTAGGTTTCATGGTTAACGTGGACGCCCTTGAAGGCAAGCCCATTCCCACATCTTGGAAAGATCTACTCGACCCACAATACAAAGGTATGGTAGGCTTTTTAGATCCCTCTTCTGCTTTTGTGGGCTATGTTTCCACCATGGCTGCCAACGTGGGTCTTGGCGGTTCTTTAGAAGATTTCACACCCGCCTTACAATATTTTAAAGAACTTGCTAAAAATGATCCCATCATGCCCAAGCAAACTTCCTATGCTCGCGTTCTTTCCGGCGAAATTCCCATCTTACTCGACTATGACTTCAACGCGTACAGAGCAAAATACAAAGACCAAGCCAACATTGCCTTTGTTATTCCTGCCGAAGGCACCTTACAAGTACCTTATGTCATGAGTCTGGTGAAGAATTCTCCTCACAATGAAAATGGCAAAAAAGTTATGGATTTTGTGCAAAGCCCCAAAGGTCAAAATTTCTGGGCCCAAAATTTCCTCATGCCTGTAATTGCTTCTGCCATGGATAAAGAAACTGCAGCAAAATTCTTGCCCGCAGCAGACTATGCCCGCGCTAAAACAGTGGATTATGGCAAAATGGCTGAAGTACAAAAAGACTTCACCACCAAATTTTTGGAAAATACCAAATAGATATTTGTGATACAAAGCTCTCCCCGCATCCTTGGGGAGAGCCCTTTCCCTTTTATAGCCCCTTTGCTCTTTAGGAGTATGCATGCGCAAAAATACCTTTGTGCTCTATTGTTTAGTCCCATCCATTGCCGTCTTTTTAGCATTTTTTCTTTTGCCAGTTTCCTTACTTATTCCCCAATCCATTAGCGGACCAGAAGGTGTTGCACTTTATTTGCAAATACTGACTAACTCGCGCTACTGGACAGCCTTACTAGCCACAGTATTTTTATCCATACTGGTGACCATTGTAAGTCTCATCATTGGTGGCTTTGCTGGCATCTTTCTGGAAAGAAACACCTTCCCTTTTCGTAATACCATCATAAGTATGCTCACTCTCCCCCTCTCCTTTCCGGGCGTCGTTGTTGGCTTTATGATTATTATGTTGGCCGGACGCCAAGGCCTCATCGGAGAGCTTTCCAAAATGCTCGTGGGCTCCAAGTGGGTTTTTGCCTATTCTTTGGCAGGTCTTTTTGCTGGTTACTTATACTTCTCCTTACCACGCGTCATAACCACAGTCATGGCAGCAGTGAGCAAGATGGACGTATCGCTTGAAGAAGCGGCCAGAACTCTTGGCGCAAGCCCCATGCAAGTGTTGCGTCATGTGACCATACCCAGCATGACACCTGCCCTCATATCCACAGGGGCCATTTGCTTTGCCACATCCATTGGCGCCTTTGGAACAGCATTTACCCTAGCCACCGACATAGATGTCTTACCCATACTTATTTATACAGAGTTCACCCTTTCCGCTAACTTTGCCACAGCTGCCATGCTTTCTGTAGTACTTGGCATTGTCACGTGGGCTGTACTCTTTTTAGCTCGCATTTTTGGCGATAATACCGAAGATTTAAAGGCAGGCGCATGAGAAAAAATTCTTTTTATTGGTCTCAAATGGGAGTCACGCTGCTTTGTTGCGCATTCTTAATGATTCCCGTAGTGCAAACCATTTTAACAGCTTTCATGGTCAATGCTTTTCGCGGTTTTTCCGCCGGCTTTACCTTGGAATGGTTTGCTAAGGTTTTAGATACCTATGGCGACACTATTTTTCGCAGTATTTATTTGGCCTTTGCCACTTTGCTGTGTTGTATAGTGCTTGGTGTACCCGCCGCATATGCCCTTGTGAAATGCGGTAAATCAAAATGGGCTGCTTTTTTTGAAGAAGCTTTAGTACTCCCTCTTTCCATACCCGGCATGGCCATAGGCCTTGGTATATTACTCACGTGGGGTTCCATCTCATGGTTTAGACACAGCTGGCTTTTTCTATTGGTTGGCCACGTTATCTTTTGCTTACCCTTCATGGTACGCTCAGTAACGGCAGTTTTGCGTGTGGTTCCCATGAATGATTTTGAAGAAGCTGCAGCCACCTTGGGAGCCTCAGAATTTCGCCGATTTTTGGGTGTAATTGTTCCCTTGGCAGGGCCCGGCATCTTGGCCGGTTCCCTCATGGTGCTCACGCTTTCCATCGGTGAGTTTAATATTTCATGGATGCTACAAACACCCTTTACACGCACATTACCTGTGGGTCTGGCCGATAGCTATGTCTCCATGCGCCTTGAAGTGGGCTCTGCCTATACAGTGATTTTCTTAATCCTTATTGTGCCCATTCTCATCCTCATGCAACGAGTACCTTTGTTATTACAATCCATGACCTCACGCTCCACACCATCAACCACGGATAACACCATGTCGACACAACAACATATAAGCCGTACAAATAAAAAACCTTTTGACCCCGTAAGCATAGATTTAAAAAATTGTTCCAAGACATACGGCACCAATAATGTGCTGAAACCCTTTTCTCTGCATATTCCTGCCGGTAATAAGTTAGTCTTATTGGGACCTTCAGGATGCGGAAAAACCACAACATTACGCATCATTGCCGGTTTGGAAACCCCAGACAAAGGCGGCGAAATCCACATTGGTACAGAAGATGTGACCAATATTCCCGTAGAACAACGTCATATTGGCATGATGTTTCAACAATATGCTCTATTCCCACATTTAACTGTGGCGGAGAATGTGGCCTATGGACTTAAAGTTCGTGGGCAAGATTCCAAAATACAAAAAGCCACCGTACAAGAAATGCTTGATTTAGTACGCCTTGGTAGCATGGGTGATAGACGCATTCAATCGTTGAGCGGCGGGCAAAAGCAACGTGTTGCCTTGGCACGCGCTTTGGCCATTCGCCCACGCATCTTACTACTCGATGAACCTCTCACGGCGCTGGATGCCCTCTTGCGCGTTTCTGTGCGAGAAGAGCTTGATCAAGTACTCACAGAGCTTGGCATTACCACCGTCATTGTAACCCACGATCAAGAAGAAGCCATGAGCCTTGGCGATACCATTGTGGTCATGCATGGCGGTCATATTGTGCAAGTGGGATCTCCTCAAGAGATTTATCACACCCCAGCCACGCCTTTTGTGGCAGGCTTTGTGGGTGGCTCCAACACCTTATTGGGTCGAATGGACGCAGAATATGTCTATTTACCAGGCGGCGGACGTGTATCGCGCCAAAACCTTCCTCAATATGCTCACTTGGGTCAAGGCGATGTCATGGCCTTTTTCCGTCCAGAAAAAGCACGCCTCATCTTTGATGACAGCACCCCCGATGTACTACGCGGCACAGTTTTAGCTTCTCACTTCTTGGGTGATAAAACGCGCGTAAGCATTCTCTTTAACGAAGCAAATGAAGAAGAAAGCATCATCAAGGTAGACATGTTGGGCCAACAACAAGCCCTTGCCAAAGGCACACGCGTTGGTGTGAACCTTACAGCTGAAAGCCTCATGCTTTTTACCATGTAGCATTATGATAGTACTACAACTTTCAGATTTACATGTGGAACCTGTGGGTACTTTAGCCTATGGCGTTGCTCCCACCAATTCTTTGGCAGAACGCGCTGTGGAGCATGTTTTATCACTCAAGCAAAAGCCAGACCTTGTGGTTATTACCGGAGATGTGGCCAGCAGTGGCAAAGCGGAAGCCTATACCCTCGTACAAGGCCTTTTACAAAAGCTTGCCGCAAGCATTCCTGTGTATGTTCTCCCTGGTAACCACGACCATGGCCCTCGCATGCGTGAATACTTGGCCCCTTACTGCCCTGTGGATGTAAGCATTGCACCGCATATTTGCTACACTGTGGAGCATTTGCCCATGCGTTGTGTCATGCTTGATACCACCCTTGCCGGTTCACACAGCGGGCATTTGATTCCCAAGGTGGCCGCATGGCTTGAAAATACATTGAGCATGGATACAGAGCGACCAACCTTACTCTTCATGCATCACCCCCCTTTCCTTGCCGGCATGGGGGCCATGGATGAACCCTTTAAAGGACAAGAAGAGTTTGCGCGCATTTTGCAAAAACACAAAAATGTACGCCTCTGTTGCGGTCATATGCACAGAGCGTTCACCACCTTGTGGGCTAATACATTATGCCTTTGTGCCCCCTCCACCGCCATGCAAATTGACCTTGACCTTAGCCCTGAAGGTGGAGACACCTTCAATATGGAAGCCGCAGGCTATGTAATGCACCATTTTGATGGCAAGCATTGTCAAAGCCATTTTTGCCAAATCCCCAATGAGTATACATTTTCTGGGCCCCACCCCTTTGTGGGCGTCATAAATCCCAGCGAATAAATATAGACGCAAAACGCATAACAAAAGCCCCAAAGTAAAAAGACACGTTACCTTGGGGCTTTTTTTGCAGGTATTTTAAATCACGTAACTTTAATTACTTCTCAAAAAAGGAATAAGCGTTATCAAAGAAACTGTCACAATGGTAAGCATTATACCGCCAAGCACTGTAACACTCGCGGATTCATTAAAAAGCATAATACCTATACCCACAGCGATGACCGGTTCCAAAGTTCCCAAGATGGAACTTAACGTGGAGCCAATTTTTGCAATAGCCATAATTAACAAGATATTACTTAAAAAAGCAGTACACAGAGCCAATGCTGCTAAAGAGACCACTTCCATGCCGCTTCTTGGGAGCATAAAAGCATCTTTATACAAAGCATACACTAGCAAAGCCAAGCTACAAACAAAAAACAGGTAAAAAGATAAAACATCATTAGATATTTTATGCTTATTGCTCTGCCCTATACAGATGACATAACTAGCATACGCCAATGATGCCAGCATTATATAAATGAAGCCTTCTAGATTCAAATGCATTTGCGCACTGAAAAAACCAGACATGGTGGCTATGCCAAGACAGGTAAGAAGGCTTAAAACTATTTTATACAGCTCTATTTTTTCTTTATAAAACAAAAACATGAAGAGCATCACAAAAAGGGGGTTTGTAAAAAGCAAAGTGGCAGCAATGCCGCTTGGCATAAGCGTTAATGATGTGAAAAAACCTATGGTTACCACAACATAAGACAGAATAACTCCCGCGAGACTAGGAATTTGCGCCTTTGTGACACGCAAAGTATGCTTACGCCAAATCACTATGCCCAATGAAAATACAGCGGCAAAAAAAAGACGATAAAAAGCACCGGACTCTGGGCTTAAGCCAACACGATGTAAGGGAATAAAGAAAAAAGGAATTAAAGCAAAAAGAAAAGCTGATAAGAGCGCTTCTCCAATCCCTCGCACGACTATATTCATATTTTTCTCAACCATACTAAACAATACAAATTAACTAATATTTTTTCATGCTTTGCGGTGAAAAGCCCATGCGACTTTTCACTACGCAGGATAAAAATAAACTCCGTAAGCTTAAGACTTTTATGATTACTTTTCAAAGTCAAGCTTTACACCAAACATCACGCATGCGCTTTTTACGCATGCCCCCAACTCAATAGCAAATTCTCAGTATAAGGACAATAGCCGTACAAGAATTTTACCTACGTAACAGCGGGAAAATAAAAAGATTTAGCCTTGAATACCATTGCTATTTCCCTGTAACTAGTATACTTTATAGAAGTATTTACACCATGACAATATACTTAACACGTTTAAGGTGGATATATGCTTCTATTTTCTCACACTCCCCCCTCAGCTGATTTCTACCGTGACGTGCTCGAACTTCTCCCCATAGAGTTGAGCTGTTGGACACATGAAGGTATTCCTGTATTTTATACAGACGCTTTTTTACAGCTTTTTGAAAGAGATACCATAAAAAATTTTGCTCAGCACTTGCGTGATACATCTCCCTTCCTACAACCCAACGGCAAAAATTCTTACACATTGGGAACAGAATATCTGCAGCAGGCTTTTCAAGAAGAAGCATACGAATTCACGTGGCAACACCAAGATAAAGCAGGCGCTGTATTTTTCGTAAAATACTCCTTAAAATGTATGCCATACCAAGGACAAAATGTTGTTATTGCATATTATACAGACTTGCGCAAAAAAAACACTCCTATGCCTGGACAGACACAGGACCACTTCGAAGCCATAGTAAATGCTGCCCCCATTAGTATTAATATTTGGAATAGGTCTAATGATTTGCTTGCATGCAATCAAGCCAGTTTAAAGCTCTACAACTTTGCAAACCTCTCTGAGTTTAGAGAAAATATTTATAATATTTATCCCCTTACACAACCCAATGGAAAAAACTCCATAGAGTATTCTTTAGATATTCTTGAACGGGCCTTCAATGACGGTCAGTACCAAACCGAATGGGAATTTTTAACACTTGCTGGAAAAACTATTTATGCCGATGTCATTCTCACTTGTGTAGAAGTTGCTGGGGAAAGAGTTGTTGTTGAGTATACAAGAGATGTTGGTGAATTAAAAAGCAGTCGAGAACTAGCGCGTCAAGCCGATGCTCACATGAAAATCATGTTTGACTCCATGCCTTTATGTGCAACCCTTTGGAATAAAAATTTTCATATTATGGACTGTAACCTAGCAGCGCCTAAGCTTTTTGGTTTAAAAACAAAGCAAGAGTTTTTAGAAAATTTCATTGCTTTATCACCTGAACACCAGCCCAATGGACGCACATCTCTTGATAATGTACAAGAAAAAATGGGCATAGTCTTTAGCGAAGGATTTTGCCGCATGGAATGGATGCATCAAAATCTTGATGGTGAGCCCATTCCCACCGAAGTTACCCTTATTCGCATAGAATTTCAAAATGATTACTATGTGCTGGGATATATTCGCGACTTACGCGAATTTAAAGCCATGGAAAAAAAATCAGCGCTCATGGAAGAGCGTAATGCCCTCATCAGCGAACATGTACCGCTTTGCATTATGTTTTGGAATAAAGCCGGCGAAATGTTTGACTGCAATCAAGAAGTGCTACGTGTTTTTAAATTTGACACCAAAGAAGAATATTTTGCCAATTTATATAATACCTCACCCACTTATCAGCCCGACGGCAGAAATTCTAAAGACACTGTATTTGCCAATCATATAGAAGTTCTTGAAAAAGGTTTTAAGCGCTTTGAGTGGCTACACTGTACCGGAGATGGCGAGCTTATCCCCATGGAGATATACCTCGCGCGCTCCAGTTTAGATGGCGAAGATATTGTTGTTTCCTTTGCCAAGGATTTACGAGAGCTTAAAACATCCGAAGAATTACTCAAAGAATCTGAACTAAGAAATACCATTATGCTAGATTCATTACCACTTTGTGTAAATTTTTGGGACGAAAACTTTGAACTTATTTACACCAATAGAGAAGGCATACACCTTTTTGGTTTTGAAAACACTAACGACTTCATAGCCAATTTTTATAAAATTGCACCAGAAATACAACCCAATGGCGTTGAAACAAGAGAACTCATGCGCCAAATCCTCACTGAAGGCTATAGTAAAGGAAACTACACAACTGAAATCGTATGCCAGCATTCTGTTACACAAGAAATTATCCCTTTGGATGTGCTTGCCGTGCGCACCTCGTATCAGGGAAGACATGGTATTATTATCTATTCAAGGGATTTGCGCGAACAAAAAGCCATGTTGCAAGAAATTGCCCTTAATGAACTTGAACTACGCACCGCCAAAGAACTGGCAGAGCAAAGCACGAAGACCAAAGGTGAATTTTTGGCCAATATGAGCCACGAAATACGCACACCCATGAACGGTATCTTAGGGCTTTTGCACCTATTACAGCAAACTTCCATGTCTGAAGTACAAGAAGATTATGTCAATAAAAGCGTTTTTTCTGCCAATAATCTCATGCGTATCATCAATGATATTTTAGATTTTTCAAAAATTGAAGCTGGAAAGCTACACATAGAAGAGCATCCTTTTACTTTAGAGGGAATTTGTAAGGATGTTATGGATTTATACGGCCCCACCAGCGCTAAAAAAGGACTAGAGCTGCATGTAAAAGCGGGAGAACAAGCACAAATGTGCCTTCTGGGTGATGCTTTACGCCTCAAACAAGTGCTTTTTAATTTGGTAAGTAATGCCATTAAATTTACGCGTTCCGGTTCTGTTTCTTTAGAAATTGAAAGTACCTTATGCGATACAAACGAAATACAGTGTTGTTTTGCCGTGCGCGACACAGGCATCGGGCTAAGTCCAGAGCAAGTGGATCGACTTTTTACAGCTTTTTCGCAAGCAGATACTTCTGTCACCCGTAAATACGGCGGAACAGGTCTTGGGCTTGTCATTTCGCGTAGTATTATCAGCATGATGCGCGGAGATATTTGGGTAGAAAGCGAGCTTGGCAAAGGCTCTACTTTTTATTGTAGCGCTATTTTTTCCCTGCACACCCAATCACAAACGATAGCACAGAATCAAGAAAGCACTTTATATAATAATTATGAAAACTTAGAACTTGGGCACTTACTTTTGGTGGAAGATAATGAAATCAACCAAATTGTTGCGCAAGAAATTTTGAAAGCCGTCGGATATACGCTGGACATTGCACATAACGGCGCTGATGGTTTAGAAAGATTAAATAGTACAACCTATGACGCCATTCTTATGGACATTCAAATGCCTATTATGGATGGCTATACTGCCACACAGCACATTCGAGCACAGAAAAAATACGCACACTTACCTATAATTGCCATGTCAGCCCATGCCATGAAAGGAGATAAAGAAATTAGCCTTTCGCACGGTATGAATGACCATATAACAAAACCCATTGATGCTGATTTGCTTTATAAGACCTTGCATCATTGGATTTTGCATATGCGCAAGGAAAAATGACATAACAGCCTATTAAGACTGCCTATTTCCAACGATTTTCCATAAAATGCCCCTTTCATAATCTTCTCGCAAGCTGTTAAAAAATAAGGGTCATGACTAGCTGAGAGAATTCTGTCTAAGCATTTTTAGCACTAAAGGAT
>CAYJHD010000001.1:0-106482 GCA_964370015.1 uncultured Desulfovibrionaceae bacterium | reverse complement strand
CGCCCTTTCACGGCGTCGACAGGGGTTCAAATCCCCTAGGGGACGCCAAATAAAAATTATAATCCTTCAGAATTTATTTTCTGAGGGATTTTTTTATTTTAACAGATTACCCATCATCTATATCAATTCCACAACTCCCCAGAGCTTTCAAGATTTCACCGTGATCGGTGTATAATCTTGCCAAGGCCCCGCTTTAGAAAGAACCTCGTTAGAAACTCCAATGCTCGGCGAAGGTTTTTCGTATGTAAAGGCAAAATCAGTGGCTCATGCTGTGCCAAACTGCGTCCCAGGCATTCGTGAAAGTGAGTAAAGCAGTGATTGGTCGGGCTATGCCCAAAGCGCGGCACGTTACGTCTTTGGCGTGGTTGAGGGTAAAATGAAAAAAATGTGGAGTATTGGCAGAGGATTGAGGTGGGAAAGAAAAAAATGGTGTATACTGGTATGTGTTTGAAAAAATAAGAGTTTTACTTTTCTCATTGTCGAGATGAAACTGTGTATTATTTATAATTTTAAGGTGTTATATGCATTAAGGTTTTTTGACAAAATTACAAAGCGTTATATTTCTATAATTCTCTTGTTCGTATGAAGAGATATAAATTCATCATCACAATAATGAATTATGCTACCTACCTCTTGATTCATCTCATGATATACAACATGATGTAAATGATATTTCCTGTTTTTTAACGTATAAGGAGAAAGTATGCGTCATAAAATTTGTAGTCTTTGTTTTTGTCTTCTTTTTCTTGTTCCCAGTCTTTCATGGGCCAATGCGTTGTTGCAAGCCATACAAGAAAAAAATGTTAATCAAGTGGAGGAACTTCTCAAGGGAGGTACTGATGTCAATGTCTCCAACGAGCACGGTATAACACCGCTTATACTTGCGACGGCCATGGGGGATGTAAAAATTGCGCAGCTTTTGCTTGATAATAAAGCTACTGTGGACCTTGCCGACAAAAACGGTATGACGGCGCTTCTTTATGCCGCAACGCTGGGCAAGGAGGAAGTTGCAAAGGTTTTACTTAAAAATAAAGCAAATATTAATGCTAAAAATAGCCGTGGTGAAACGCCTGCCATGGTTGCCAGCAATCATGATCAAGAAAAAATGATGCTTTTCTTCTTGCAAAATGGCGCAGACATAAAGGCTACTTCTAACAGTGGTGCTACCATGCTTATGCACGCCGCTTCTCCTGGTTTTATGTCTTGCGTGAAGTTTTTGCTGGATAAAAAAGTGGATGTAAATGCCAGAGATAATGACGGCGCTACAGCATTTATGTTTGTGGTCATGGACGGTTCAGAAGAGCTTATGAAGCTACTTTTGGCTCACGGTGCCGACCCCTTACTTGCCGATAATGATGGGCAATCAACCCTGACCTACGCGCAAGATAATGGTAATGAAAAAGCGGTTGTGCTGATTCTTGAACATGTTGAAAATATGGAAAAAAAGAAATAAACTTCACTTCATTGAGAGTAATGCATAAGGAGTCTATATGTTTGGTAAATTGTTAGCGAAAGTAGGCATTGGTAATGCTAAAGTGGACACGGTGCTCGAAGGTATGACAATAACGCAGGGGGGAACTCTTGTGGGTACAGTGCATATTCATGGCGGAAAAGTAGATCAAGATATTAATCATGTGACTATCTCTGTTATGACTTTAGCGCAGGGCACGCGGGAAGTGGACGGCGAAGAAGAGGACTATACCACCGCCAAGGCTGTGGGGGCCGTGAAGATAGATCAATCCATGAAGGTGGAGGCGGGGCAGTCCTACGAAATTCCTTTTAGCTTCAAATTGCCGGCAGAAACGCCCATAACTTCCATTGCTGCAGGGAAAAATGAATCCAAAGTTTGGGTGTACACAGATCTTGATATTGAATCTGGCATGGATAGCGGCGACCGTGATTACCTTACTGTACAGCCGCACCCGGCTGTGGCTCTCATGTTAGATAAATTTGTGCAAAATGGCTTTGAGTTTAAGAAAGTAGATGTGGAAGTGGGGTATTTGAATGCACCGAACTTCTCTAGTTCGTCCGGCGTATATCAAGAAATAGAAATGCGTCCCAGTGGTGGGTTTAGCTGGCATAGCCGCACCATTGAAGAAGTGGAGCTTAGCTTTATTGTGGATGAGGATACAGTGCATCTGCTTGTGGAGGTGGACAGAAGTTTCTCCGGCGATGGCTATACTTCCATCAGCTATCCTACTAGCGTGCAGGAAGATGAAATAGAGGACTACTTCGGGCAAGTGTTTCCTGCGTAATACCTATTTGAAATACTGAATATATGCCCTTACATACCGAGGTATGTGAGGGCATTTTTTATTTTTTATGTAAGCGCACTTGTTGCAAATTCATGACATATTCATGAGGAAAATGCTCTTTATTGGTGAAAAGGAGATACATGGAGCCTTGAGGTAAGGTGAGAGTGCCTAGAGTTTTTTGCGTAAACTCCGTCCAATCTTTGGTAATGGGAAGTTCTGCATAAAAATGAGAACTGGCGTTAAGCATACTGTGTAGGGTGGGTTCGTTAAGGACAAATACTCCCACAGTGAAACTTTTTTGCATGACACTTTGTCGGCTGTAAGTAATGCTGATGTGGTAAGCGCCAGCCTCGCTGATATGCACAGGAAAGAGCACTGCCGAGCCATTTTCCCATTCTTGTAAGAAGTGAGGCTGTGTCTTTGTGTGTAGGCTTATATGGCGAGCTAAACGTAAGTCGGCATCTTGGGGGTACAAAGTCCAGCTATCACGCCAAGTGTATCTCTCCGGCACAGGGGGCGTGTAGGCATGGGCAGTGCTGAAGGGCAGAAAAGAAGCTAATAAAGGCACCAGCAGGCACGTGGTCAAATGTTTTCTCATGGGGCTTCCTTATAAAAGAGTTTACTGCTGTTTTAATGACATGTGCATAGCTTTGCTGGCTTGACCATTAAAGCCAGTAAAGCCATGAAGAAAGATGTTGTTTTGCAAAGTCCTTAATTATTTTGGGTTAATAGTTGACCACTGTTTTATTGTTTGTTCCAAGATTCATGGGGATATGAAACCTATAATTTTTAAGTGATGACCCATTACCAAAGACTTGTAAGTCGTAAATACCCATAATGACTTGCCCATTTTCTTTGTAAATAAGGCCAACACGCATGGAATGATGCGTAACCTTATGAGGCCATTTGGAGGCTTTAAAAACACGTAAGCGCGGCTCCAGAAAAATCATATCCACAAAATTTTCACCATGAATTTCACGCCCTTTTGCTTTAGCATTTTGCATGATGGTGGGGTCAATTTCATAATGTTTGGGGAGATCCGCCGCAGTGGATTCTCCCAGAATTTCCAGCACGCCATTTCGATGTTTATTGGTTGCGGCCAGAGAGCGAAGAGTCTCAGAAGGTGGCAAGAGTTCTTTATTGGCATTATTTTTTAAAAGTAATTGCACGATATCTGCATTTTCCCCGTGCACAGCTAAGGTGAAGGCTGTGTACCCCTTTGTATTTTGTGTGTTGATGGCAGAGCCATTTGTAAGGAAAAAGTTAATTATATCTGCGTTCGCAGCAGGTTTGTTGGCAATGTGCGCCAGAAGTGGCGTATTACCTTCACTATCCAGAGATTGTAAGTCTGCGCCAGTTTCTAGCAAAAATTGTAACGCGTTAAGCTTGCTACGCATGGCGGCAAAGTGCATGGCTGTGCGGCCTTTATTGTCAGTCATATCCAATTTTGCGCCTTTGGCTAATAATATTTTCATAAGAGGAACATTACCATTACCCGCTGCCAAGATGATAGGAGCCATGCCGCCGTCATCTTGAATGTTGACATTTGCCCCTTTATCTAAGAGTACTTTGGCCACATCACTTTTCCCAAAAAGACAGGCCAAAATCAGAGGAGAGAAGCCATTTTTATTTTTTTCATTCACATCAGCACCTTGTTGCAAAAGATTTTGCACTTTGGCTATATCGCCGGCACCGGCGGCGTCAATAAGTGCGTCAGCGAGGGTAGTTTTTGCCAGCACTGAGCATGGAGCCATTGTAATTAACGCTGTAAACACCATGAAAAGTAGATATGAACGCATGGTTTCTTTCCTTTATTTTGTATAATTTACATAGCCTTGCACGGCATTGGACATGGGCGTGAGAAATCGATAATTGCTTTGAGAAGAACCATCGCCAAAAATTTGCATGTCTGAAACTTTAAGGAAATGCTTACCGTCTTTCTTAGAAATGGTGGCTACTTTCATGGAATAATGTGTAATTTTGTGGGGCCATTTGGATTGTTTGAAAGGGCGTAAAGCAGGTTCCATAAAGATAAGCTCCACAAAATCATCGCCTATTTCTGATTTACGCTGGGCTATGGCGTTTTTCATATACACAGAGTTTATGGTATGTCTCTTAGGCATATCCACAGTTCCATAGTTTTGAGAAGATGCTGTCGCACTTTGACTTGTATTTTGTGCGGGCGCGTGGCTGGGCCTTTGTGCTGGCGTGGCTGTGGAAGTATTTTGCGCTGGTTTACTCTGTTGCGTCACAGTATTTATCACATTATTAGTGGTGTTGATGACGTTGTTCATATCACTAAGGCTAAAGCTCATTGCAGGGCTTTGTAAAAGAAGGGGGCAAAAAAGCCCCATGGAGAGAATCATTTTTTTATTCATATACAACTCCTTGTGGGTGGTGCAATACTGAGCACTGCAGTTTGTTTTTTCTTCTACATATGTGTATCACTTTGCAAATAAATACCATCATTACGGCAATGAATTTATGTAATATACTGTGAAAGATGATAAAAAAAGCTTCATCATTGTGATGAAGCTTTTTATGTGTACATGCTAAAACGTTATTATTGTGTTTACTTTAAAGCACTCTATAAAAATCCCATTGTTTTTTCTTTTTGCTTCGCCATAAGGGGCGTATTCCACTGAGTTGCCTTTTTCTAGTAACGTTCCGTATGGGATTGGCAATGGGCTATTATTACCGATGCTTAAAAACGTATTTTCATACGTTTTTAAGAAAGGCACGTTCACTCCAAACACCCCTTTCGGGGACGCCAGAAGTAAAATTTGGCTTATTTTACGTGGCGGCAAGGCATGCCTTGTGTTGTCGACATCTGAAAAAGTATTGCATACGTTAATTTCTGGTAAAATTTATTAAGATATTCAAACTAAAACTTTTATCTGTACTGATAGTTAAATACTTTTTCAGTGTCGACTATTGTACCTGTTTAGCATGGGCAGCTTGAAGTAATTGGGCAGTATTGGTGTGGCCAAGGTTTTTTGCTACAGACAGGGCCGTTTCGCCTGAACTAGCTGTTGCTCCTATATGGGCGCCAAGGTCTATAAATTTTTTCACCAGTGCTTCATTGTTGATTACGGCTGCCATCATGAGCGGCGTGTATTTGTCCGGTGAAGTGACGTAGTGAACGCTTGCTCCCTTGGCAATGAGCCAATCCACGGCCTTTTCTTGCCCTTGTAGGCTGGCTTCCACCAATGCTTCATCAAGGGCATTGGGGCTGTCTTTCAACAGAGGGATAGTATTCAAAAATTCCAGCATTTCAAGGTTGTCATCCGTGGCTGCGCCTTTAAATACTTCATATAATTGCTCACTTTGCTTGACGATCCATGCCCCATAGTGTGCGTCTTGTAAAAGAAGCTCCACCATGTTTTTGTGCCCATGACTGGCAGCAGCCACCAAAGGTGTTAAATAAAGAGTAGGTTTATGTTTTAATAACTCTTTTACCGCCTCCATATGACCGCGCTCTGCCGCATAGGCTATGGGTGTCCAGGGGCCTGTATTGGTATTGATATTGATATCTTCACCGGCGGCAATACGTTCTTGGATGAGTGCCACATCGCCAGCCGCCGCCGCATGGCGCAAGTCTTGTGTGGGTTTCCAAGGGATAAATGTTAATGCAGCTATAATGGCTACGGGAAGAAAAAGGTAGAAAAAAACAAAACTCACGATTTTTTTTAGGAAATTTAACATACTGCTTCCTCTTTTCTGCTTTTTGCCTTGTTTAATTTTCTTTCCAAACGACCGTCTGCTATACGCTTTTTCTTAAAATAAGAACGCGCCAACTTAATGGCAATAATGAGGAAAATCCATATAAAAAATAACATATAGCCACCCGATTCTTTGTCTTCTTCAGCGTCTTCAACGTCTTCATCATAGAGTAAAAAACCAAGAAAGGAACCTGCGCCAAAACCCAAGGCTGTACCGATGAAGGCATCATCAAAATCATCATCGTCAAAGCCGTCTTTTTTCTTTTTCTTAGAGAAGAGCGAAAATTTTCCCGGTTTAGAGTAGGTGCTGGGTATGGATTTTCCACTTGTTGGTGAAAGGGCAGTTAAAGTTGCCGGTCGTGTATAACCGGTGCGAGATAAAACAGACTTTGAATCACTGCGTTGCACACTTTTGGAACTATGATTACGGTTGTAGCTGTTTTTAGAAGATCCACTTTTATAGCTACTACTACTTTTGGAACTACTGCTTCGGCTACTACTGCTACTGCGCGCAGCTTCTGCCTCGGCAATGAACAAAACAGTGATCGAGCTTGCAAAAAGAGTAAGAATACAGAAAATTAGAAATTTGTTACGCATACATGTCTCCTCATTGTATATATGAACCTTTAATTTTGCTTTTTTCATCATGAAAAAACTTCACCACACAAAGACCGGTCTTGGTATCAAGGCCTTGCTTTTTATAAAAGGGAATGGTGATGGTGTTTCCGGGCTTAATACCTTCAAACTCCGTGGGGTAGTCATGCCCCATGCCAATGTCATAGCTATTACCGTCGTTAGCGTGCACCAGGAAGCCAAAATAGCCTCCCCAAACGTCATTATGGCTGGTGTTTTCCATATATCTTCCTTGAATGGTGACTTTTCCCAAATATTTATCGGGGCAAGGCCCTTGAGGCGGAATGAAGCCTTCAAGGATGGGAGGAAGATCCATAGCTATGAGTCTTGCCTCAGCATCTATATCTTTTTGTTTGGCGGCAAAGGTGTACAGAGTGAGTGCCCATTGCTTGCGCTCTTCTTTCTCTTCTTTGTTTTGGGCATGTATTTCCGCACTGTCCATGCCAAACACTAAAGAAAGGTCACCAAGGCGTGTGAAGGCAGGAGTATATCCGGCCTTGGCGGCTTCGGTGTACATAGTGTGGGCTTCATAGTGGGAAAATAAAGGGCCATTTGGTAGCATAAGTATATCTCCTGCACGTATGAGTGCTTCTGGTATGCCAAATGCCGCAATCTTTTTATACCATTCTAAAGCCTTCGTGGCATCGGCTTTAATGCCACGCAAGCCATAGTGATAGTAGGCCCCTACGTCTAATAGTGCTTGTTTGGGGCCTTTGTCTGCCAGTAACTTTTCTTCCAAGTTTAGTAATTGTTGGCTCGTTATGTGGGGTAACATTTTAAAATTTTTAAATGTTTTCATGACTATGTAGTCCCCCATTTTGGGGTGAAAGGACATGCTGTATTCGTATTGCACTTGCACGGTTTTGCCTTCCTGGCCTTGTAGTTCTTTGATGACCATGTCGGGTGAGTACAAAGCCAATATTTCGCCCCCTTGCTCAAAGAGTAGCCAATAGCCATCACCGTATTCGCCGCCTTTGTATGTAGCCACCGTGGTAACGGGAACAGTAATGTCTTTATCTTTTGCCAAAGCAAAAGAAGCAGGCAGAAGTGCCATACAGAAGAAGCAGAGAATAAAATACATTTTTTTCATGATTTTCCTTTAATTTTATATTTTTATTATCATTTTTCATGAGCACTTCTACATTCTATCTTGTAGTTAACCTCCTCCGCGGCAAGTACTTGGTAATCTTTTAGCTCAATGGTGTTAAAGAGCGACGCCCATGCAGAAGAGTGAAAGCTTACCACGGTGCAAAAAAGGCCAAGGCAGAGGGCAAAAAATCGTGGGAAGAGCTTGTGCATACGGCGTCCTTTCTATATATGGCTTATTATGGGTGTTTTTATGAGTATTAAGAGGCTATTACTTCATAAATTCATAGGTTTTGCACTGCTTTTTACAAAAGAAGGGTACTTTAAGTATAAAGGAAGGTAGATCAAAAAAATACCCCTCTTTTGTAATATGTGGTGAGCGTTTATTACTAGCGCTTATTTACTTTAATGGTTTTAGGCACTGCCGCTAGCTGTGCATCGGTGAAGGCGTCTTTGGATACGGTCAGTGTTTTTAAAGTCGGAAACTTTGAAAGAACAGATAGGTCTGTAATGCCAGTGCTTTTTGTTATATCTAAGGAACGTAATTTAGGCATATTATCCATGTTTTGAAAATTGGTCAGCTTGCATTCTCGTAAATCCAACATTGTCAAATCAGGTAGATCTTTAAATGTCGATAGATCCACAGCTTTTGTGGCATCCCCGAGATTCATTTTATCAAGTCTCATATTACCAAGTCTTTTAAGGCCCTGAAAATTTAAATTTTTGGCGGTACTTGCACTTAATCTGATCCCTCTTAAATCAGGCATTTTTTGTAAGAAAGCAAAGTCAATGGTGGGATTTTCATTCTTGTCATTGTCGACGAGGTATAGGTATTGCATTTTTGTGAGCTCACCCAAAACTTCATAGCCCTTTACGCCTTCATTGGAGTCAAGTTTAAGGTAGGCTAAGTCCTTTAAGGGCTTAAGAAAAGCTAAATTTCCCACGGGGGCCTTCATTTTCCAAATGGTAAAATTATTTATGTTTGGGGCATTTTTTAAGGGAGTATAGTCGGTAACTTTTTCGGAAAAAACGTCAAACTTTTTTAAGTTTGGCATGTCCTGTATCCAAGCAATGGAATCAAGATCTGTGAGTCCCCCTGAGAGTGTCTGTACTTGCTTCAATGTGCCAAGGGTAGAGTAATCGGTGCCCTTGGTGGCGTAATAGTTGAGGGATTTAAGCGTAGGGGCTGTTGCCAAAGGGCTGAAATCCTTAATTGATGCGCCGTAAAAACTCACGTTGGTGAGTTTGGGTAATTTTGTGAGGGCTGTTATGTCGGTAAATGTGCCATAACGGAACTCGGCAGTTGTCAAATTGGGCAGGGCAGGAACCAGAGCGTCCAATTTCGGGGCAGCTATCCTTTCTAAGCTGATACGATAGAGTTTGGGCAAGGTTGGCAGACCCTCCACAGAAGAAAGTCCTTTGGCAAGAAGAATAATATTTTGTAAATTTACTAATTTATTCGTCCAGCTAAGGTCTTGCCCAGCGGCATTATAATCCATATCAATGGTATGAAGCTGTGTGAGATTGGCAAGGGGAGTCATGTCCGAAATTTTTGAAGCTCTGGCTCTAATTTTTTGCAGATTTTTCAGCTCTGCCAAGGGCGCATAGCTGGAGAGTTCATTACTGTGAATTTCTATGTTCGTAGCTTCAGGAAAAGCTTTTACAAAGGCTGCAAGGTCAGCATTGGTGATTCTGTCGAGGTTGAATTTTGATTCACTCACCACAGCTTTTTTTTCCATTTGCTGTTTTTTTGCCGCTGCAATATTTTCGGGGGTGAGGCTTTCTGTAAAGCGAGTGGTACTTTTACTTACAGAAAAAGAAGGTGCCGCCACGGCGGAAGTGGATAAAAGCACAACAAGACTTAAGGCTGTTAAAATACGTTTGGTACTCATGATGTTACTCCATTTGTTAGTGTTATCTATGGATAAAGCAACTAGGCTGAACGGACTTTTTTTCTTTTTTTACCATATATATACAGGAAGACGAACAGCCCTAAGGCCCCCACCAAAAGGCTGATGCCAAATATTGGCCTAAAGCGTATCCACGCCATGGCAATGATAACGCAAGACCAGGCAATGCCGAGCATGGAGGCTACAAGGCCAGCACCGGCGCCAAAAAGGTCGCCTAATAAGGGTATAATGCTGGCCATGGTGCTCAGTGGTGCCACAAGTATGTTTAGGCCAATAACAACCATGACCATACCTACACCGCGTAAAATCCATGTAAGAGTGTCATTGGAATTCTTAGCGTTTTGGTACATAATGTCGTCACTTACAATGCCCATATTGAGTTGGTAGAATCTTTCTCCATTGCTGGCTAAAAATTTGTCAAAAGTATTGCCTTGCACACGCGCCAAAATGGATACATTACCTTGAGGTTTGGCGGAGTAGACAATGCGTATGTCGCCAATGTCCGGGTCATGTGGTTCTTCACCTAAATAGAGGGTGTTTTGTCGCACATGCACAAGGGGCACATTTTCTGCGCTTTCTTCATAATGGGGAAAGAGGCTTTTTTGTAAGCTTGCATCGCTTATGACAGGGGTGAACTCTTCTGCACCGCCTATGGCATGTATAAGAAAGTCAGGCAGAGTATAGGCCCCAAAAGCGACATTTTTGGCAGTCCATGTTCTGGTTTCAATGTCTGCAATGAGGGTATTTTGATGTCCTTGTATTTTTTTAAAATTGGCCGAACTCACGGGCTTGTCAGTCCACTCTTTTTCATAGTTGTATGTGGTGGTTTTTTCTGTGCTGCCATCAAGATTTTTTATTTCCTTGGTGGTGGAGCTTTGTACCCACTGGTAATAGGAGACCTTGCGGATAAGGGCAATGGCATTGGCACTTATGTTGGTAACAGGATCTTTTAATTGGTCTGTGGTGACGGCTTTACCTGTGGCGTGTACCATTTTACCATGAAAAGAGGTATCAATGGTTTCGACACTGGGCAGAGTTACGGTGGCGACTTGGGCCTCATTGATGGCATCCCCCGTGCGCACAGCTCTTCCTTCATTCCAGTATAGTAGGCCCGTACCTGCAATAAAAAGAAGAAGGCCCAAAAGTATTCCTTTAAAAGAATTACCCACTCGCTCGCCAAAACTTGTACTACTTACTTCAGTAAAACTATCTTCGTTTGACATATATGCCTCCTACAACGTGGTGTGAAAATGTATATGCCCCAAATGACATGCTCAGTGAATGTGTGGGTGCTATACAGAAAAAAACACGTTATAGACAGTTAGCGCAGTGTGAAAAAAAGCCATCACCCTTGAGATGAATTTATATAAAAAAAGCCATATAATCGCTTTTTTAGAATTCATCTTTGTAATGATTTTTGTGTGGTATTGTAGAAAAGACTTCTTTTCCTATGGGTTTCTTGTTATAGTTAAGAAGAAGTTAATATCTGTTACATGGATATGAGAGAGCGCTTTTTTTTGCTTTGTCACGCAAAAAAATATAGCCATCTTACGAGCAGCATTGAGAGAAAATAATGAAAATATATATGCGATACTGGTCATCATTAAGAGTGATTCTTGGTAAGGGAAGCGCGCTTTGTGTCTTGTTTTTAGTCTGTCTCCTTACGGGTTGTGACGACTCTCCTTTGGCTCCGGAAACACCTACGTCTTTGACTTTTTGGCATGTGTACGGGGCGCAAACTCATTCTCCCATGAATGAGTTGGTGCGAGAATTTAACAGGTCAGAAGGCAAAAAACACGGCATCATCATAAACGTGACTTCTGTGTCCAATTCTTCTGCCATTCATAAAACGCTTGTGTCCGCCGCTAAGAGAGAACCCGGTTCTGCTGTGTTGCCAGATCTTTTTGCTTGTTATCCTAAAACTCTACAGGCCATGGGGCCGGAACATGCTCTTGATTGGAAAAAATACTTCAGTGAGGAAGAACTTTCGGTCTTTGTGCCGAAATTTTTGGAAGAGGGTACCTTTGATGGAAAGTTGAAAATTTTTCCCTTGGCAAAATCCTCCAACATTCTTTTTATCAATGAAGATATCTTTGAAAAATTTGCCAAAGAAACGGGGCATAGTTATGCAGATTTAGCCACTTTAGAAGGTTTTTTTGACGTGGCGCACACGTATTATGCATGGTCTGGAGGCAAGCCTTTTTTCATGTACGATGAGTGGTTGCAGTACCCTTTCTTGAATGTTCTTTCACAAGGTGAGGCGTTTTTTAAGGATAATAGAATTTTGTGGGATACCCCCGCGTACAAAAAGGTCATGCGTCCCTTGGCTCGAGCGGCCATACGCGGCGAGGTGTGTCTTATGTCCGGCTTTGCCACTGTGCCCATCATGATGGGTGAGGCCATAGCTGGCGTGGAGTCTTCAGCATCTGTATTGTATTTTAAAAATGAAATGACACTGAGTGATAATAAGAAGTTGCCCTTGCATGTAAAAAGCATTCCAGAGCCGCGTCTTAGCACAGCAAAGCGTATTGATATTCAGCGCGGCGGTGGGCTTGGTGCCATAAAGTCAACGCCTGAAAAAGAAAAAGCTGCGGCTATATTTTGTAAGTGGCTTGTATCTCAGGAGCAAAATTTGCCCTTTGTAACGCAAGGGGGCTATATGCCTGTACGGCAAGCAGACTTTGTGAAACTTGAGTCGGATGTTGTACACAGGCAATTCCCACATGAACGTTATAAATCCTTATATGAGACCATCATAGAGATTAAAAAGGATTCTTTCTTTGTTCCTGCTCCTTCCTTTGAAGCTTATGGCCAGATGGAGCAGCGTTTTTCAGCCGCCATACGTGAAGTTTTTAGTAAAAACCGCGAGGCATGGCTAAATAAAGAAGATAGTCTTGAAAATCTTGTGGAAAAATCTTTGCAGGAAATCCAAGAAAAAGTCAGCCTTTAATAAGAATAGGTGTTCATGCAAAAGTCCTCTTATTTCAAACATTTTTCTGCTTCTCAGCAATATTCTTTGCAGGGGCGTCTTTTGCTGTATTTTTCTCTGCTTATTTTCATTGTCTTTATCTGCGTTATCATGGCCTTTTGGGCATTTGATGTGGTCAATATGAAGCAAAGAAGTATTTCTAAATCTTTGGATGATTATCTAGCCACCTATGAAAAAAGTGTTTCCCAGCAGTTTAGCAATATAGCCGCCTACAGTTTGCAAATGAGTGCTTCTGCCAGTAAAATTATGGACAAAACCCTTGAAAAACAAGGTCTTTCCTTTAACGATTTAGAAAATAACAAAGAAGCTGTGGCAACAATACTTGATAATATTAATGCTACATTGCAGTCTTCATTATATATTTCTAAAGCTAGTGGCGTATATGTTGTTTTAGATACCACAGTAAATGCGGATTTGCCTCATGCGCAAAACTCGCGCAGTGGGTTATATTTTAAGATAATGAATATTTCTTCACCCAATGATGCCAACCCCATGGTATTTTTATTTCGTGGAATGCCGCAAATTGCCGCTAAAAACACTTTTGAATTCCATAATAACTGGGATTTAGAATTTAATATTACTCCCTATGCTTCCATCTTTGCTAAATTACGCGCTACTACGGACAGCCTTTCGCAAGGTTCGTACACGCTCACCGTGCCACATCAATTTGCCAGCGGGTGGGAAAAGGTCATCCTTTTTGGCGCGCCTATTTTAGGGAAAAATGGCCAGTTTTATGGCGCTTGTGGTTTTGAAATCAGTGAGCTTTTGTATAATCTCTTGCACACGCATATAAAGCCTTCTTTGCAGGAAGTTACGGGGCTTGTAGCCACGCAAAAAATGGATGCGCAAGGAGGTGCTTTGGTAACGATGTATACGAATTTCTCGCACGGGAATCCTTATTCATTTTTGGCTGAGCCCAAAAAGTTTACCATAACGCATGGAGAGTTTTATAATATTTATTCCAATGAAACAGAAGAATTTGTGGGCAAAAAAGTGCCCATACGCATTTTTCCGCAAGATTTACTTGAAGAAAATACTCAATGGAATGTGGTGGCCATGCTGCCCAAAAATACTGTTGATAAGTTGATTTGGAGTTATTACAGTCATATAGCTCTCATTATTGCGTTGTGTATAGCCATTGCTTTTGGCCTGTCCTATTATTTTGCACGGCGTTACTCCTCTCCCATTGTAGCCATTTTGGCCGAAATTCAAAAGGGCAATAATACTAAGACAAATATTTTGGAATTTAGCTCTTTAATTGAGTATTTTAAAGATAAAGAGCAGAAGCTACGTTCAAAGCTTGCCGCAGAGGAAGCAACGCTTAGTCGAGATAAACGCGAACTCTTAAATGTGGATATTTCGGCATATAATACCTTCATTGCGCAATTGGAAACCCTAACAAAATCGGAAAGAGCCGTTTTTGAGCTGTATACCCAAGGTTATAGCGCGCAAGCTGTGGCTAAACAGTTGCATGTTTCTATCAATACCATTCGCACTCACAATAGAAATATTTATGGCAAGCTGTATGTTTCATCTTATAAAGAACTTATGGTGTATATTAAAATGATGGTGGGCAATGATAATGCCTAAAATGGAGGTCAGCATGGGCATGCTAAGCGTGGCACAAGAAGGCGTTGATGGTATTGAGGTGGACACCCCATGATACATATCCTCTATGCTTTTTTGAAAAAAGATAACTTCGTCTTGTCAGATGCATAGGTAACGGAAGAAAATAAAATGTTGTGTGAAGTTGGTATTGATATGCCAGTCGCTGAAGAGGGTGGAGTATAATGAAAATGTCTCTTTTTTCGTGTTTTTTTGCACTGGCATTAAGTTTTTTTGTTGCTGGTGCTTGGAATGAGGAAAGTTGCGCCGCTGAAAATACAGGCAAAAAATATTATTACGCCACTGCTACAGATTATGGCGTGAAGTTACGTAAGGGGCCTGGAACGCAATTTGAAGAAAATAAAATACGCTTGCACAAGCATGCTTATGCCAATGCGCCCGCCGGAATAGCGTATGATGATTATATTTATGGCCTTATTGTGGATGACACGGTGGTGCAGGGTGATGGCTCATGTAGTGCATGGCAGAAAGTTGTGGTGGTACACACTGCGTGGGATTCGGAAGAAATGCTTGAGCCTTTGTGCGAAACCTTTAACGGCACCAATTCCTTCAAGTGCCATGAAGATGTGTATATTTGTAAAGATTTTATAAAAACAAGTCCTGTGAAATATGATGGGTATCTTCAGGCTAAAAAAAGCGGATTGGTCGAGAGTTTAAGAAAAATTAATAACTCACATTGATGCATCTTGTATTACCGCTAAAAGCGAAAGTGTATTCGCCGCTATTGCTGAAGGTATTGTTGGCATGGTGCCTCTGCCGCGCCGCTCGTTCATATGAAATACAATTAAAAAAACATGTTCTGGCATACTGTCAACACAACAAATTTCGATCTTGCGGAGTTACACTTTGCAAAGAAGCCTTTTGAGTTACAGCTCAGAGGGCTTTTTGTTTTTCTTCAAATAGAATCTCTTTCTGAAATTCTGCGGCCAGTGCGAGCGATTGACTCGTCAAACAACCAGCTTGTGAGAATTTTTAGGGAGACGTGTGTTCAAGTCCATATCTCGATGGGTTGAATATCTGCAGAAAAAGCAACGTTTCATAACGATTTCATAGTGATATGGTACAAAATCTCAGTTGTATCCTATTGGGCAGTTTTATAATACTTTTTTTGTTCTTACTTATAAAAAGTGTGAAAAATGTGTAATAGTACTTGCATAAGGCTAATAGTTTTTGTAGTGTTACTCTAAGTTTAAACAATCGCTCTCGCTGTGGAATTTTTTAGAATGTTTAATACTCACATATGGATAGCCTGCTCGCTTTGAGGCGCGCCATTGCAAGTTTATTGGGTATGTTGGATGTTGTTAATTCTTATCTATTTTTTGCGAGGTTGCTATGAAGCGTTTTTTTCCTGTCGTATTGCTTGCGTTGTGCGTAACGGTAACGCAGACTTTTTTGCTTTCTGACCTACAAGCGGCTGAAAGAAAGCCTGTCAGTATTGAAGAAGGATCTCCTCTTTCGTTGCGGGTATTAGCTCGCCCTCAAGCGAAGCTGTATAAGGATGCCTCTGAAAATACAGCCATTGATGGGCAAATTCCTGTTTTTAAACCGTACTTTGTTTATACACGCCCGGGCGGTGAAGCTCGTGAAACAGGCACCGGCTGGTATGAAGTTGGTACTGATGAAAAAGGCACCATTGCAGGATGGATGAAATCTTCTGATGTGTTTGAATGGAAACAAGCCATGTGCTTGGCTTTTAGCCATCCCCAGGGACGTAAATCTGTTCTTATGTTTGAGGAAGAAGAGAGTCTTGATGCTCTACTTAAAGAAACCATAGAAAAGCGTACACAAGATGTGAATACATTGTATGCAGCCATAAATGATGCTGCTACAACTCCTTTACCTGCTGACTTTCCCATTATTTCTGTAGAACCAAAACTTGCCATTGATATCACAAAACAATTCTATTTATTACCCATTTTAGAACATAAGAAAATTCAAATGGAAAGCTATGAAGGGCGTAAGCTTTTACTGGCTGCTGTTAGTGGTAAAGAAGATGCCAAACGTGATAAATCGGCAGATATTCGTAAAAATGATGAAGCGTTGAAAGCCGCCACCACCACAGAGAGCGACGTGGCGGTGCAAAAAAAAGAAATTAAGTTTGATATTGTTTGGGTTATGGACACCACACGCAGTATGCAGCCCTATATTGAAGAAGTGCGAAATACTTTGGAAGCCATGAGTAAATCCTTGGCTGAAAAGAAAGAAGTGGCTGAACGTATACATTTTGGTCTTGTGGCTTATAGAGATTCAGAAGAAATTAAAGATATAGGCTATCTTACCAAAAACTTTACTCCTGAATTGCAATCTTTGGACACTTTTGTGACAACTCTTAAAGAAGTTAAAGAAACCACAACGGACTCTGTGGATGTGCACGAAGATATGTTTGCTGGGGTAAAAACCGCTATTGAGAAATCTGCATGGCGTGAAGGAGCTTTGCGTATTATTATTCTTGTGGGGGATGCACCATCACATGAAAGCGGGCATAAATGGAATAGCACGAAGCTTGATGAAAAGACATTGCGCACGTTGGCTTCAGAAAATAATGTGACTATTTTTGGTATTCATGTAAAACCAAAAATTCGTAAAAAATATAATAAATTAGCTGAAAAGCAATTTAAGGAATTGGCCACAAATAAAGGTACTGACAGTGCCGTACTTTTACAGGTGCCTTCTGGCGATAGATTAAACTTTGTGAAGCTTTCCAATACATATGTTACGGAAATTGCAAAGGTTCTTGAAACGGCTTTGAATGAAAGCAAGGCAGCTTCTGGCTCGCAAACTGCTGTGCCACCTGCGCCAGTTGCAACCACCGCTACGCCAGATGCTACAGAAGTTACAAGCTCAGAAGGTAAGTCTGCAGCGGAGCAAATACAAAAAAGTTTACAAGCTGGCATGGTCACGTGGCTTGGACGAGCCACAGAAACTCAAGCTCCCAATGATATCGAAGCCTGGGTAACGGATAAAGATTTGACCGATGCTTCCATTCAATCCCTAGATGTGCGTTTACTCATTTCTAAGCGTCAACTGGATAGTTTAGCTGTGATGCTTAATGAAATCATTGAAGCTGGTGCTGAAGCACAGATGGGCAGTGGTGATTTCTTTACCTCTTTGCAAAGTGTTTCTGCAGCTGCGGCACGTAATGCTGACCAGCTGGCTAAAGCAAAAAGTTTGCAAGAATCCGGATTGGTTCCTGCTTTCCTTCAAGGTCTTCCGTATGAAAGCCAAATTATGACTATGTCTTCAGAACTTTGGGAGAGCCTTGGTCCTGATGAGCAAGATCAATTTATTGAATCTTTACGCGGTAAGGTGGCTGCTTATCAGAGTATACATAGCACGCCGGATCAGTGGGTTGCTTTGAACCAAGGTGACGGTGCAGATGATTATGTTACACCTATACCTTTGGAGCTCTTACCCTAATGTTATTGTCTGCACGTGACATTCAATTAACACGCGAAAAAAATGGCGCAGTGTTTACATTGTCGGTGCCGCTAATTCATCTAAAAGCAGGTGATGTTATGGCGGTAATAGGGCAAAGCGGGTGTGGAAAATCTACTTTGTTAGATATTCTGGCACTAATTTTACGCCCTCAACAAGGACAGATGTCACTTCAATGTGCAGATGAGAAATCCATTTCTCTCATGCAGGCCAGCGCAGGGGCTCTGGCCTGTGTGAGAAAGCAAAAACTAGGCTATGTTTTACAATCAGGTGGATTACTTCCTTTTCTAAGCGTGCGAGAGAATATTTTGCTTCCGGCAAAACTTCTTGGAATTTCTGAGGAACAAAGCGCATCTTGGCTTGGCGTATTGTTGGAACGTCTTGGCATAGCTAATCAAGTGGATAAAAAACCGCAGCATCTTTCAGGTGGGCAAAGACAAAGAGTGGCCATTGCTCGTGCGCTGATTCATCGTCCTGCCTTGGTACTTGCTGATGAACCTACCGCCGCGGTGGATAGTGGTGCTGCGCAAGGTATTTGCCGTATTTTTCGAGAAGTTGTGCAAGAAAGCGGTGCTGCTGCCATAATAGTTAGTCACGATAAAGAGCTTATGTATCAGCATGCTGATGCGTGGGCAGAGTTTTCTTTGGCGACCAATGCGCAAGGACATGTGCACTCAACTTTACAATGGCCTACAACACATATTCCCAGTACCCAGGGGCGAATGTATGCGTGAGCTTTTTTCTGTCATTTGGATGGCGTGTAAGGATTTACGTCACGATGCACGCATGACAATTTGCCTTGTGCTTACGGTGGCGGCCATTGCTTTGCCATTATTGTTGTTTTTCGGATTGAAAAACGGAGTAGTGGAGGTTATGCGCCAGCGCATGATTAATGATCCTTCCTTTATGGAGGTCGTCCCCCAGGGGGCTTCTACTTTTGATGGCGCATGGTTTGAAAAATGGAAAAAGAACCCTCATGTGGGTTTTGTGGTACCAAAAACGCGTGAATTGGGCGTGGGGGGCGCTTTTAGTAACCCAGCTCAATCCGATAAAGTTGTACGCGCAGATATGCAACCCACAGGGGCTGGTGATTGGCTCTTGCAGAGCTATCGCATGCATGTTCCTGAGAGTGATGCTTGTGTGCTCACGGCTTCTTTGGCTCAAAAACTACAAGTTATTTCTTCGGATAGTATTGAAATTACTATTTCTCGCCAGAAGAAAGGTGGGGGAATTGAAAAAGCTTCACGAAAGTTTACGGTTAGTGGTGTTTTACCACAGCAAGCCTCTGGGCGTGATTTAGCTTTTATCCCTCTAGAACAATTGGAACATATGGAAGCTTTTCGCGATGGATTTAGTGTTGAATCCTTTGGCTGGCCTGGGGAAAAGCCTTTAGCGTATCCTGTTTTTTATGGAGGGGTGCTGTACACGCGTGAACCTTTAAGCCCCATTGCTACGGCTCAGTTGCGTCAACGTACTGGGTTTGTACGCTTGTATGAAAGTACAGAGCAGGCTAAAGAAGGTTGGTATTCTTTACAATTAGAGGCCGGAAATAGCCCCGTTTCTCTATTTAAACTTCAAGAATTACGTAATATATTACGCGGGCAAGAGTGGTCTTTTGTGCCCATGGCTGGACCTATGGGTGCACCTTTAGACCTTGTTTTACAGAATGTGCAAAAGACAGATACCTCGCTTTCTTTACAGGTGCACTCTTCTTCTCTTTGGCCTTCAGATACATGGCCAAGCATAAGTCCCACAGATACAGCATGGTCTGTCGCTACGTGGCATGATATTCAAAAGGTTCCAGCGCTTCTTTTACTATCACCCCATGATGTGGAAAAATTTCCTGAAGGAAATGCTGTGGCTACCTTTAAGGCTCAAGACGAAGAAAGTTTGACTTTGCCTTTACACGTGTTGCCCCACGATACTATTCCTGTCGGCCAAGCTGTGGTGGCACCTGGGCTTGTGGCGCGTTTAAACCTTTTATATTCACGTCCTTTAGAAACTATTACGACAAAATCTGAGGCCATGAGCGAAGTACATATTCTTTTAGGACGGCAAAACTATTCACGTTTTCGTATGTACGCACGCTCATTGGATGATGTTGCTCCCCTGGCTGCGCAGCTTGAAGAGGCAAACGTGATAGTAAAAACGCGTGTGGCCGACATAGAGCGTGTACGTAGTATGGATAAGTATCTCACGCTCATTTTAGGCCTTATTGCCAGTGCTGCCGTTGCTGGAGGGGGCATATGCCTTTTGGCGTCATTGTACGCCAGTGTAGAACGTAAGCGGCGTGCTTTGGCAGTGTTGCGTCTTTTGGGCATACACGGTTCTAATTTATGTGCCTTTCCTTTGACGGCTGGCGTTGTCATGACGGGATTAGGCATGCTTCTTTCTCTGCTTCTTTTTCATATCCTCGCTTTTTATATGAATGTGTTGGCACAAGATTTTATCCTTCCGGGTGAAGTTTTATGTCGATTACAGGGACAACAACAACTTGGGGCTGTAATCTTAGCCCTGTTGGCTTCTGTCTTAGCCGGGCTTGCTGCGGCTGTACGCTTACTTAAAATAGAAGCGTCAGAAAGCTTACGCGACGAATAGCTGTCGCATAAAGGAGTGTGTATGAAAAAACTTTTGTTTTTTGTACTGTGGGCTCTGTTTTGTACATTGCCTAATAAGGTTATAGCTGCAGAAAAAAATGCTTGTAATCCTCAGCCGTTGGAAGGTGATTTAGTGCTTCCGGGGCCTGAGGGCACTTGCTTTGCTTTTCGCGCCATTCAGGTGAGGGGAGAAAGTCCTTACAGTGGTGGTATGGCTTTTATTATGGGTGATGCTGAGGAGGAAAACTTTCGTATGCGCCCCACTAAGGTAATGGTGGGCGGAAGTTTTTTTAGTGAGACAGAAGAACCATTATGGATATATTATTTAAGTAAGTATGAAATTACACGCGCGCAATACCGCGCAGTAATGGGCTCTTTACCAGCAGCTCTAACTGATAAAGAAGCCAGTGCGGAAAAAGACAGCCTTCCAGTCACCAGCCTTACCTACTTTGAGGCCATTCAGTTCATTGATACTCTAAATCAATGGTTCTATGCCAATGGCTTGGATGCATTACCTAAGTCTAATAATTATCCCGGTTTCGTGCGCCTACCCTCGGAAGCAGAATGGGAATTTGCAGCTCGCGGCGGCATTAAAGTAGAAAAATCTCTTTTCGAAAGCGCTACACCTTATGATGATCAGATAGCCGCTCACGAATGGTTTAATGGCCCCACTTCTTCACATGGAAAAATGAAATCCATAGGCCTGCTTAAGCCCAATCCTTTGGGTCTACATGATATGCTGGGCAATGTACAAGAAATGACAGCTAGTCAATATCAATTCAGATATTACGAAGGGCGTAGTGGTGGTTTCACTAGTCGTGGTGGTTCCTATATTATGAATGAGGAAAAACTGCTCTCGGCTCAGCGCCAGGAGGAACCGTATTATCTTTTACGTCGCGGAAACGAAATAAAGCCCAATGCTAAAATTACTTTGGGCATGCGTTTAACCTTATCCGCTCCCTTACTCACAGACAGAGAGACCATTGCTGAAATTGAAGAGGCCTTTGAAGAAGAGCTGGATAGCGCTGTTCAACCACAAACGCCAGCTACGTTATCTATGGCACCGCTCAGTGATCAAGCAGAAGCCTCATTTGTTGATGCCATGGCGCGTATTCAATCCCTAAATAAACTTTCAAAAGAAGAGCATGTTCAAGTTAATTGGGCGCAAGAATTGGCTTATGCGCTGGATGGTATGCAAAAAGGGCAAAAAGCACAGCATGAGGCTGACATAAGAACTGCCACCACGTGGGTGAATTATACGCATTCTGTGGGACAAAGGTTAAGAACTATACTAGAAAAATATACCTATATGAAAGGGCGACTTGAAGAAGACAAGGTAAAAAATGCGCGCTTACAAAAACCCTTTGAAGTGGCTGCTTTCAACATCAATGAAGCATTAGATACGTATAATGCCAATCTTATGGGTATGGAAGCATTGCCTAGTAAGCTTATTAACGATGCTTTTGTGGCAAGAGAAAAGGCTACTCAAGGCTACACTGAAAAAGGTATGAAACCTGAAGAAATTGCAACCTCATTGGCAGTGCTGCAGCTTATTAAAGGTCATTATACAGAATTTGTGCGTAATAAAAGAACAAATATTCCTAAGTGGCGAAAAGACTATGAAGATAGTTTAAAATAATAGGAGGAGTTATGAAAAATCTTGCTTTAATTATGCTGTGCATGATGTTGGTATTATCGGGATGCGCAGCAAGAACTAATCCGGATGGAAGCACTAACAACGATAGTGCACAAACCGTTGGTGAAGGAGCTGGTGCTGGAGCCATTTTTGGAGCCATCTTGGGTGGTGTTGCTGCCATTGCCACGGGCAATAGCAGGTGGATAGCTGTTGGAGCTGGAGCTGGTGCTCTTGTGGGAACAGGTGTTGGTTTATATGTAGCTAAAAAGAAAGAAGATTATGCCACACGAGAAGCATGGTTGGACGATAGTATAGCTAAGGTTCAAGCGGCCAATAAAAATACTGCATCCTATAATGATAGATTAAAAGCAGAGTTGACAAAGCTTGATGCTCAATCGCAACAATTGGCCGCCGCCTATAAAATGCAAACGGCAAAAGCGTCGGATATGAAAAAGATGCAAGCCGCATTGGCAGAGCAACAGCAATCTACCAATAATTATATTGCGGATATGGAAAAAGTTATTGTGGCGCAAAAGGTTGTTGTGGCCGATGCCCGCAGCGAAAAGCGCGAACGCGAAGCTGCCATTATTGAGCATGAAATTGCAAAAATGCAATTGCAAGTGGATGAGTTACGCGAAGAATCCAATAAATTAGCTAACATGTCCATGCGTGTTTCTATCTAATGAGGAGAGATGAAATGTTACCTAAAAAAAGAATTATGACTGTACTTGCCTCAGCTCTTTTACTTGTAGGGTGCTCTGCCACCACCACGGATCCTTCCAAGGGTGGGCTTTTTTCTTATAGTCCCGAAGCTTACGAAGCGCGTATTAAAGAGAGAGAAGCGCGCCTTGCTGCCATTGAAGCTCAACAAGCCAAAGAGCGCGAAGAAAGTGAAGCTTTGAAAAAAGCTGTGGGTGAAAGAGTTGTTACTGTGGCCGCACAGCAGGGACAATTACGCGAAATGCAGTCCAATATTGAGAGCTTAAAGACCCGTTTGGCACAAAGTAAAACTGCAGATACTGCTCAAGCAGCAAAAATAACTGCTCTTGAAACTCGCGCCACGGATATTGAAAAGCAAATGCGCACCAATACTGCCACGCAAAATGTGGAAGAGCGTAAAGCTTATCTAGAAAAATTGAAACAAGAATACGATAGTTTACAAAAAGATATGGACGCCTTACTCATGGAGTAAAAAATGCAAAATATAATGCCTGTTTTACGTATATTTTTTCTGAGTATTTGTATTGTGTCTGCCATGGCAACTGTGTCCCTGTGTGCAGTTGTTCAGGTGGAGCAGCCTGTAGAACAAGGCATTGCCGATAGGGTGGTGCAAGAGGTCGCGAAATCGGCCCTTGTACCACCACAAGAATCTCATAGTATTCTTTTGATGGGTGAAGAATCCATGCATAAAGTGCAAGATGCACAGATTGATGGCTCTGCACTGATGATAAAAGACATGGCATGGCAACCCATTTATGCCAGTGAAATACGAGCCTATTTGCAGGGCTTTGATAAATGGGCCACTTTTAGCTCTGCTGCTGAATTGAAAAAAAACGCCCCTGTAAAAAATGCTGGCAGTGTGGGAATGGCTTTGGTTAAGAACAAAAGAGGGCAAATTGTTTGTGTACCTTATCCCAATGGCCCCGCCGCTAAAGCTGGCATTTTAGAAGGTGACGTACTTACAGGGTTGGATTCCATAGAGTCTGCTCGAAAAGTTTTTATGGGGCCGGTAGGTTCAAAATTGACGTTAAACGTTGAAAGAAATGGCGCATTCACTACGTATGCCCTTAAAAGAGAAAAATTTACCCCGCCCCATGTGGATTTTATTCAGCATGAGGGCTTTGCACGCATACGTATTTGGTACTTTGATAAGGATACGACCAAACTTTTTATTACAAAAGTACAACAAGCAGGAAATCAGCCTCTTGTGGTGGATATACGTGCCAATAGCGGCGGAAATATTTTAGCTGCAAGAAATTGTGCTGCGGAATTTCTACCTAAAGGATCTTTATTAGGCATTTCAAAAGTGCGTGAAAATAAAGCAGACTCTTTACCCAAGAAAAAACATATTCGTACAAGTAAAGATGGGAAATTTCTTCAAACATATCCTCTCATTCTTTGGCAAGATGATCTAACCGCCAGCGCAGCAGAAGCTTTTATTGTGGCCCTTGTGGATAATGGGCGTGCCACTTCCATGGGCTCTACCACCTTTGGTAAGGCTCATGCGCAAAGCACCTTCAATGTACGAGGCAATATGTTACGACTTAGTACGGAAGCGCTCTTGCGCCTTAGCGAACAAAGCTGGGAAGGTCGCGGCGTGGAGGCGGGGATATTTGTGAAGCCCGTATTTTCAACACTTCAAAATACAATGCAAAAAACATTTTTTTAATACATAGGGGTAGGTAGAGTACTATGCTACGAATATTATTTTTTGTCTTTATTTTTTTAGGAAGTGTAAATATTGCAAATGCTTCTAAGATAATTGATTCGTTTATGAAAAATGATTTGTCTGGAATGGAAAAAGCTATCCAGCAGGGTGAAGATATAAATGCAAAAAATTCTAAAGGGTATACAGCTCTTATGTTGGCTGTACTTAATAATAGATTAGAAGCTATGAAGATATTGTTGAAAAATGGCGCAGACACAGAAGTATATATAGACAAATTTAATAGGACTACTGCATTACATATTGCAGCTTCAAAAGGTTATACAAAAGCTTTTTTCACATTACTTGATCATGGTGCTAATATTAATTCAAAAGATAATATGGGGAAAACTCCTTTTTATTTTGCTGTAAAAAACAATAAAATTAATATCGTTAAAAAAATTTGTGAAAGCACTGTGTTGGATGCATGGTTGTATAGTAATGGGGTTTATATTTTTAACAAATCATTAAATTATACAGCTAATAATGGGGAGGGCCTTGTCAACCTTTCATATTATAATAAAATATCTGAATTGACAACATTATTGGCGAATAAAATAGCGTCTTTGTACGAAGAAAATGCATTGAAAGGCGATGTAGATGCTTTATTCGCAATTTTGCATATTTTGAAGCATGCAAATCAATACGAAAAGATGTATAAGTATTTAAAATTGTTTGAAAATGAAAATGTATATAAAAAAGTCAAAGCTGAAGATTATCTCGCTTTAGGGGAGGTGCAGGCGAATTTACTTGCCTCATATCTAACTGGCTGCGGAACGCAACAAGATTTTACAAAAGCATATGAAAAATATTCACAAATGAAAAATAGTGGGAAAGTTTTTTGGAATATACAAAATGGATCCATAAGACACAATGTTCCTGGGGGCTATATTAATTTAAATGTGAAGAGGGAGCATTTTTTAAATCCAAATTCTCCTGAGTCATCGTATGTTTTTTGGATTCTTTCACGAAACTTACCACAATCGTATGATTTTTTAGTAAAATCTACTTTTCCAACCTCTCACTATCGTAATGTTGCGAGAGAAGAACTTTATAGTCTATTGGAACGGTTTTTTTCAAAAAAAGAAAAAAGAGAACTTTATTTTAAATATTACGATTTGATGCAAGCTTTTCCATATGAAATAGCGTTATACACATTAAGTGAAATGCAATATTCAGAGGAAAATTTGCAAAAGGTACGAAACATCTTACAAAGTGAACCGCATGATTCACGTGCAGTTAATTTACTTTCTATTTTACCCACTTCTCCAAAGGACTCAGAAAACTTACTTAAACTTAATGCTGAGTTTATGAACAATGAAAAATTGGGTATTTCAGCGCCGTTGTGGTTGGCTATGAGTGTTACTAACAAAGTAGATTCAGGTGTTTTAAATACTAAAGTTTATGATTTATATAGGTATACGCCTACTGATGAAGAAAAAATACTTATAAAGAAGTATAGTGAAAATAAGAAAAAATTTTTAAAATCAAGTGAATATGAATCGTTGAGAAAAAATAATATCATGAAAGAATTATCTTTCATGATTTATAATGACAGTGAGAAAAAACTTTTTACACTTGGATACTTTGATATGCATATTACAAGTGCGATAAGTGATTATCCTCCGTATATGTATCAGGTGGCATTGGACTACTTAAAAAAATATCCTTTGGAAAAAAATAAAAAGAGTCAAGAGTTATTACGTAGTTCTGCCATGTATAATCTAGCGAAAGCCGTACAGCTAAAATATTTACCAGCAATGCTAACGTATGGAAATATTATTGCTTTCGATCAGGGTTTTCGTAAGCCCATTGAAGGGTTTGAAGCTATACTCACAGCTGCTCGCATGGGCGACCCAAAGGCTCTTATACGTTTAACTTTGCTTCCTAATAATGGCGGAGATGATAAGGCGCGTGAAGTAGATTTACTTACCCGTGCGGCGAAACTTGGTAGTTCTGATGCTGTGGAAAGGCTTGGTCGTTTGCACAATATTGAATTTGCCATGGATGAAAATGCGAAGCTGGCTGATATGGTAAAAAACTATACCACAGCACTCACTTGGAAGGCAGAGTCTTTATTTAAAGAAGGTAAATCTCAAGATGATGTGTTTCTTGGCGCAACTATTCTTTGGTATATTGCGACAAGCAATTTGGATAATAAGCATATTGCACAAGGAATCTTGGCACAACCACTGTATACTGGAAAGATATTGCCTCAAGATATTAAAAAGGCACGTTCTTTTTATGCGGATAAATATAATACATCTGGTTTTAGAGGAAGAA
Source organism: uncultured Desulfovibrionaceae bacterium (assembly GCA_964370015.1). Classification (GTDB taxonomy): domain Bacteria; phylum Desulfobacterota; class Desulfovibrionia; order Desulfovibrionales; family Desulfovibrionaceae; genus CAYJAD01. The sequence continues at coordinate 79,885 of CAYJHD010000001.1, read as the reverse complement.
CATGTGACCTTGTTTTGCCATTGATAGAAATGCTTGCCTTGGGTGTGAGTGGAGATCAGAACTTGCCTCAAGCGAAAGCTCTCTCTGTGGAATATTCTCATTGTAAAAGCCCATGGGCAAAACCACTTGCTCAAAATAGCATTCCTAAACTTGAAAAGACAATGTATTTTAAAGAAAAATTTCCGCCAACATATTTGGGAAATTGGGAAGGGTGGAGAACTCTTGATTTTAATTTCAGCGAAGAAAGATGGGAAAAAGCAAAAGAATTTGCAAAAAGTAAAGAAAGTTTAATGGCTTTTTTGCTCTCAGGAAAAAAAGTCAGGCTCACAGATGCAAGCCCTATGGACAAAGCCAAAGCTGCTGAGAAGTTTAAGATAGATAAAGTTTCTTCTGGCACTACTGAAAAGGTTGCTCCTATTGTAGCTGATAAAGGTTTTACTTCTTCATCGCTTGCAGTGTCAAAAACAAAAACTTTAGAAGCACCTGCTCTCAAAAAACCGGGTAAGGGTTTCATTGTATCCACAACGACTGATATTATGAGCTTCACAGCTTTTACGCCAGATCAAAAGCCTGACTCTTGTGTACAGGTGCTTGCTTTAAACCCTAGCCCACTTACGGGTGTACGTTTCGAAAGCATGGGAGGGGTGCAAGCCTCATGGAAGACTAAAGATGTGAAAACTACAGCTTTAGGGGTGCTGGCTGTGCAGCAAGACGGCAAGGTTGTTAATGCTAGTGACGCATCTTTTACACTTGATATTTCCAACGAAACGCCTCTCACTCTGTGTGTTCAAGATAATGGTGCTTTGCAAGACGCTAAAACTCGCTTACGCGTCGTGTTTTATCATAAAGATGGTTCAAGAAATTATTCGCTTATAGAGCGATAATCTAAACCCCAGTAAGGAGTTCTTCCATGCGTATGGTGCAAAAAATCTTATCTTTTGTCATTGTGGGTATAACGCTCACGCTGAGCACGGGCTTTTTGGGTATGGGCGGCGAAAAGCCGGAAGAAGGCGTCAAAGCTCTCATTACAGCCATTGAAAATAATGACCATGTGGCCTTTATGGAGCGTGTGCCCAAGGAATATTGGGTACGACTTGCTGAAGTATACAGAGGCGACCATGAAAACCCCAGCTATGCGTGGCTTAAAGATCTCTTTGTGAAGGGCGATGCTTTTAAGCAGGTTCGTCGGCTTAATGCTGACCGTGCCACTCAATCTTATTTCATGATGGATGCCTTGCTTAAGACCATCACGAATACGGTTGCCTCGGGGGATTTTGCTAATTATTGCCGCAAATACAAAAGCTCCACGCTACCCTTTGATCCCAATGTGCTGAGCAAGCTTACTTATGGTGATATGGGTGAAGGTAAACAAGAGGGCATTATTGCCGCTGTGGCCACCATGCCTGATGGGCAAGAAGGCGTGCTTGGTCTTGCGTTCATTGATAAGAAATGGCGTATCGTAAGCCTTGCCGGTAATAAAAAAGCTGCCATGGACAGAGCTGAAGCTGCTCGCAAGGTGGAGGAAGATATGCTGGCAAGAATTGCTGCGCGCAAAAAGGGGGCAGAACTGTATTTGCAAGAAATGGGACCGCAATTAAAGCAACTTCAAACCTTTGCCAATGAAAAAAAATGGCCAGAAGTTGCCAAAACAACATATGAAATGTCAGGTCCTCGATATTTTAATATGTATCATGTAAATACAAAAGCTGAATATAATTCTAAGGCATTTTGGAACTTAGTCTCTTTAGGAATATATGAAAATATAAAACTTGAAAAAGAGGCACAGAAGTTCATAGATAGTACAATGAAAGGCATTGAAGAGTCAGTTTCATTCGGTATTTTTTTACAACACTATGCTACCATGGCTACGGTAGAAGTTGTATGGAAAAATGATAATACTATGCTTTTAAAGCAATATGTTCCTACAGAAGGAAGATCAACTGTAGATGCCTATAAAAATTCTTATACAAAATGGATAAATTTTGACACGAATGATGCTGGAAGTTCATTTTTCTATACCATTCTTTTAAAAGAAGGTGATAAGTGGATTGGTAAGGGAAGTGCTCTTGCGCAGTACGACCCTTTCAAGTTCGGGAAGAATTATGCTCGTGTAACATATTATCCATTTGAAAAAGATAATACTATTGTAACTGTATCCCTTGAAGAATACATGATTACTTTAGCTAAAAAGTTTTCAGAACTTTATATCAAAGCTCAAACGCAAGTAGCCAACGAAGCTAAATGGACGAAGGAAATAGAAAATATTATAGCTGAACTTAATAAAGCTATAGTGAATAACTCGCCAGAAGTATTTGAGAAATACCTTGCCTTGCCCATGGTGATTCGCGATGATGGAGACATAAATAAAACGGCTATTGCCATGGCCAAATATGGTAAAAACAATGAAGACGTAGAAAAATTTCTCGATGGAATTCGTAATGGAACATCAACATTTAGCTTAAAAGATGTAGATAGTTTTTTTGTGGACGAATTAGAAGTGGTGATGCAGAGAAGAGGTAAAGAAACTTTTTATTTTTTTGAAAGAAAAAAGGGGGATGAGCCGTGGAAATTAGCTCGAATTAATACCGTAGGAGAGTTAATTCGTCCCAAAGATTGGGATGCTAAGCTGGCTGACCTTGTCAAAAAGTATGAAGTACAATTTGCTTTGAATGATTCCGTTCAAGTCGTGTTCACTGCCTTACAAAAGGCTTACACTGCCAATGACCCTAAAGTTTTTGAGCAGTATATCGACCTACCCTCTTTTTTGCGTGATAATGGCAACCTTGAAAACACAGCTCAGGCCATGGCCGTCAATGCCAAGAGTAATGCCGACGTAAAAGCTTTTTTAGAGCAAGTGAGCACGGGCAAATGGCAGAAAAAGACCCCTCTGAAGGACGGTTTTGCAAAAATTTCGTCCATGGCAGTACAACCACTGGAAGCCATTGTGAGTTTGCCGAATCAGCACTTGCTCTTAGTGCGTAAAACAGAAAAAGACGCGTGGAAAATCGTACGTTATGCCTCCAATGCAACTTCTTTAAAGCGTCCTGAAAACTGGCACGCAGACGTGGCCACACGCGCCAAAGTCATAGAAGAAGAAATAGCCAAGGAGGAAGCTCGCAAACAAAAAGTTTTGGCCGAAATGCAGAAAAAAATGCAGGAAGTCAGTGCCAATATTGTGAAAGCCATTACGGAAAAAAATGCTCCCTTGGCTGAGAAATATATTGAATCTTCCATAGATATACTTACTGTTTTTCTTGCAATACAGGATGAGTTGAGAGGTTCATTACGCGCAAAATTAGCGCCATTGCATTCTATACAAAGTAGCTTTAGGAACAGTGTAAAAACAGGCACACCATCTTCTAAGTATGTAACTCCCATTTGGGACATTGAAGCGTGGAAGAAGGCTACTTTTGCCTTTCTTGATGGCAAAGAACAGTGTGTGTTGGCAACGCTCCCTACAGCCACGACCAATACCTATGCGCTTTTTGTACCTTTTAATAATTCGTACAAGCTTATAGTGCCGCCCAGCACTGATAAGCGTTACTTTGAAAAAAATGGCACTATGTTGGCTGAAGCATGGATGCAGCTCTTATCTGGTTATAAGCTCGATGAACCACGCCAAGAACTTATGTTCATGGTGGAAACCTTGCGCAGTAAAAATGGCAAGAAATTTTTAGAATTCATCAATGTGCCCAATCTTGTTTCGTGGAAAAATCTGCAAGATAGAGCCAGCGGTTTAGAAGAGCAGATTCATAATGAGCTTTTCGATGAGCAAAAATACACTGCACAAGCCGAGAGCATTGCTAAATCTGTGTCGGAAAAGGGTACGTTCACTGTGGGGACATTGGAAATTACTCCACGTAAGCTTGAAAAAAGCAATCTGCATATTCTTACTCCCCAAATGCTTATGCTGGAAATGAATGACAATAATCTATTTTTTGTGAAAAAAGATAATAACTTTATACTGCAAGGCATGGTAGGAAAGCTCAGTGCCACTCAAAGGGGTGAACTTAGACAACGTTTCCCTGACCGTGAAAAAGAACTTGCCAATGGCAAAAAAGCCACTTTACGTACTGTGGCTGCTCAAACAGTCAGCAATGCCGTACTGGACTTGTTACACGTTACAGGCGGCTCTTATGAAGTGTTTAAAACGGAAAAGGGCACAGTGCAATTGCGTGTGCAGGCAATAGTGCAAAATACTGCAAAACAAGCTGTAAAGCCCACGAAATTTATGATGTTCTTTGAAGATGCAAAGGGGCAGGGTTGGTTGCCTTGGGTCACAAAGGTTACTTCAGAAAATATCAAACCTGGTGCTACACAGACCTTTGAATGGGAATTTTTCCCCAATGAAAAGGAAATCTATCTTCTGCAGCAAGCTGAAGCTGGAAAAATGCATTTTATGGTGCGCACTTCTGAAGCCACCATGAATAAAGACACGTATAAGCGTTTTAGCTCCATGATAGACCCCAAACAGTTGCCCGATGGCATGTGGCAATTGGGGCAATTTGCACCTGTAAAGCCCATGCTACAGTGGAGGAGCGCCGAAGATAAGGTTCAAAAAGCCATGTGGGATGGCATGAAAAAGAGTAAAACCTCTGTGACTGCACATACTGGACATTTGAATCAATTGACCAAAGCCGCGGCTTCCGCCGAAGCTAAAACACAGATGCCTGTCCAAGTTGAAGCTAAAGCTGAAACTAAGCCCGATGTTAAAGCTGGAACTAAGTCTGAAGCTAAACCTGAAACTAAATCTGAAGATAAGCCAGAGACTGCGGCTCCCGCTAAAGCCGAGGCTAAAGCTGAAACTCCTGTCCAGGCAGAAGTTAAGCCGGTGCAAGCTGAAGTTAAAACTGCACCCATTGCTATCACTGGAGCGCAACCTACAGCTCCCGCGCCCAAAAAGCCAGGCAAGGCTGTCATTGTGCCCATAACTACGGATAGTATGAGCCTTACTGCTTTTACCTCCGATAGTAAACCAGATTCGAACATACGCGTATTAGCCCATGGCAAAAGCCCCTTGGTGGGTGTGCGTGTGGAGAGTCTAGGTGGTAGCAATGCTTCTTGGAAGACTCAAAGTGTTAAGACCAAGGCGATTGGCGTTTTGGCTGTGATGCAAGACGGTAAAGCGCTCAATGTCAATGATGCGGCTTTCAGTGTGGATGTGTCCAGTCCAGTGACATTAGATCTTGTTATGCAGGATAATGGCAGTATTGGTAATGCTAAAATTCGTTTACGTGTTATCTTCTTCCACAAGGATGGTTCGCGCACGTATTCCATAATAGAAAAGTAGGATGGGGAGCGGCAAAGGCTCTTTTGTCGATGGAGTAGGTAACTAAAAAGTATAAATGGAGAATGATATGTTAAAGAAAATTTTTGGATGTATGTTGACTGCACTCTTTGTGATTGCTGCCATAGTGCCTGTGAATGCCTCCGAAGTGCCACAAATGGAAGAAAAATTCGGCGAGATTAAACTCAGTGATTTGGAATCAGGCTGGGTGGCCAATATTTATGCTTTTTCCAGAGGTGAGAATGTGACAACTTTTCCTCCGGCGTCCATGGGGAGCTTCAAGGCTCAAGGTTCTGGCGCCATGGTCAATGACTATGAAAAATCCTTAGGGTTTCCCATAAAGAATAAAAGTATTGGCTGGCAAGGCCAGGCCTATATTGTGGCAGAAAAGAAAGGCTATTATGTACTTATGATGAACACAAAGGGGTATGATAATTATGGAGTCATATTTGTAAATGATAAAGAAATTATCAAAGGTTATGAAGACACAGGCACCATAGTTGGTAATGTTGAGTTAGAACCAGGTGTGCATCTTGTGGAATTTAAATATGCTACACGTGTGGATAGGCGTTTAGCTGCTTCCGGTGGTGTTCGTAAAGATTGTGGCTTCGAACTACGCATAAAGAGCCCCACAGACAATGCCCCTGTGCCCGCGGCTCAAGTATTATTCAGGAAGAAATAAGCAAGTTATGGGCACCGTCTTTTATGAGGCGGTGCTTATATATTTTAAAAAGTATTTTGTCTAAAACTACTATTTGATATTTGCGGGAGGTGTCCAATGCCCACTGAAGGCCAAATAAAAGATGCCATAGAAAGTTCATTTACTGAAAGCGAAGCTGAGTACAAAGTTAACGAATTATACAGAAAAGAACAGGAAGAGCGTGATAGGCAAAATTATAAGGCATACGAATACGCAAAAAGTCAGGAAACAAGTGTAAGTTCTGGTGACGGCTCACATGCTGTAGAATTTGTTTTACATAGTATCTTCTCCATACTAAAAAACATTCCTGCCTTGTTGCCGGCTTGGCTTATCATGGTCTTTTTGTGGCATGAGGTCTATCGGCACTTTATGGACGGACTGATGCTTTTGGCTGCTAATCTGGTAACTTTAGTGGCGCTAACTTTTATTATGTGGCAGGTATTCCGTTTTATTCTTGTTTCTATTGGAACGCTTTCAAAGCCTTTGCGGCTCTTGGGTTATGGTATTTTTTGGTGCTATATTCTCGGTTGCTATGGTGGTTTTGCTTATCACATCTCCGTGGAATCTGAATTTTCGCAGGGGACAACCATAGTTTGTGTGGTGGTGGCTTGCCTTTTAGGTGCTGTAGGGGCCAGCAAACAAATGCAACTTGTTGATGAAAAAGAAGACTAGAGTGTATGCTTTTGGGCTTTTAATGACAAAAAGTTTTCACGCAATTTATCGTGGAGCGTGAAATTTCTTTTACTTTTCTTGCCTCATTCAAAACGTCAGAGCGTAAGCATGGTTAACCTCTATTTTGGGTGTTATTCACATAGTTATGGCACTATTCATAGTGTTGTCAGGTTTAATGTGGAACATATGAAGGAGATTGTAGTTATATACAGTCTCCTTTTTTCGTTTCAGTGATAAACCGTCCAAATATTCAGCTTCATTTTCCTGTAAATCTGGAGTGAATTTTGCATGAAATTAACGAGATAGCTTTCATCGGTAATTTTTTCCTTACGTACCAAACGGGTTTGTATTTATGTAAGGTTTGGAGGATCTCATAATGAGTACTGTTACAAGTGTATCTAATCAGACAAGTTTTTTGCCCTCCACACAGGCATCTTCAAAAGCTTTAGGTGGCGCAGGTGCATCCAGTGGCTTTGGCTTTGATTTTCTTGAAAATGCCAGCTCAGGGACAGCATATACAGGTTCAAGAGTTGGTCTATGGGGAGAGGAAGCACAAAGTGCTCTTGCACGAAATACGGATAAATTGAAACGAACTACTTCCAATGGGCCCATGGGGGAAACCCTTGCGGATGCTGTGAGCACAAAAATTTCCTTTGTGAATGCAGAGGCAGGTTCTACTTTGGCAGGGGGAAAACTCTCCATCAATCCTGACGCCAATGAACTCACTTTACCTAGCGGTATTACACTTGCTTTACCCTTTATCAATGATGGTAATTTTAGGGTAACCGAAGGTGAGGATGGCACTGTAACTGTTGTTACGGATATGCTTCGCGTTACTTATGACAAAGACGGTAATCGCATAGCTTCTGAAAGAGGTAGTTTTGACCCTCTCACCGGCACAGAAGGTAAGGATTACATTATTAATCGCAATGGTACATACGTGAACGCCGGTGGTGGGGATGATGTCATATTTCAACTGAGTAAATCTGCCACCATTAGTGCCGGAGCCGGAGATGATGAGATTATTTTTGGCGATACTGTTTTTGATGAGCTCACTATCGACCTTGGTGAAGGTGATGACACCATAGAGAGCCATAGTCTTAGGGTTCATGGTGATCTTGACATAAGTGCCGGAGATGGTGACGATAGTATTAGCATAGGCACATTGCAAGCTGCAAATCTTACCCTCCATGGCGGGGACGGTAACGATAATATTCAAATAGGTTCGCTTACGGCCAGTAGTTTTACCATTGATGGCGGAGAAGGGGATAATATAATTTCCATTCTCACACTCTTAAGTGATTCAGAAAATAGCACTAACTCCATAACAGTTGGCAATGGAGATAATGAAATTTCCATTGGTTCTGGCGTTTTTAGAGGTGATATTGTCGTAGGTGATGGAGATAATACTATTTCTCTAGACCAAATAAAGGAAGCGACTCTAGAAGGTGGCTATGGAGAAAATACGGTCAATATTACTACAGCATATTTTAGTAGTATACAAATGTCCGGAAAGCAAAGTTCTGTAGAGATTAAAGATAATCAAGATTCTATCATACGTATTGCTGAAGAAAAGGCCATGGTTACTGGTGCTCTTCTTGGGCAAGTGGTTGATAGTATTTTGAATGAACAAAAGCAAAACGGTAAAAATGCATCATCTGAAAAAACAAAGTCTTCAGCAAATGATACAGCTGGTTCTTCTCAAACGCACTCCCAGCGTAATACACTTATGTTTAAAGATGACATGGCGCAGCAAATAGAAAATGTCCTTGCCAAAAGTATAGACCCATCACGAAGTGCCACTGGATAGTTGAATAGTTTTTGAGTGCAAGATAAATAATATTCCATGATTTTGTGTAAATATTTTATCTATAAAAGGAGGTTGTAGTTCGTGCAAGCTCTTTTTTTAGCAATTATATGTACAATTTTAAAGAGTATTCTCATGAATTAGTTTACGTGTCATAAATGAATATAGTTTATAAAAACTGTACTTTGAGTTGTGAAAACGCATATTTTGATATGTCAAATAGTGTTAACTGTAGGCATTGAAACTTTAAGAAGGTAAGGTCATGATACCCAATTTGCCTCCCCTCCCGTTACAACATGGCCATGAAGTAAGAGTCGTTGCTCCATCGCGCAGTTTGAGTTTAATCGATACTCATGTCAGGGCCTTAGCCATGCAAAGATTGTCAGAACTTGGCCTTAAAGTGACCTTTAGTCAGTATGCTGAAGAAAATAATCTTTATTATAATAATGGCAGTATTGCTCATAGGGTTCATGATATTCATGAGGCCTTTAAAGACTCACAAGTTAAAGCCATATTGACGACCTTGGGTGGTTATAATGCAAATCAGCTTTTGGAATACTTGGATTATGACCTTATAAGAGAAAATCCTAAAATTTTTTGCGGCTTTTCAGATATAACGGCTTTGTCCAATGCTATTCATGCCAAAACAGGGCTTGTTACATACTCAGGGCCGCATTTTTCCTCTTTCGGAATGCTTCACGGCTTAGATTATACCATAGAGTATTTTGAAAAAATATTCTTTCAGCAAAGTCCTATTCCTCTCACAAGCTCCTCACAATGGAGTAATGATGCTTGGTATAAAGATCAAGAAAACAGAATTTTTTATGATAATGATGGCATGTTTGTCATAAACAAAGGTACAGCTCAAGGAAGTATTGTAGGCGGCAATCTTTGTACATTGAATCTTTTACAAGGTACAGAGTATATGCCAAGCATAGAAAACAAAGTCCTTTTTCTTGAGGATGATGCTCTTACAGGGAAAGACTTTCTTTTTAACTTTGATAGAGATTTACAATCTCTCATACATTTACCGAGCTTTGCGGCTGTAAAAGGTATTGTTTTGGGACGAGCAGAAAAAGAAAGTAATATGTTTAAAGAAAAGTGGATATCCCTTATAAAAAACAAGCCAGAGCTCGACCATATTCCCGTCATAGGAGGTGCTGACTTTGGGCATACTACTCCTTTCTTTACTTTTCCCATTGGCGGTGAGGTGCGTATTGAAGCTTACGAAACTGCCTGCATTACTGTACTTTAAACGAGATTTTAATTGATGCTTTTGGCATGGCGATCTTAGAGCCCATGGCGCAGTGTATGCTAAATGAGCGTATTTGTATTAAAAAAAGTAAAATAATGTACATGCTTTTATATTGCATGTGTAATGTTTAACACTCTGAAATGATAATTTATGAAATAAATTAGTATATAGAGGTTTTATCATGAAAATATGTATTGTCACTGGCGGTGCGCAGGGATTAGGCAAAGATATGGCACAAAGGTTTCTTAAAGAAGGTCATACAGTTATTGTTTTAGATGTTAAGCCAGCGCAAGAAAAAGGTATAGATTTTTTTGAAACAAATCTCGCAGACCCAAAATCCATTGAAAAAGCCTTTCGATATATAAAAGAAAAATATACTAAAGCCCACATTTTAATTAACAATGGAGCCGTATCTGTTTTTGTAAAACGTATAACAGAAGTAAGCCTCGAAGATTATAATAGTGTTATGGATACAAATCTGCGCGGTGCGTTTTTGTGTGCTAAAGAATTCATACAGCTTAATCAAGGCGAAAACTATGGTCGGATAATAAATATATCTTCCACAAGATGGCATCAAAACATGGAAGATTGGGAATTATATGGGATGAGTAAGGGCGGCATGGTATCGCTCACAAATTCCTTGTGTGTGTCTTTAAGAGGAACACATATAACAGTAAATGCCATAAGTCCTGGCCATATATATACAGGTGCTTGGAAAGAACTTGAGGAACGCGATCACACCATACATCCTTCAAATAGAGTGGGTAAACCACGTGATATTTCAAATGTTTGTTTGTTTTTAGCAAATCCTGAAAATGATTTTATAAATGGAGCCAACATAATTGTTGATGGTGGCATGACCAAGAGAATGATATATTAAAAAAGTAATGATATAATGTATATCAGAGTGTATGTTTTTACTTTACCATAGAAAAAATCTTTATATTTAACAGTGTAGAGCTTTGCTTGGTTTTTCTCCTTGACTGTATCAGAACCTTATTATGTTTGTGTACAATGCGTCGCACTTGGTGTATTTATGCTTTGCGGGTGCCTTCGCGCGAGGATAGAGTAGCACATAGCTTTTTATCATATCGTTAAGATGTACCTACATGTATTTAGGTTTGAGTTCATATGGAATATGGGAGAATATATGGATAGTAGTCATTCTGTGCAATCTGTGGTGCGCGCGTTGAGCATCTTAAAATGCTTTACAGCCAATAAGACAGAATGGTCGCTGATGGAATTGTCCTCGCAGGTGCAATTGAATAAAAGCACTGTCTTTCGCATGGTACACACCTTAAAAACAGAAGGTTTTTTAAGTGTAACCCCCAATGGAAGATATGTGCTTGGTGCAGAGATGTACCATTTTGCCGCATGGCTTACCGAGCAAAATAGACTTAAGCGTGAAGCTTTACCCTTTATGCAGCATCTTGTGCGTGCATGTGGCGAAAGTGTCGTGCTTGTGCAATATGAAAATTTTAGAGCTGTATGTCTTGAGCATGTGGAAAGCAATCATATGGTGAAAATAGCCTCCAGTGTGGGGCAATATGTGCATCCCTTTTTGGGGGCCACGGGCCGTATCATAACGTCCTTTCTTGATGATAAAGAGCTGCAAGAAGTCATTGAAGTGCAAGCGCATTCTTTTCATACGCAGCCTCCTGCTGATATGGAGCTATGGCGAGCCCAAGGACGTAAAGATGGTTATTTAATTTCCGTGGGGCAGTTGGATAAAGGTGTTTATGCCATTTCAGCTCCTTTGTTTAACCATACGGCATCAGTGATGGGCTCTTTAAGCATTGTTGGGCCGGAATTTCGTCTGTCTGAAGGCGATACGCAGCAAAATATTCAGGATTTATTACAAGCAGCGCATGAAGTTTCCACGTTGTTTGGTTATAAAGAAACTGCTACTTCGTAAAAACCACGCTGTAATCATATATAAAACAAAAGGCCCCGCACAATGCGTGGAGGCCTTAGATTGCATAATAAAAGATTTTTTAACAAAAAATCATTCCATAAGTGTATATTTTATACTATTTCATTGCGACAAAATCTTATTTGTTAAAGATAAGATTTTGTCGCAATGAAAGTTTTTTGGAAAGGGGGTCTGGGGGAAGAACCTTTTCTTCAGAAAAGGTTTTCACCCAGTATATTTTCCTTACAATGCTTGCTTATCCATACTGAGCAAGCTATCCATGAGCAATTGCGTACCCATGATAAGGTCTTGCTCACTGGTAAACTCTTCCGGTGCGTGACTTATACCATCCACACTGGGCACAAATATCATGGCCGTGGGCATCACATAAGAAATGGGGCTGGCATCATGTGAGGCACCGCTGATCATCTTTTGGATGGAATAGCCTTGGCTAAGACCCGTTTCATAAATGCTTTGGGCAAGGCCTTCGTGCAGGGCAGCAGAAGGCTTGTCTATTTGTAAGGAGACACTGGCAGTGCAGGTGGGCATGTTTTGGAAGCATTCTTCCAAATAGGCCGCGCCGCGTTCAATGTCTTTATGGTCAATGGCGCGCATTTCCACGGTGAATTCCACCTCTTCGGGAACCACGCAAATATGCCCCGGTTTCACATTCATATAGCCAATATTGCACACCATGGTTTCTTCTTTGCGCATATATTCCATCCAAGCAGTCATGGCTTGCATGGTTTCAAAGAGGGCATCTTTGCGCATTTGCATGGGTGTTGTGCCAGAGTGATTGCTACGACCAAATACTTTGCAGCTGTAGCGCGTAATGCCGGCAATGGCAGTGGGCACGCCCAGCGCAATGCTATTTTCGTGTAAGACAATGCCTTGCTCTATGTGTAATTCCAAAAAGGCCGCATACTTTTGCAATTGCCCTTTGGCATCATCAATATCTTTTTCGGTGAGCTTATATTTGGCCAGCACGTCTTGGGGGGGATATTCTTTCATCATACCGCTAAAGGCGCGGCTACCAAAGCTACCGCCAAGGTCGCTGCCTTCTTCGGCATTGAAACCCACCACTTCAAAGCTATGCTCCAAGGTGATATTTTGCTCTTTGAGGCATTTGGCAATTTCCACCGCAGCCATGACGCCATAGGCACCGTCCAAAATGCCACCGGCTTTCACAGAGTCTAAATGAGAGCCGCTTAAGATGATGGACTCAGGATTTTTACCGGGAACAATACCAAAAAGATTGCCCAAAGAGTCTATGCGCGTGGCTATGCCGTGGGCTTCAAGGTCTTTTTGCACGTAATCGCGTACGGCAAAAAAGTTTTCGGTGAAACCTTCTCTAAAAAGACCAGCTTCTTGCCAACCAATGGCTCCCTGTTCACGTATGCTTTGCATAAGACGTTCTGCATTAATCTTTGCCATGAAATTCTCCTTGATGCTACATAAGCTCTTTGGCTTTTTTACACTGACAACGTAACTTGCTTTTTGGATAGCCTGTTAGGCTTTTTTAAGCCACTGGCCATGACCTTCTTCACCCACAACGGTTCCATGGTCAAAAACCAAGGTGCCGCGAACCCAAGTCATTTTTGGCATGCCGCTCACAGCTAAACCATCTTGGAAGGCGCAAATGTCTTTGGCCATGGTGAACATATTTTTGTGGTCCAGCGTGGTGGCTTCGTATGGATCCAACAGTACAAGATCAGCATCGTATCCAAGAGCAATGTCGCCCTTGCCTTCAAGGCCATAAATACGTGCAGGATTGGTGCACAGCAAAGCCACGGCGCGATTTAAGGTGATTTTACCCTCTTGCACATCCTTCATGATGAAAGGAATGCGTGTTTCAATGCCGGGGAAACCGGCAGGAGCCTTGAAAATATCGTCGGGATTGGCTTCTTTTTCTTCCACAGTGTAGGGGGCATGGTCACTGGCGATGACATCAATGGTGCCATCAAGCACATATTCCCATAGGCCATCCACAAGCTCTTGCTCGCGTAAGGCCGGATTACATTTGGCATAGGCGCCATGGGCTTCAAGGGCTCCTGCATTCATGTGCAAATAATGCGGACAGGTTTCCACATACACTTCCATGCCCTCAGCCTTGGCTTGTTTGGCTAGGGCCACGGCTTCGGGAGTGGAGATATGCACAAGGTACACGCGCGCGCCTTCTTCTTTGGCAAGGGCAAGGAGTTTTTGCACGGCCAGCACTTCTGCCAAAGGCGGACGAGATAAGCAGTGTGCGGTGGGGTGCACTTTGCCTTCTTTGCGTAAGTTGGCAATGGTACCGGCCACAAGGTCATTGTCTTCGGTGTGAGCGGCGGCCAGCAGGCCTGTTTTGGCTATGCGGCGCACGGCTTCTTGAAGCTCAAAGGTGTTTTTGCTGGTAAGGCCTTGAAATTCTTTATCGCGTCCTTCGGGAGCGGCGTGGAGAAAAGTTTTGTATCCCACAATGCCGGCCTTGCCAATGCGCTCAATTTCTTCGGGAAACTCACCACCGGCGGCTCCCAAAAAGGCATAGTCCACCACGGCTTGAGGCGCAGCAGCTTCCACGCGTTTGAGCAAAATTTCCGGAGAGTATTGCGGCGGCGAAGAAATGGGATGTTCAATGATGGTGGTGCTTCCGCCGGCTGCAGCGGCCTTGGTGCCGGTGGAAAAGGTTTCACGGTGAGCAGATCCGGGATAGCGTATATGTACATGGGGGTCCACACCGCCGGGGATAAGATAGTGGCCTTTTCCATCCACAATTTCTTTGGCTTCAATCATTTGATTTTCAGCCAAAATGGCGCAAATTTTCCCGTCTTTTACGGCGACACTGCCTTTTACTGTGTCGCGTGCTGTGGCAATATGTACATGAGTTATTAGTAAATCCGCTGTCATGGAAATCCCGTCTCTTTTAAAAAATGTCAAAAGGGTAAAAATAGTGCGCGCCGCATGTCTTATGTATGAACATACGGCGCGCAGAGTGATTATTGCTTACAGCCATGCCCTTCGGCATTGGCAGCTACGCGCCACACGCTGTCGTCAATGGTAAACTCTTCTTTATTCACAACGCTGAGCACGGCATCAAGAATTTTTTCATAGCCTGTGCAACGGCAAAGGTTACCGTACAGAGCTTGTTTGATGTCGTCTTCGGTGGGGGTTGGATTTTCATCAAGCAAGGCCTTGGCAGCCATAATCATGCCAGGTGTGCAAAAACCGCATTGAATGGCACCCTTGGCAATGAAAGCCTTTTGTAAGGGATGCAAAGCTTCAATGGTGGAAAGACCTTGGGAAAGGCCTTCAATGGTTTCCACGCTATGCCCGTCAATTTCAGCGGCCATCACAAGGCAAGACGTCACGGCTTTACCATCATAAATGACGGTGCATGTGCCACATTCGCCTTCTGCGCAGGAACACTTGGTGCCGGTGAGCCCAAGGCCTTCACGCAAAAATTGCATAAGCGTCCAATGGGTGGGCACTGTGGCATTCACTGATTTTCCGTTAAGGGTAAAGGTAATCTGTTTTTCCATGACAATGTTCCTATAATTTTTTTATCAAGGCTTCCAAGGCATCACGCACGAGGAAGTAAGCCGTTTTTGTACGGTATTCTTTACTACCGCGCCAGTCGCTGATGGGGCGTACACCGGCTTCGCATGCTTGGGCGATGGCGTCAAGGTCTAGTTCGGCAGGCTTTTTACCATTCATGAGCTGTTCAGCTTGGCTGATGCGAATGACGGTGGGAGCCACAGCACCAAAGGCCACCTTGGCTTGTGCCACAACGCCGCTTTGCATTTCAAAGGCAAAGGCCATGTTCACCACAGCAATGTCGGCATTTTTTCTGGGACCAAGCTTGGAGAAACATTGTTCTTGCTTGGCCAAAGGAATGCATATGCAGGTGAGCAATTCATCTGCCTTGCGTACGCATTGACCGGGACCTGTGAAAAAGTCCGCCACGGCCACTTGGCGTGTGCCGTTGACACTTTGTAGGCAGAAGGTGGCGTTTAAGGCCATGAGTGCACATACGGAATCTGCCACGGGGGAAGCATTACAAATATTGCCGCCCACGGTGCCGCGATTACGAATGAGTGCGGAGCCCACTTGTAAGCAAGCATGGGCCAGAGCAGGGAAATGCTCTTTCACAAGGGCATTTTCTGCCACTTGCGCATGGGTTGTTAATGCACCAATGCACAAGGCGCCGTCTTTTTCTGTGATGCCGCGTAAAGCATCAAGCTTGGCAATGCTCACCATTTTTTCATAAGCCACAATGCCTTTGTTGTGACGCATGACAACGTCGGTACCGCCGGCAAGAACGGTGGCTTTGGAGCCCAGCTCTTGTAAGAGCGTGCAGGCTTCTTCTACTGTATTTGGGGTATAAAACTCTAGGGAATGCATACCAAACTCCATTATGCAAGAACGTTTAGTGCTTTAAGGATTTTTTCTGGCGAGCAGGGCAAATCACGAATGCGTACACCCACAGCGTCGTCAATGGCGTCGGCCACGGCGGCGGCAATGGGGTTGGTTACGCCTTCGCCAATGGCCTTGGCACCAAAGGGGCCGGAAGGTTCATAGATATTGGCTAAGAACTTTTCCACACGTGGCATGTCTTGCATGGTCAACATTTTATAGTCGGCAAAGTTTGCATTGAGCAAGTGGCCATTTTCTGGGTCAATGAGCGCGTCTTCCATGAGCGCAAAACCAAGGCCCATATGCATACCGCCTTCCATTTGTCCTTCCACGTTGAGCAGGTTGATGGGAGTGCCGGTATCCACGCCACTGATGGCGCGAACCACGTCCACTTTACCTGTGTGGGTGTCCACATCGGCTTCGATGAAGATAACCACGAAGTGAGGAGGACAACAATTGGGACGAACCGCAGCTTCTGCAGTGGCTGTGCCCCAACCGCTGAAGTGCGCGGTGGATACAATGTCTGCAATGGAAACGCAACGGCTAGGATCATTATGGAAATAAGCCTGATTGTTGCGAAGCTCAATGTCTTCTGTACCGCAAGAAAGGAAACGAGCGGCCCATTCCAAAAGCTTCACGCGGATTTTCTTGGCGGCGGCATGCACAGCTTGACCGGAACCATACAAACCACGGCTGGCGTGGGTGGGACCGTCAAAAGGTGTGGTGTCGGTGTCGCCAAGGTTCACAATGACTTGGTCAAAGCTGATACCCAATGTTTCGGCAACAATGGCTTGGTGTGCAGAAAGCACGCCTGTGCCAAGGTCAGCACAAGAGTTCATGAGCTGAGCTGTGCCGTCTTCGTTCATTTTCAAGAAGCATGCGCTATGGTCGATGATGTAGCGGTTGGGCTTTTCAGAACCGCAACCTGAGGTGTGGAAACCACGAGCAAAACCAATGCCGCGCTTAATCCATGGCTTATCAGGATACGGTGTGCGGTTGATTTTTTTGCGCTCTTCCCAGCCAATTTTGGCTGCGCCCACGGCTAAAAGCTCCGGAGTTCCACAGCTTTGAATGCGTGCGCGCACATCTGGGCCTTGACCGTAGAAGATATCGCCCACGCCAAGGTTGTTCTTCATGCGCAAGGCAATGGGGTCGATGTTCAGCTCTTTGGCCGCTTCGTTCATGAAGCTTTCCACGGCCCAGTTGGCTTGGGGGTTACCCGCGCCGCGCATGGCAGACATGGGAGGCGTGTTGGTGTAAATGGAGCGACCCGTCATGCGCAAGCTTTCAGACTTGTACATGGACATGGAAAAGCCACAAGATAAAGAAAGCTTGGAGCTACCGGAGAAAGCATAGCCGCCGGTGTCGTCGGTGACGTCCACGTGGAAAGCCTTCATGGTGCCGTCTTTTAAGAAGCCCACACGAAGCTTAAGAATCATGGGGTGACGTCCACAAGACATGAAGATTTCTTCACGGCTCTTTTCGCAGCGCACAGGGCGACCGGTACGCATGGTGAGCAGAGCGGCGATGTTTTCAATGAAGCCAGTGTGGATGTGCGCACCAAAGGCACCGCCAAGGTACATTCTGTTGCAATTGATTTTGCTCACGGGCACGCCCAAGGAATGGGAAACGTTCATGCGCATGGCATGAATACCTTGGGATGTGGCCCACATATCAATGCGTCCGTCCAAACGCTTCTTGGCTATGACGCAAGTGCGCTCAAGCATGGCTGGGTTTGGACGAGAAGTTTTGTAGGTACGCTCAATGATGGTGTCGGACTCTGCAAAGCATTTATCCGTATCACCAATGCTTACGTCCTTGGTTTCAAGGATATTGCTACCATTGAACTCCACGGGCTTATCGCCGCGACGAGCTTCATGGTGAATTTGCGGAGCATTTTCGGCAAGGGCTTGCTCTGGTGTCACAGCGCAAGGGAGAATTTCATATTCCACCTTGATTTTTTTCAAAGCTGCCAAGGCAATTTCTTCGCTTTCCGCGGCCACGGCGGCTATGCGGTCACCCACGTGACGGGCATGATTTTCTAAAATGTAGCTGTCATAGTACATGATTTCTGGCACGTGCAGAAATTGGTGCATGCTTAAAATTTTAGGACAATCGTCATGTGTGATAACATCAACAACGCCTTCCATGGCAAGAGCCTCGGAAACGTCAATGCTCTTCACAAGGGCATGGGCGTGGGGACTGCGCAGCACTTTACAATGCAACATATCGGGGAAGGTCATATCTCCGGTATATTGCATTTGCCCTGTTGCTTTGAGCAGGGCATCATGCTTGCTTTGGTTTTTCCCAACTATAAAGGTTTCTGGTGCGTATGTGGTCATAAAATTTCCTTTTATTATGCCTTCTTGTCTTTAAGCGCTTGTAAAATATCGCCCTTGGAAATGGGCAAATGTGTGAAACGTACGCCTGTGGCTTGGTACAAAGCGTTTACAATGGCACCAGGCACGGGTGCCACAGCCATTTCGCCCACACTCTTGGCACCAAAGGGGCCGGAAGGCTCATAAGCTTCCACAATGATGGAAGTGATGGGGGGCATGTCATTGGCGCGGGGCACTTTGTAATCTTTGAATGTGTCGTTCATGAGTTTGCCACGGCTGTTGTAGATCATATCTTCCATGAAGGTTTGACCTATGCCTTGAGAGATACAACCTTCAATCTGACCTTCGATGAGGGCAGGGTTCACGGCGGTACCGGTGTCATGGGCGGCCACAAAGTGAAGAATGTTCACAGCGCCGGTGGCTTCGTCCACTTCAAGTTCGCAGAAGTCTGCACCAAAGGCCGGTGGGCAGTTGAGGGCAGAATAAGAAGCGGTTTCGTCGATGAACTCTGGGTCTGGAGCTTGATAGAGACCATAGTAAGCCACTTCAGCCAAAGGCATGATGCGCTCTTCATTTTCCACACGCACAAGCCAGCCTTCCTTAATATTCAAGTGACCGCGCTTTAAGCCAGTCTTTTCGCTACCAAAACGGATGAGCTTTTCTTTGGCTTTTTGCGCAGCAAGATACACGGCATTACCTGCCACATAGGTTTGACGCGATGCGTAAGAACCCATGTCGAAGGAAGTCACGTCGGTATCGGCAGAGTAGCAGTAAATATCTTCATAACGCACGCCAAGGGTTTCGGCGCAAATCATGGAGTGAGCTGTGTCGGAACCTTGACCCAAGTCTGGGGAACCGATGAGCAAAATCACGGTGCCGTCTTCGTTGACCTTCACTTGCGCAGAGGAGAAGTCCGGTTCCGCTGAGGTGCCTGTCACGTGCAAGGAACAAGAAAGACCGCGACCATAGAGCTTACCTGGGGTGGCGGAAGGCAGGGGCTTATCCCAACCAATGGCTTCCATGCCCTTGTCAAGGCACTCTTCTAAACCATTACTTTGCAAAATCCACGGGGATTTTAGAGCCACGGGGTTGGCTTCACCCACGCGCACCACGTTTAAGCGGCGGAATGCCACCGGATCCAAATTCAAAGCTTCGGCAATGCGGTCCAAATGTGTTTCGCGGGCAAAGGCCATTTGTGGGTTACCATAACCACGGAAGGCGCCGCCTTCTGCACGGTTGGTGAACACAATCTCAGCGTTAAATTGCACATTGGGAATGCGATAAGGAAGCTTGGTGGCCATGGCCTTGGTCACATAGGGGCTGTGACCTGTGTACGCACCGGCATTGGATTGTACCTTCATTTGGTAAGCCACAATGGAGCCGTCATTTTTCACGCCGGTCTTAAGGCTAATGCGGGCTTCGTGACGGAAGGACACATAGGCCAAGTTTTCTTGACGTGTCATGATCATCTTCACGGGACGCTTGATGAAACGAGTGATGGCAACCAAGAGGATTTCATTGATGACCATTTGTCTTTCGCCAAAACCGCCGCCAAGGGTGGGCTTGATAACACGGATTTTGCTAATGGGAATATCTAAGGTTTCGGCGATATTTCTTCTGGTGTGGTAGGGCACCTGTGTGGTGGACCATACGGTGATACGACCGGAAGGATCTTCCTTAGCAATGGTGCAGCAAGGCTCCATACATACATGCTGTTGTGGATGCATGAAATATGTGTCTTCAAAGATGTGGTCAGCTTGCTTAAAGCCTTCTTCCACATCGCCTTTGCTCATTTCAGCATCGATGACGTTCTTTCTGGAGCCACCATGCACAAAGGGTGCATCGGGGGCAAGAGCGTCGTCGATTTCTGTGACAAAGGGAAGCTCTTCGTATTCAATGTTGAGTTTGAGCGCAGCAGCTTCGGCAATATCTTCATTTTCTGCCACTACCACGGCGGCAATTTCGCCTTCATAATGCAGCTCTTGATCTAAAATGTATTTGTCAAAGAGGAATTCAGGATCCACACCCTTGGCCACACCGGGGATGGTTTCCTTGGGATAACCGGCGGTGCAGTAACGCTTTCTTGGTAAGTCTTCCCATGTGACAACGCGAATAACGCCGGGCAAAGCTTCCACTTCTGCTTTGTTCATGGAAATGATTTTGGCATGGGCATAAGGGCAACGCACAGCTTTGGCAATGGTCATGCCGGGGATGTGCATGTCGGTGGTGTATTCGGCGGCGCCGGTGACTTTATTGCGTGCGTCGCTTCTTTCTAAGGATTTTCCTAATACTTTGTAGGTGCTCATGATTAGTTCCCCTTCTTCATTTCTTGTGCTGCTGCCATGATGGCTTGTACAGGCTTCACATAACCAGTACAGCGGCAGATGTTACCAGAAATACAATCTTTTGCTTCTTCTTCGGTGGGATTGGGGTTGGCGTCAAGCATGGCTTTGGCGGCCATGATGAAACCGGGAGAACAATAACCGCATTGGATGGAGGCAAATTCCACAAACTTTTCTTGGAGGGGATGCAGAACACCGTTCACAGCCACGCCTTCGATGGTGGTAACATTTTTACCATTGGCGCGTACTGCGGGGTAGATGCAAGACTTTACAGCCTTTCCATCCACAATAACTGTGCAAGCGCCGCAATCGCCATCGTCGCAGCCAATCTTGCCACCGGTTAAGCGAAATTCATCGCGTAAGAGGGAGGTTAATGTGGTGCCGGCGCTCACAAGGGCTTCTCTTTCTATGCCATTGATACAAAGTGTAATGGGGTATTTCATGTCTTATCCTTTTTAACGAACGCTTATGCTTTTTTATTCAGGGCTTGATCGTAGGCACGCATGATGGCGCGTTGTGCAAGCACCTTACTTACATCATGGCGATAGGTGGCAGTACTGCGCACATTGTCAATGGGAGCAATGTCTGCGGGCAGTTTTTCCACGGCTGCGCTGACAGCTTCTTCTGTGAGCACTGCGCCTTGAAGGGCGGCTTCCACATTTTTAGCACGCATAACGGTAGGGCCCACAGCACCAAGGGCGAGGCAAATGTCGGTGACTTCTTGCTTTTCATTAACGGCCACATAGGCACCGGCATTGGCCACGGCAATATCAACGGAGTTTCTGGCAATTTTTTCAAAAGCAGTTCCGTTGTTATGGGCAGCGCAACAAGCTGGCACAAGTATTTCTTTAATGAGTTCGCCTTGTTTGAGCACGGTTTGGCGAGGGCCAGTGAAAAAGTCTTCACCCTTAACGCGACGTTCGCCTTCAGGGCTTACGAGCACAAGTTCTGCTTGGGTCACATATACGGTGGGGATGGCATCGCCAGAGGGCAAAGCAGAAGCAAGGTTGCCAGCAAAAGTGGCCACGTTGCGAATGGTTTTATCGGCAAGAACCTTGGCAGCGTCATAAAGAACGGTGCATTTTTCTTGCATAAGAGGGGAAGCTATGATGTCACTGAAGGTGGTGGCAGCGCCAATGGCGATGACAGAACCACGCTCTTCCATATAGTTTAAACCAATTTGGGTAACATCAATGAAGGCATCTGCTTGGCTGTTTTCGGCGAAAACATCGGTGGCACCGGCTAAGTAGAGGGCTTTGCCTTGAACTTTGGCAAAAGCCTCCACGGCTTCTTGTAATGTGGTGGGACAGATGAATTCTTGTGCTTTACTTTGTTTCACGGCTAAATCTCCTTACCGCAGGGATGTGTATGGGCTCTACCATTACTCATGGAAGAATGTTTTAAAAAAAGAAGTGTGCGGATGCAGCTACCACAGGAATGGCAATGGCTGTACGCAATACAAAAATAACTAATAAGTGCCATACGCGTACCATGAAGTGAGCTTCCACCATGGCGATGGCGGCTTCAGATACAGAGATAACTTGTACGGCGGACAAAGCGACGATGAAGAAAGCTGCCATGGGTGCAATGCTAGGATCAGAAACAGCAATGGCAGGCAAGGTTACGTCGATGAAACCAATAAGGGTGGCAGCGCCAATTTTGGCAGCATCAGGAATTCCAAAGAAGTCTAGTACTGGTGCCATGGGCTGACCGATGATGGTGAACACAGGTGTGTAGTAGTAGGTAGCCATGGCTAACACAACGATACACATTAAGAAGCCCACAATTTTTTGCCCAAAGAAGATGGCGGAAATGAAGCTCTTACCAAAAGAAGGAATGTTAAAATGTGCAGATTGTTGTACAGCAATGTCCACGGCATCCTTAAAGCGATTTGCGCGCTTTACAGGCTTTCTTTGCTCAGGAGTTTGGGTGCTACCGTCATTGTAAATACCGGGAAGGGTGGCAATGGGAGGCAGGCGCATCATAATGGCTGTAATGATGAAAACAGAAGCAAAAATGGTGAGCACAATTTCAGTAAAATATTGAGATACATTGCCAATGCCGGAAATAACGCCCATGTAACCTACGCTCATGACGCAGAAGTTGGTCACAACACCATAGGCTTCTTTGCGGGTATATCTACCATCAAGGTAGTGTTGGTCAGCGATGTATACACCCACAGCGGAAGAAGATACAAAGGCAGACATGGCGTCCACAGCGGAGTCGCCGGGGAGCTTAAATGCAGGGCGCATGATGGGTTCTAAAATAACGGCCATGAATTCCACGATGCCGGAATTTAAGATGATGGAAACAAGCCACCCGGCCAAAGATACAGTTAAGAAAATAACAGCAGAAAGATATAAAGCTAAACCGCCCACTTCGGGGTCTAAAATAAAGGCTGGAGCTTGCTTGGTTAAAATCATAACGCTAAGGATAAGTCCTGCCACGTAAAAAGAAATACGGAATGCAGTATCACCTTTATGGTGACGTTTAAAGAAAGGAATTTTCATCACTTTGCCAAGGAAAAGCGTCACCATGAGGGATGCGCTGATGCCCAAAGCAAGGTAGGGAAGCAAGTTAGCATTTTTTAAGGTGTCTTTAATAAACGTCACTAGCATAACTAATGGAACGCGACCTTCACTTACAGGTACAAAGAAAATAAATAACCCTATAATACTAAGTAGTATAAATTTGGGGATACTTCCTTGCGAAGTTTGTGGTGTACAGTTTGGCTGTGGAATTGCTGTCATTGTGGACTCCGTTAACGTGTTAAATGATGAAATGCGTCTCGTCTTTGTTGTTGCGAGCTGGCTCCTAATAGAGATTGAGTTTCACATCGTAAAATGGTAGTTTCATTTTTGATATGTTTCTCTCTTAGTAAGGTAATAAATATGTTTTGTCAAGAAGGTAGAGGAAAATGGGCGACAAAAGCAGCAAAAATATACATTTTGGTGGGAAAATTTTCACTTGTTTAGAAAAACTGAGTTTTTTTTCTACTTCTGCTGAGGGGGTCACGCGTTTGCCCTTCACCAAGGAGCATAAAGCGGCTTCTTTATATATACAGCAGCTCATGGAAGAGGCCGGCTTGCAGGTGGAAATGGACGCCATTGGTAATGTTGTTGGCCGTTATGTGTATGATATTAAAGCAAAAAATATTGTTATGGGGTCGCATCAAGACTCAGTAAAAAGTGGCGGAAAATATGATGGTGCCTTGGGTATTATTTTAGCTATTTTTTGTGTGGGTGAGCTTATTGGCCAAAATCAACTTTTTTGTAATGTTTCGGTGGTGGCCTTTGCCGATGAAGAAGGGGTGCGTTTTCATACGGATTACCTTGGTAGCAGAGCCTTCAATGGACGTTGCGAGCCTTCCTTGTGGTTAAGTCAAGATGAAGATGGCATAAGCCTTGAGCAAGCTTTGCAGGCATATGGTCTAGATCTAGAGCAAGCCAAGCATATGCAAGCCAAGCCCACGGATGCTTATGTGGAGGTGCACATAGAGCAAGGTCCCGTGCTTGATAAGGCGCAATTGCCCGTGGGCATAGTGACGTCCATACAAAGTTTGGGCTTATATGAAGTAAGTATCGAAGGCATGGCAGGCCATGCTGGCACTGTCCCCATGGCTTTGCGCCAAGACCCCATGCTCACGGCAAGCCAAGCCATGGTAAAACTTTTGCAAGACGTGCGCGCCGAAGAAGATGTGGTGGCCACGGTGGGGTATATACATGCTCAACCAGGGGCGCCCAATGTCATTGCTCAAAGGGTGATTTTTTCAGTGGATATTCGAAGTCCGCATGAAGAAAAAATACGCCGCATCATGGAAAAATTTAAGAGTGACCTTGCAAGCTTTTGTGCAGAAAACAGCACCACTTTTACCCTAGTGCAAAAGCATCTTGTGCCGTCTACCCCTTGTGATGAGAATTTGCAAGATCAGTGGAAAAAAGCCATGGAGCGTGTGAATGTGCCCGTGACGTATTTAGCCAGCGGGGCTGGGCATGATGCGCAAGAGATGGCGCATATGTGCCCTGTGTCCATGCTTTTTGTGCGCTGTAAAGATGGCATCAGCCATAATCCGCGCGAAAGTGTATGCCCTCAAGATTTACATATAGCCGCCAAGGTTACCATGGAATTTCTCCGCAATTTGACGACACTATCTAGCTAAGATAATGCGCATATGGAATAAAAGAGAGGGAAGAAACTGTGAATAAACAACTTCTTTTGGGCGCGATATGTGCCTTAACAGCCACCATATTTTGGGCAGGATCGCTCATTGTGGCGCGCATCGCCGTGGGGGAAATTTCTCCCTTAACGCTGGGAGCCGCGCGAGCTTTACTGGCTTTGCTCTTACTATGTTTTGTGTTGGTGCCTCAAGCGCGCCGAGAATGGGCCTTAACCAAGGCTTTTTTGCCGCACATGACCTTGGGAGCATTGGTGGGCGTGGCGGCATTTGCACCGCTGAGTTATTTTGCCGCGCAGAGCACATCGGCACTGAACCTCTCTCTTCTTTCTGTGACCACACCCGTATTCATTGTCATTTTGGACGCCTTACGCGGTGAAAAACATTCTTTGCATCGTTGGGGTGGGTGCGGCTTAGCTTTGCTCGGGGCTTTGTATCTGGTGAGCGGTGGACAGCTTGGGAGTTTATGGCATTTGCAATTCACCAAGGGGGATATCATCATGGTATGCGCCACCCTGGGCTTTGCTGTGTATAGTATTGTCATTAAAAATCCTCCCAAGGGGCTTTCCAGCGGTACTATTATGCTATGGATGACTTTTCTAGCCACCATAATGCTTATTCCCAGTGCCGTGTGGGAAGTGCAACAAAGCTATGCCGTGTTCCATTGGAATGCCACCGTGATGTTCTGCATTGTTTTTTCTGCGGTGTGTAGCTCCATAATACCTTGGTGGGCGTGGAACGTAGCTTTGAGTAAGGCCGGAGCTTCCGTATGCGCAAGTATTTACTTTACTTTACCTTTATGGGCAGGCTTGCAGGCCTATGTGGTTTTGGGGGAAGGCATGAGCTTTGTACATGCGGTGAGCGGCGCGCTTATCATTGGTGGTATTATTTGGAGTAATAGCGGCGCGAAAAAGAAATAATTTTTTGAGTATTATTAACGTACTATTCGTGATGCTAGAATATGCTGGGAGAAAACCTTTTCTTCAGAAAAGGTTTTCTCCCAGAAAATATTATTAACGCCCTGTTACGTTAATCGTGGCAACAGCCGACTAAAAGCATCACACATGACCCCTTTGGCGGCAAAGCCTTTATATATGCGGCCCGTGGTGTTCTTAATATGCTCCGAAAGGAGAAGACCGGCTTGCAAAATATTTTCTTCTGTAAGTTCTTTTCCTTGTAAAAACTCCTCTGCCACCGCCAAATGCACGGCCTTGGGGGCGATGGCACCCACATATATATGCGCTTGTTCCACAACTTTGCCAGACATGGTGCACCCCAGCGCAATGCCAAAGCGAGAAATGGTCACTTTTTTACGTGAGCCCATCTTATAAAAGGCCGACATAAAATTGGGTTTGGGCATGCTGAAGGCGGTGATGAGCTCATTGTGTGCCAAGCAGGTTTTTCTGGAGGACTGCATGATGTCTTCCACGGGTAGTTGGCGTGTGCCTTGTGGCCCCATAATATGAGCCGTGGCTTTGAACATGCACAGCACAGGCAGTAAATCTGCCGCCGGAGAGGCATTGGCTATATTCCCCCCAATGGTGGCTTTGTTGGCAATTTGCCAAGAGCCCACATCGGCGGCGGCATCAACCACCGCAGGCAAGTGCTGCTGAATGATGGGGTCTTTTTCTAAAGTGCGCATGGTGGTGTAGGCACCCAATTGGATATGCGTATCTGTTTGGCTAACACCTTGTAATTCAGGAATATGACCAAAATAGCAGAGTTGGTCGGGATGCACATCCTTACATAAATTGATGATAAGGTCTGTACCACCCGCTAAAATTTTGCTTTGTTCTGTCATGTTTGCAAGAACTTGCGGTACCTCTTGCAAGGTGCTGGGACGAAAGGAGTGCATATTACTTTTCTCCCTTGTTTAGGTCTTGATAGTCCTTGGCGGTTTTATCCACGGCGGAAAGTATTTGCGTATAGCCGGAACAGCGACAGATATTTCCCGAAAGGGCTGTGCGAATTTCTTCTTGGCTAGGATCGGGATTTTCACGCAAAAGAGCCTCGGCGGTCATGATCATACCCGAAGTGCAAAAGCCGCATTGTATGGCTATTTCATCCACAAAGTTTTGCTGAATGGTGGAAAGTTGCCCTAGATGCGCCTTGGGTGAAAGGCCTTCAATGGTAAGTATGTTTGCTTGCTCCATTTGGCAGGCCAGCACAAGACAGGCATGTACGGCTTCACCATTCATGATGACGGTGCACGCGCCGCACTCGCCTTCGCCGCAACCTTCCTTGGTGCCTGTGAGTAAAAAATCATCGCGTAAAATATCAATGAGGCGTTTGGAATCAGGGACGTCTAGGCTCACAGCCTTGTTATTTAAGGTGAAATGAAGTTGCATTAGACTCTCCCTAAAGTAATCAAATGTTGGGCAAGGGTATCGGGAATGAGGGGAATGGTGCCAAGCTCGGTATCCAAGGCATCATTGATGGCGCTTAAAAAGGCCGACGCCGCAGGTACGATGGCTGCTTCGCCAATGGATTTAGCATTGTACGGCCCATGAGATGTGCCCATCTCTATGAGCTCCACCTGCACATTGGGGGCTTCAAAGGCATTGACCACATGATAGTCTTTCAAGCTGCCCTTGGGGACGCCTTGCGAATTCATGCCCACATGTTCGTAGAGCACGGCGCCCATGGCCATGGTGACGGCCCCTTGAATTTGTGCCACGCACATCTCTCTGTTGATGGCTTGACCCACATCATGCACGGCCACATAATCCAGCACCTTAGCAAAGCAGGTGTAGGTATCCACTTCCAAAAGGGCAAAATGAGCACCGCCCACCAAGTCATTGGTGGTGGGAATGTGTTCATAACTATAAAAAGGATGACATTTAAGCACTTGTTGGCACTGTTCCACCAATTGCGTAAAGGTGAAGTGCAATTCCGGTTGGGTTTTGGAGAAAATGGTTTTTCCCTCCATGTCCACATCTTCCACAGGCACCTTGGTTAAGGTAGAAAAATACTCCTTCATGCGTTGGCGTAAGCCCATGGCTGCTTCATAGGCGGCTCTTCCCAGCACATACATGGTGCGGCTGGAAAAACACCCGATGTCAAAGGGGGTCACGCTGGTATCACCTTCGCCCATGTGCACGTCTTTGAGCTCCAGCCCCATGGCCTCAGCCACAACCATGGAAAAAGCCGTCACCGTGCCACAACCATGGTCGTGTAGGGTGATATTACAGCTCACAGAACCACTTTCGTTTAAGGTAATATCCACGCGCCCAAAGTCTGTTTTCACAGGGTAAAAACCGGAAACATGTCCGCCTAGAGCCACGCCAAGGCCGCGTTTAAAGCGTGTGTTCTTGGCGTTGAAGTCTGCCACCTCTTTCTGACGTGCATCCCAGTGGAAAAGCTCTCTGCCCCTTTGCAAAGCTTCTTTGGCTTGCAAGTTCCCCACGCTCATGCCTTTAACATCGTGGTCATGGGCATTGTGGGTATTGCAAAGACGTATATCCACGCGATCCATGCCAAGGCGTTTGGCGGCAAGGTCAAGATTGTACTCTATGATGAGCGCAGCCTCGGGACTTGTCCACCCGCGAAAGGCACCGCTCACGCTGGTATTGGTGATGACGGCTCGGCCCACATAATGTATGTGCTGACATTGATATAGTTTGGTAAATTTAGTGCCCAAGGTGTTGGCATAGTTTACGGAATTGCCCACATATGCGCCGGCGTCCAAAGAAGCATCGCAAAAGATATTGGCTATGCGTCCATCGGGCTTATAGTCAATATGCATGGTGGCGTCGATGGGAGAGCGACAAATGGTGGAGATGATGCATTGCTCGCGTGTGTAGACCAATTTTACGGGTTGTCCCACAGCGCGCGAGGCTAAAGCTGTCGCCGGTTCCAATATCCATTCTTGCTTTCCGCCAAAGGAACCGCCCATGGTGGTTTTTACCACGCGCACAGAGGCAAAATCCATATCAAACATCTGCGCCAAGAGGGTGCGAATGCCAAAAACAGCCTGGCTTGGAGAATATACGGTGAGGCTGCCTTTCAAGGGATCATAATGGGCCACACAAGCGTGGGGCTCCATGCAAATATGATTGATGCGACCAAGCTTGCTTTGACTGGTGACAGTGATGAGATCTTCATCTTGGCACTTGCTACCGGCTTCGAAGGGAAGCGCAGGATAGACGGCACCTTGCTCATGCACATCGTTAATAATACCGGTGAGGCTGTCTTGTATGCTGAGGGAATGGGGGTATTGTTCGTACTCCACTTCAATGAGGTCCACAGCGCGGCGTGCAATGTCTGCTGTTTTCGCCACAACGCCGGCTATGCGGTCGCCCACAAAGCGAACATGTTCGTTGAACACGCGTTCGTTTTGTACAAGGCTTTGGCCCAGCTGGGTTTGGTAGCGATTATAGGTGTTATGCTCTGCGTTAAAGCAGTGCAAAATTTCTACCACGCCTTCTAGAGCTAAGGCTTTGGAGCAATCGAGATGCTTTACCCTGCCGTGGGCAATGGGGCTAAAGAGTATGGCCATGTGCAGCATGCGAGGTAAAACCATATCGCCTGCATAACAGGCTGTACCTGCGGCTTTGGATGGGGCATCGTGAATGGGATAAGAGTGACCGATGTGGCGCACGCTCCCTCCTTTATTTTTCGCCTTACCATAAGTGCTTATGAAGCTATTTATGGTAAGGCATTCTGCTGAAAGTTATGTAAAGCGTATCCATACTAAAAATAAGAAATTTGTCTTAGTTTTAGTATCTTTTGTACTTCCTATGATGCGAGCCTATTTTTCCTGCTAGTGCCTAAAAAATAATATGCGTTGCCGCGGCCACAAGGGGAATGGCAATGGCTGTTCGCACAAGGAAGATAAGAATAAGTTTAAAGGGTGAAAGGGGAACTTTACTACCGAGAATGGCTGTACCGCACTCGGTGAAGAAAATAATTTGTACAATGGATAAGAGCACGATGAAGAAATACGCCTCTTGCGCAATGCCTGAGCCTACCAACAATAAAGTAGGTAAGGTGACTTCCACAATGCCGATGAGCACAGAAGGGGCAATGATTTCTGCATTGGGAATACCCAAGAACTTTAAAATGGGTGCAAAGGGCACACCTAAATATTTAAAGACATTGGTGTAGTATACAAGGGTTAATACCGTGGTGGCAATGGCCACAAGCACGCAAATGGTTTGGTGGGCAAATTTAAAACTGGTGAGAATATTATCAAAAAAATCTTTAATGGTGAAGTCTTTACCGCGCTTAACACCTTCGCTTACTGCGTGGGTAAAGCGCTCGTTGAAGGTCATCTTTTCAGGAAGATACGCAGCTTCACTGCCGTCAATGCAGGTGTCAGGAATAAGGGAAATGGGGGGGATGCGCACCATGATGGCACCCATGATGAATACAATGATAAAGGAAGTGATGATAAAGGTGTCATACATGGCAGTGAGGCCAGCAAGACTTGCCAAAACACCAATATAGCCGAGGCTGATAACGCTGAAGTTGGTCACCACAGCACATGCTTGCCTTTGAGTATAGGCTTTTTTCTCATAATAAAGGCTAGTAAAGTAGACGCCCACAGCTGCCGAAGCCACAAAGGAAGAGAGCATGTCCACTGCGGCGCGACCTGGCAGTTTAAAAACAGGACGCATGATGGGTTCTGTGAGGGTGGATAAAAATTCCACAATACCTGAGCGAATGATAAAGGAAACCAAACTACCTGCAATGAAAATGGTTAAAAACACTATACCGGCCATTTTTAATACATTGCCCCCAATTTTTGGGTGCTGAATGAAAGCCAAGTCTGCGCCAGTCAAAACCAGCAGGGCAATGAGGGAACTTATGGTGAAAAGACAGCGGCGAACCATGCCTATGCCTTCAAAGTATTTTTGTGCAAAAGCGTTTTTGGTAAGACAGCTTATGAGCAAGAAAATGGTGAGCGCAATGATGAGAGAGCCAGAAAAGCCTTCTATGCCAGTTCCTATGAGGCCGCGCACATAACCGATGATGAGTACAAGAGGAATCTTTCCCTCATAAACAGGAATGAAGAAAACCAGAACCCCAATGAAGCTTAAAATCAAAAACTTCAAAAAATGACTGCTTGAGGTTGGAGCAGATGCAGGAGAATGACTCATAATTGTACCCTTTGCTGTTAAATCGTGAACGAATACTTTTTTGTCCGAAATGTATACAATGCGCATACATACCAAATATACTTAAGAGGGTGCCAAGAGCTAGGTCAAAAATTATCAGTACGCTTGGTACATTTTTTGAGTCTTTTTGGAAACCTCATGAAGTAGCATTTTTTCAGCATATGTATGAGAAAATCACCGTGCCCAGTAGTTTCACCATTCGAAACTTATGGTTCACATGTTAAAATTACATGGTATACAAAAATATGTCTAGCCCCAGCTGGTAATTTCTTGCTAAATCCATTTTTCACATGGGTAGAAAAAGTATAATGTGTTGAAATATGGCTAAAATAATAAATTCTCTTGTGTATTTTATTTTGAAAAAAGTAATATAGATTATGAAAAAATACTTTTTTGTAGATTAAAGCTTGTTTTTACATTCCCATAAAATTGCATTACAGTGCCTCGCAATAAGCATGTGCGAGAAGTATGTGTATGGATATTTTACTAGATTTGTCTTGTGCCCATGAAGGGTGGCATGTTTTGACACTTATAGGTGTGAGGCAAATAGAGGGGAAAGGTTCGCCATGAGTTCCACAGTAAGCGGAATAATTTTAGCCAGTGGTGCTTCAAAGCGCATGGGCTGCAATAAATTGGCTCTTAAAATTCATAATAAGCCCATGTTACAGCATGTGATTGATGCTGCTTTGGCTTCTTGCTTGCGTGAGGTCATTGTGGTTTTCCCTGAGGCAGAGCGAGCTTCAACTTCTTCACACGCGTCGTATATTTCTGAATTGAATTTGGATGGATGCATTGTTTTATATAATCCTTTGTGTGAGCTAGGTCAGTCAGAGTCGCTAAAAGTGGGCGTGCAGCATGTGGTTATGCATGCTTTGCCTGCGCTGAGCGGCGCCATGGTGCTTCTTGGTGATCAGCCCTTTGTGACCCCAAATATTATTGACACCTTGGTA
This sequence comes from uncultured Desulfovibrionaceae bacterium, assembly GCA_964370015.1. Taxonomy (GTDB): domain Bacteria; phylum Desulfobacterota; class Desulfovibrionia; order Desulfovibrionales; family Desulfovibrionaceae; genus CAYJAD01. The sequence goes on along the minus strand of CAYJHD010000001.1, from coordinate 47,936 downwards.
GAGCAGTCGCGCATGGCGCCCACATCTTGGGTGATTCCTCAGCGTGCCGGCGATGGACAAAAGGGAAATCCCGTAATTATTCCTTCGGTGGAGTTTGCACGGGTGTTGGAATTATGTGGTGATACCGGTGCGCGCCCCTTATTGCAAAATACTTTGTTTGAAAAGCGTTTTGTGACCATGGATGAGGACGCTCCTTTTGTGGACATTGATACACCTGAAATGTACGCCAAGTACGTTAGGGAAGAATGAAAATGCGAGATGTAACTTTGCCTTTAATTGTGCTTCGCGGCGCAGGAGATTTAGCCAGCGGTGTGGCTTTGCGCTTGTACCGTGCAGGGCTGACAAGAATTGTTTTTTTAGAAACCCCAAGCCCACTGGCTGTGCGCAGGACGGTGTCTTTTTCTGAGGCGGTGTATGGCGGCAGTAGTACGGTGGAAGGAATCCATGTAGAGCTTGTGACTGAGCCCTCTCAGATGCAAGCCGTATGGGATAAGGGCGCGCTTCCCCTCATGGTGGATCCAGAAGGAAGTTGTCTTGCGCAGTTGCAAGCCGATGTTCTGGTGGATGCCATTTTGGCCAAGAAAAATATAGGTACACATAAAGGCATGGCCCGCTTTGTCATTGGTCTTGGACCAGGCTTTACAGCAGGGCAAGATGCCACGGCTGACGTGCATGCTGTGGTGGAAACCATGCGTGGGCATTATTTAGGCAGGGTCATACGCCAAGGCTCAGCCATACCCAATACCGGTGCACCTGCGCCTGTGAAGGGTTTCAGTGTGGAGCGTGTACATTGGGCTCATGAAGAGGGCATTTTCACCACACAATGTCATATTGGTGAGGTGATACAAGAAGGTGCAGAGCTTGGGCAGGTCAATGGAAAGCCCTTTCATGCCAATTTTACCGGCGTCATTCGTGGTCTTTTACGCGATAACACTCCTGTGAAATACCGTACCAAGCTGGGTGATGTGGATCCTCGTTGTGATATTGACTATTGCGACGAAGTTTCTGATAAGGGATTGTCCATTGGTGGCGGTGTGCTGGAAGCCATTATGCACTTTATGCTACAGCAAGGCCATAAGAAGAGCTAATTTTATGTTGCATCATATGGGCATTCAAGCTCTTTTACCATCTTTGGACGGCGGATGTAAGCTCATTGCCGTGGTGGGTGCAGGGGGGAAAACCTCCCTTATTACTGCCATGGCGCAAGCCTATGCCAGCGAGGGAAGGCGTGTGCTTGTGGTTACTTCCACAAAAACCTTTGTGGATACCACCATACCCCTTGTGCTGGAAAGCCCATGCGCCGACATGTATGCTGTCTTAAAAAAGACTTTGGAACAACATTCTGTGGTGGCGGTGGGGGCATATATAGATGCTAAGAGCTCGAAGCTTGTGGGCTTAGCCACCGAGCACATTGACGCCATGAAGTCATGGGCCAATGCCGGCTTTGCCGATGTTATTTTGTGTGAAGCAGATGGAGCGGCTCGTAAAGCTTTAAAAGCTCCAGCCTTACACGAACCTGTTATACCACAAAGTGCCGATGTATGCTTTGGTGTCATGGGGCTTGACGTTGTGGACACGGTGCTCTCAGAGGAGCGTGTTCATAGGGCGGAGCTCTTTTCGCACATGGTGCAAGTTCCCATGGGGGCGAATGTTCAGTTGAGCCACTTGCTTTGTTTGGCTCATCACGAAAAAGGTCTTTTTAAAGATTGCCCTACATCATGTGCGCGCAAAGTTGTGCTTAATAAATTAGATTGTCTCGCTGAAGAACGTTCTTTGATGCAGCTGCAAGCAGAAATTGCGCAAACACAAAGCCCATATGCTTGGTGGGCAGGTAGTGTGCAGATGGGAAAGATGACTTCTTTGTGCATAGGGTAATAGATATAGTAAGTTTTTGAAGGCTTTAGTTGCGTCATGTGGGTTTCGTTATATGTAACGCAACTAAAGCCCCTTCTTTTTTCTTAGAAGCTGTACATCATGAGAAGAGCAGCTTTCCAGCCGTTTTGTCCATCGATGGTGGCACCGGCGGTGTTATCGTTCCACTCGTCAGTGTCAATACCGTTGAATATGTAGCCCAGTTCCACCACAGCTTGGAGGTTTTCATAAATTTGATAGGTGCTATCAAAGTTGATTTCCACCAAGGAGTCGTTGTGGGTAAGGTACATGCCGCCTTCTTCACGCCAGCCTTTGGGATTGCCAATGTGCTTAATCATATCAGTGCTGTTTGTGCCGCCCCAATAGGTGATACGCAAGGTGTGACTTAAGTCTTCCACAAAGGACATGTCGCGAACTTGCACGCCAAGACCCCAAGTGCCGCTATACGAGAGCATGAGGCCTGAGCCGTCGGATAAGGAATATCCATTGGGGCCATCTTGCATGAAGCTTGTGAAGTTGGAAGATGCTGCAATGGTGGGCATGCGCTCAGAGCCGTCTTTGGCGTTGCCATCATCGCCGGAACCGTACCAAGCAAAGACGCCGGGAGTACCCCAATCCATGGAGTATTCTGCTAAAGCTTTAATGACAAAACCTTGGCGATAGGCATCGGCTTTAACGCCTGTGGCAGTAGTATAATCGTTGAAACCATGAGCAGATCCGTAGTTAAGATCCAGCTCAAAATTCCAATTGTCCATGGCATAAGTCATGGGTAAGCCTGCATACCATAAGGTTGCATAGGCGTGCTCATTGGCTGCGCCGCCACCAAAGCCCACAGGCATCACATCTTTTGCACCAAATTCGAAATCTGGATCGCCGTCAGGTCCGGAATGAACAGCATTACGTCCAATGACGCCATAGGCAATCCATGGATTGATGGTGAAATTGTCATAGGCCACGGGCAAGCTCAACAAGAACATATCCATGTTGTCAAGGTAGTTTGTGCTGTCACCGTTACCATCATTGCCGTAGTTGTCGTTGTAAGGACGCAACCAAGCGGCAGTTAAGCTCACATTTTCATTGAAAGCGTAATTGGCAACAACGGCAGCCACTTGATCATCTAAAATGGCAGCGCCACCGGCCACGTTGGGAAGGGCCAAGGCTTGTAAGCCCATGCGGAATTGCAATTCGGTATTGGGCACAAACCAGTCAATATAGGCTTGGCGCACAGTAACAACTTTGCCGTCGGTACCAAGGGCGCCGCCTTCAGCAGATTGTCCCCAAACGGTTTCGCCAATTTCAAATTGTACGGTACCGGAAAGGCTTTCAGAAGCAATGGCTTCAATTTGTAAACGTAAGCGTTGCTCAGCCTTAAACTGATCAGAGCCTGTGGAATCTTTAACTAACGTAGAATCAGAAACGCCAAAACCAAAGAACCATTCACCAGATGCTTTGAAATCAATGGCTTTGGCTTCAAAGGCGCATGTGGTGATAAGCCCTGCGGCTAAGATAAGGGTCATGAGTTTTTTTTTCATGGTACGTCCTCAATGTGAAAGGTTAGTTGTATGTATCTACTACAATTCAATATATTGTCTGCTCAGTATCTGTTTATCGTGCCCTTGGGAGTGAGGGGGATAAAAATGAACAGACATGCGTTTAGAGAAAATTAAAGAAAATGAATTTTAAAGTCAATATAAAGTTTAAAATTTTATACGCAAAAATTTATAATATTTTAACAGTTTAGTTTTAGTTAACAGGGGTGTTATTTGTTTGTTTTGAAAAAAAGAAGTTTTTTATTGACATTGAACTTCATTTTCTTTAAATCCGTGTTAGCGCGCTTCAAAAAACATTTTAAGAAAGGACAAGGCATGAAAACACTCATTGTATATGGTTCAACCACTGGAAATACGGAATTTGTTGCAACAACTTGTGAAAAGCTTTTGAGCGATGCAGGGCATAGCGTTACTGTGCAAGATGCTGGCAAAGTCACTGCCGATGGTTTATGCGCAGAGTATGATCTTGTGTTGTTTGGTTGCTCCACATGGGGTGATGAAGAAATTGAATTACAAGACGACTTTATTGATCTTTTTGATAATTTTGATGCCATTGGTGCCAGTGGTAAGAAAACAGCAGTGTTTGGTACTGGTGACAGTTCTTATACATATTTTTGCGGCGCTGTGGATGCCATTGAAGAAAAGCTCAATGCATTGGGAGCCTCTGTACTGGATACATTGAAGATTGACGGTGACCCTCAGTCTGAGAAGGGTTCCATAGAAGATTTTGTGAAAACAGTTTTAAATAACTGCTAAAAAAGCCTTACTCCTCTGGGCCTTATGGGACCTCTTAGTATGTATGTACCTTCCTGTACTTTACTAAGGGGTCTTTGTTTTGTGCATTATTTGTATGAATTCGCATAAAACAAATTACACGCGCTGCATTTGATTTTCTTCCTACAAAATTTCTTGAAGTATGAATATAAGTTCTCATGGTGCTAAAGAGCTGTCTCCATGTAGAATTCATTGTACAAATGAAGAATTCTAGAGAGAGTATGGTGACAGCAAAAAAAAGCCCTCACAAGGGTCAAGTCTGTGAGGGCTTAGGGAAAAGCAAGGTGAGGACTAGCTGTGTATGAGCAGATTAGATTTTATTAAAATGGTAATGTCCTGACTATTGGTGTAGGCTTGGTAGCCGACTACATTGGAGTGTAGTGTGTCTGTCCATGTGCTACCTTCTCCTTGCTTTAATTCCGTACCATTTCTAACGAGGTTAAGATTTGTGAGAACCTCGTTCACGGTAGTACCGCCGATGTTATCTGCAAGAACTATAAGCTCTGCAGTGTTGATATTTTCAAAAGTGCCTTGTTCTAGAAGACTTTTTACTTGAGGCAAGCTGTCAACACTTGCTAGTAAAATGTCTATACCTTCTTCACCCTCCATGGCAAGCACATTTTCAATAATAATATCCGTAAAGTAAACTTGATCGATAGTGTTGCTTTCACTGTTCTGTGAAATATGAGCAAAACTGCTCTCAAAATTTTGATTGCGGGGGGTGTTTGTGTGTAAAAATACATTTTCCTCGCAATGCTCAAATGACGAAAATTTTTTTTCATGAAATTCAAATGTTGGTGGGAAAAAAAATTGTACAGGGTTTTCTTCATAGAACATATCACAGATGCTGCTGTCATTCATTTTTGCAAGAATAAAGTCGAAAATATTTTCTGGCATGGAGTCAAGGGTATAAGTTTGATAAAAATTTGTCATTACAATGCCGGATAGCTGTGCGTCATGATCAAAGGTAAGTACAAGGTCTTGTTCGTGACGTTCTATTTGGGCTTCATCGGAATCAAAATTCAAGGCAAAAGTATCGTCTTTTTTAGGTTCTATAAAGACAACTTCTCCTGGGGTGGGTCTGTGTAATACTATACAAGCCATAATGAAATCCTCTTTTCACACACTTAGGAGTCGAAGACATATTTCACAAAACTGAAGAGTACACGTATGTGTATATAAACTATGTGAGGCTATTGATAGAGGAGCAAGAAGCAAAACCCGCGAATTGCGAGGCTACAATAGAGGAGATGCCCGTAATAGAATATACTCGGTACAAATAAACTAAACATGGTGAAGCGTATGTCAAGCTCTCATGGTGAAGCTGTTGCGTGATTTGCGCTTGTTTGTGGTGTCTAGCCAAAGGAAGCTCTCCATTATCAGATTGCTGAAAACAGCAATCTGCGCCAAACTGTTTATGCGTCTCTAAAGTAACGTATATTGTGCTCCTTTTCACTTTCTAACATCTTACTATTTTTGAAAAGCCTGTCTCAAATCGATTGTTTACAGTGGGCTGTTATATATTTTCATATTATTCATTTACCCCAGCGCCTTTAGTGGCTTGAAAGAGCTGATATTGATTAATGAGTTCTTGTTTGTTCATGTTTTTGAATGCACTAATTTTAGGCTGCCAATGGTTTTGTTGGGCTTGGTTGAGTCCTTGAGTAAAATTTTTGGTGTGCTGTAGGGTTTTAATAGTGTAGAGGCGCCGCGCCATAAGAGCCATGGCAAAAGGGGATATTTCACGTGGGCAACGCATGGCGCATATGCCACAAAGTATACATTCCATGGAAAGTTTACGCACTTTCTCAAAGTCATTTTGTCGAAGTGCAGTGATATACCCTAGAACTTTAAGGTTCATGGGGCAGGACTTTGTGCAGGTATTGCAATGGATGCATTGTGATAGCTGAGGATAAAGAGTTTCAATAAATTCAGCGGTACATGGACTTGTATGAGCTTGATAGATAGGTTGTTTCCCTTGATGGTGAGGAAGAAAAAGAAAGTTCATGTGATCTTGCGTGAGGGTTTGACAGGCCAATCCCACATGCCAGTGTTTTTCTATGCCCACTCGATATATTACAGCACAAGCTCCACAGACAGCACCGCGACAGCCGCACCCGCGTGTAAGTTGAAAGCCAGCATACTCCATGCTGGTCATGATGGTAAATCCGGCAGGAACGGTATAGGCGTTACCCATAATATAGAGTGTATGCGTATTTTGTTGTGATATATCCATATTAGTGCTCATGGGTGCGTGGAGAGTTTGGTAGGACGAAAGCTTTTTCAAAACGGTAGTCAGGCAAAATTAGAGGTGCTCTTTGTGCACAATGCGTGGATAGTTTGGTTAAGGCTTGTTCGTATGCATAAACATGGTCAAGGTTGTGCGTAGTGGGGTGGGGTCTTTCTTGTGCGTGCGTAGCGGCCTGTTTAGCCGCTTCATGCCCAAAGACGAAGATATCTAAGAGAGCATTGCCGCCGAGGCGGTTTTTCCCGTGTATGCCACCAGCAACTTCACCTGCCGCGTAAAGATAAGGTACCGAAGTTTGTGCCTGTGGAGTGATGGCAAGTCCCCCGTTTTGATAGTGTTGCGTGGGATAAACTAAAATCGGCTCCTTAGCAGGGTCTATACCACAGGCTAAAAAACGCTTGTGAATACTGGCAAACCTTCTGGCAAATGTGCCTTGTCCTTGCTGTAAATCTATAAGTGGTGTGTCTAGCCATACACCGCGGTTCCCTGTGGGAGTAAGGGTATGTTTTTGTTTACCAAAGCTTTCTTGAATGATGGCAGCGGCTAAAGTGTCACGAGTTTCGAGGTTGCCTATGAACATATCCCCGTGGGAGTTGAGTAATTGGGCGCCTTGAGCACGCACAGCTTCGGAAATAAGTAGTCCCAATAAATGATTGGGCCATGCGGTACCTGTGGGATGATATTGTACTGAGTCCATATGAATAATTTTTGCACCGGCTCTGTAGCCTAAGACCAGTCCATCAGCAGTGGCGCCGTAAAAATTAGATGTGGGGAAGCCCAGAGGATGTAAGCGACCCATGCCGCCGCTGGCCATGATGACGGCTTTGGCATGCACCACATAATATTGCTTAGTGTCGAGATTTTGTAAAATAGCTCCGGAGCAATCGCCATGTTCGTCCAGTAAAAGCTCCACAGCCGGACAAAATTCCAGTGTCTGTAGTCCACAATTACGCGCTTCATCGGCAAGAATGCGCGTTATTTCCAAACCAGTGATGTCGTGAATGGAGTGAGAGCGAGTGCGTGAATGCCCTCCGGGGCGATGGGTAAAAAATTCTCCGTCTTGGCGTCTATCAAAATATACACCTAAGGAAGCAAGCCAATGAATGATAATGGGGCCTTGACTGACCATGGTCTCCACTAGGTCTGGGTCATTGCAAAAGCGCCCACCCACCATGGTGTCCACAAAATGGATGGCAGGATTGTCATTGCTGGCTGTGGCGGCAGAAATTCCCCCTTCGGCCATGACGGTGTTAGAATCTAGGGTACGCAGCTTAGTGCACATCATTACTTGTAATGATGTATTCTTTTTGAGCCACAAAGCAGCGGAAAGCCCAGCACCACCACTGCCAATGATGAGTATATCGGTAGTGTAATGGGCTTTTTGTAAAGATAATTCCTGCGCGTATGGTGTTATTTGAGAAGGGCTTTCCAATAGGTTAGCCACTTCTTGGGCTACTATTTCTCCGGAATTAATGCCCACAGCCAAAGGGCGTTTAATGCGTGGATTAAAATCTGGATGGAAATTCTGTAAGAGACTGTTTTTGTTTTCAAGGGAGAGTTCTGGGTATTTGTGGTGTAGTCTATGTGAGCGTGTTTGTGCCAATTTATGTAAGGAAGGGAGCATGCTATCCGGATATGCCATATGCGCCTCTTAATGAACGAGCACGAGTAAGGATCTATTTTTTACTACTTGAATATATAGATAAGAAACGTCGTGCACGGCTTTGATGTTTGGGCTAGGGTTTGCGAATGAGCGCGGAAGGGTTTGCGCTAATATGGTTAGGGGGTTTCTGTTTCAATAAAGTTGCTTCTGTGCGGAAATAACGTAATCCGTATGGATGAGAAGAACTCCATACTAGGCAAACCCATTCATAATATAAGTCGTAAAATTCTCATGGCAATGAACTCATTAAAAAAAATAAAACATGCAATGACTGGATGGAAAGTCTTTGCAGCATGCACAGAAATACGATTCATGGGCATAAAGATTGTGGTATCAACTTCATAATAAACGTATTCGCGGAAAGAGGTGTGGAAGTTAAGTAAGAGCCTTGGTGAAAACTATTTGAGATGTGCTATTTTGTTCAACTGTGCTGGGAGCTTTCATTGCTTGGCTTTGAGCATTGCCTTTTGCGTTAACTCTGTATACAACAGGGCAAAGTTATTTCAAAAAGGATTATATATGGCATCAGCACAAGCGCTCTTACAAGATTTGGAAAAATGTATAAAAAATCCACGTAAACCAGAAGATCCCAAGGCAAAACTTTATGTGGGTGTGGACCTTGGCACCGCCTTTGTGGTGGTTGTGGTGCTGGATGAACAAAAAAAACCATTGGCTTGCGCCATGGAATTTGCTCATGTGGTTCGTGATGGGCTTGTGGTGGATTATGCTGGCGCTGTGGATGTGGTAAGGCGTTTGGTGGCTGAGGTGGAAGAGAGTCTTGGTTGTAAATTACAAAATGCCGCCATTGCCGTGCCTCCGGGAACCGACGCTCGTACATGTACAACGCATCGCTATGTGGTGGAAGCTGCTGGCCTTGAAGTGACGGGAACCCTTGATGAACCCACGGCGGCCAACGCCGTATTGCAAATTTCCAACGGTGTCATTGTGGACATTGGCGGCGGCACCACAGGTTTATCTATTTTCAAAGATGGTAAGGTTATTCATACGGCCGATGAACCCACAGGCGGCACGCATGTTTCTTTGGTTATTTCTGGCAATCGCAGTATTACCGTGTCTGAAGCTGAAGAGATGAAAAGAGATGAAAAAAACCATGGTCAGTTATTGCCCATAGTGCGTCCTGTCATTGAAAAAATGGCCTTCATTGTGCGTAATGAAATTCAAGGTTTTGATGTGGATAGCATATACCTTGTGGGTGGCACATGCTGCCTTACGGGCATGGAGCATATTGTGGCCAAAGAAACGGGCAAAAAAGTGATTAAGCCCTACAATCCTTTGTTGATTACCCCCCTTGGCATTGCCTTAAATTGTTATGACAGCGAGCTGACATTGGAAAATATGGGCTCATAGTTGCGCAATCAATATACATAAAAAAAGACTCCACATGGCCATAAACCGTGTGGAGTCTTTTCTATGGATTTTTGTTGTTACTTAAAGAGCTTTATATAGCCTTGAGCAAAAACAAAGAGGATAATGAGTGGTAAGACATACGTGAGGTATATGCGCACAAAGGTGGGGAAATTTCTACCTTTTCCTGTATTTGTTTCTTGCAAAAAGTTCTTATACCCCCAGCCATAGCGTGAAGTACAAAAAATAAGTAAGGCCAAGGATCCCAAAGGTAATAAGTTTTGACTGATGATAAAATCTTCCAAAACAAGTATATTGGTGCCCTCTCCTAAAGGTTCAAATCCAGCCCACACATTAAAGCCCAAGATGCAAGGCAACACTCCAATGCTAATGGCGATGAAGGTGATGATATTACTCTTTTTACGAGAGAAATTATGCACATCCACAAAATAGGCAATGATGGCTTCAAACACGGCTATGACTGTGGTTAACGCCGCACAAGCCATAAATATGAAGAAGAGCAAGCCCCAAAATTCGCCGCCAGCCATGGAGTTAAAAATATTGGGCAGAGTGATGAAGATAAGGTCTGGGCCGGAATCTGGTTGTACATTGAAGGTGAAGCAAGCGGGAAAAATGATAACACCGGCCATGAGGGCCACAAAGGTATCTAAGCCAATGATATACGAGGCTTCGCTGGTGAGAGAGCGATCTTTGCTTAAATAAGAGCCAAAAATCATCATGGAGCCAATGCCCACGCTGATGGTGAAAAAAGCTTGGTTCATGGCATCATTAAGCAAGTTCAAGAGACCGGCTTTTTGTGCTCTGGCAAAATCTGGCGCAAGGTAAAAATGCATACCTTCAGCGGCGCCGGGCAGGGTAAGAGAATGCACTGCCAGCACCAGTAAAAGCGCCAATAAGCCCAGCATGAGGAACTTAACTATGCGTTCCACACCTTTTTGCACACCCAGCATACATGTGCCAATACCAAGCACAATGACCAGCATGGACCATGCATACATGGTCATGGGATCTGCCAGCATGGAGCCAAAAAAGCCCTTCACTTGTTCAGGGTTAAGGGAGCTCAATGCGCCAGTGCCTGTGTGATAACAATAGGCCACCAACCAACTGGCCACGGGAATATAAAACATCATTAAAATGAAGGGCCCAAGGCCACCAATGAAGCCTAGTTTACTCCAATGGGAGCCAGGCTTTTGTAAAGTATCAAAGGCGCGTCCCCAGCTTTTTTGTGCAGCGCGTCCCATGGAAAATTCCATGATAAGAATGGGCAAACCCACAGCGAAGAGGAAGAAAAGATAGGTCACCAAAAATACTGCGCCGCCGTATTGTCCGGCAACGAAGGGAAAGCGCCAAACATTGCCAAGGCCAATGGCACAGCCGGCAGACAACAAAAGAAAGCCAAGGCGCGAGGCCAATTGTTCTCTAGATGTGTTCATACAAAGTCCTTTTTCATAAAGAAGTAGAATAATTTATGGTGTATTGTATACAGGGTTAAGAAAAAGTGCAAATAGTAGTATGGCCTCTTCAAAAAAAAACATCATAAAATGTGTGTTATGATGCTTGTTTTATAAATGAAATTTTGTGAATGTACTATGGTAGCCTGATACTATTTTAAAATACATGCATATACCAAGGAGAGAGTATGAAACTACTGCGTACCATGAGTGTTTTTTGTATGGTCTTTATAATAATGGCGGGAGTGGCTTTGGCGGCTTCCTCTAACACCGCAGATCCTGCCACAAAGGCGCAAAGGCCCATGCAACCCACATGGCTTTTGGGGGCAGGGGGGGCTTTTACGTCTAGCCCATATAAAAAATACGACACTTGGACGCCCACGCCCATCATTGCCTACAATGGAAAATATTTCTATGTGCGCGGTACGCAAGGTGGGGTGCAATTTTCTCCCACACAAAATATCACTTTGGGGGCCTTTTTAGAATACGATTTCACCAACTTTTTCGCACATAATAGCGATGATGAAGCCCTTGAACATTTGGAAAATCGTTATGGCTCTTTGCTTGCCGGTGTGGGGGCAACGGTGAAAATGCCTTTTGGGGGTAAAGTGCGTGCCTCGGTGGCCACCAATGTGCTTGCCACCCATGGCGGCGTGGTGGGCACGTTAGAATATGACCATATGCTACGGTATGGGCCACTCATGCTGACACCTTTTGTGGGGGCCAAGGTTTTTAGTGCGGCATATGTGGATTATTATTATGGCGTGAGCGGTAAAGAATCCGTACGGAGTGGCTTAAAAAAGCATGAAATTACAAATATGTCGGTGGAGCCTTATGTGGGCTTGCGCATGAATTATTCTTTCACCGAAAATATTTCTGTGAGTCTTGGAGGCAGTGTGCGTTTTTTAAGTGAACAGGTGCTAGATAGTCCCATGGTGGATACGCATAAACCGGTGACGTACTCCGTCTTTGGGGGCATTATTTACGGATTTTAGTGGGAAGTTAATAGTATGTTGGAAAAGTCTTTTTTTACATGGTGTTATAGAGAATTTGCATGTATACGATTCAGACTGCTGACAAAGTCTACTGATGGGAAACCTTTTTTGAAAAAAAGCCTCCCATCTAAGCTGGCCCCAGACCCGTTTCACTCTCTATTCCCGTAAGGCTCGCAAACTCGCCAACGGGAACGCTGCGCGCCCTTTGGGTAGGCCCTTCCAAAAAACTTTCATTGCGGCGTATGCCTATCTTTGAATATAAAATTTAGGCGCACTGTGATTTGTAAAATAATGCCTTATTTACATTTCATTAGCTTAGGCCCTTCACAAGAGTGAAGGGCCTAATAATACTATTTGTGCTCTTCTATGGGATGCAGCATGGCTTCTGGAGATAGAATCTCGTCCAATTTTTCCTTACTTAAGAGTTTGCGCTCAAGTACAAGATCATACACAGAAGCATTTTTCTCGAGGGCTTCACGAGCCACGGAGGCAGAAGCTTCATACCCAATGTGCGGATTGAGCGCGGTGACAATGCCAATGCTGTTTTCCACCATATTGCGGCAAACTTCTCTATTGGCGGTGATGCCATCTACGCATTTATCTTGCAAGGTGCGCACAGCGCGGCGTAAGCGGTTGAGGCCGTCAAAGAGGCAGTGCGCAATAACGGGCTCCATGACGTTAAGTTCCAACTGGCCGGCTTCCGAGGCCAAGGTAACCGTAAGGTCTTTACCCATGACGTCAAAGCACACCTGGTTAACCACTTCGGGTATGACAGGATTCACTTTGCCCGGCATGATGGAGGAGCCGGGTTGCAATTGGGGTAAATTAATTTCATTGAGGCCGCAACGAGGGCCCGAAGAAAGAAGTCTTAAGTCATTGCAGATTTTAGAAATTTTTACAGCAGCGCTTTTGATGGCTGCAGACACATGCACATACACGCCCGTGTCCCATGTGGCTTCGATGAGGTTGGGGGATAATTTTACATTAAGCCCGCTCACTTCTCTTAATTTTTCAATGCATAAAGGCGCATAACCTTGGGGGGAGCAAATGCCGGTGCCAATGGCTGTGGCGCCCATATTTACTTCTAGCAGGCTTGCGGCGGCATGCTCTAGGCGACCCACTTCCACTTGCAAGGTTGTGGCATAGGCGGTGAATTCCATGCCAAGGGTCATGGGAACGGCGTCTTGCAATTGCGTTCTGCCCATTTTTACAACATCGCTAAATTCTTCACCTTTAAGCATGAATCCATCGTGTAAATAACGAATGGCATTGATGAGCCTCTTTAACATGGCGTGCAATGCAAGGTGCAAAGCAGTGGGGTAGGCATCGTTGGTGGACTGAGAGCAGTTTACGTGGTTGTTGGGGTGGCAATATTGATATTCACCCTTTTTATGGCCCATGAGTTCCAAAGCTCTGTTGGCGATAACTTCGTTGGCATTCATATTGCAAGAAGTTCCGGCACCGCCTTGCAGGCAATCTGTGGGGAATTGATCGTGTAATTTACCATCAATGATTTCATCGCAAGCACTACAAATGGCGGTGAATACGTCATCTGGCAATAAACCAAATTCTTTATTGGCCATGGCGGCAGATTTTTTCACATAGGCAAAAGCGCGGATGAATTCTGGAATATCACTAATTTTGCTATGAGAGATGTAGAAATTTTCAATGGCGCGATAGGTTTGTACGCCATAATACACATCATTGGGGATAACAAGTTCACCTAAAAAATCATGTTCGACGCGTGTGGCCATAAAGTCTCCTTGGGGTATGTGTTGCTACGTGAATAATTTTACGAAATAAGAATACTTGCCAAAATATAACCCACGGTACAAGCAGAGCTTATACCTATGAGCCCCGGAATCATAAAGCTATGATTGAAATACCATTTACCCACCTTGGTGGTGCCGCTGAGGTCAAAGTTACAAGTGGCCACATCGGAAGGGTATACGGGGAAGAAAAAGTACGCATAGGTGGCAGGAATAAGCCCAATGAGAACTTCCGGCGGTAAACCAAGTCCCAGCCCCACCGGTAGCATAATGCGCGCCGTGGCCGCTTGAGAATTCACCACCACAGAAACGGCGGCAAGGGCCAAGGCAAAAGTCCAGGGGTAGTCATGCACCATATCGGTGATGGAAGCCTTAAACACGGGCATGGCGTATTGGAAAAAGGTGTCGCTCATCCATGCAATACCAAAAATGGCTATGGTGGCCACCATGCCGGACTTAAAGACCACGCCTTCAGGAATCTTACTGGTACTCGTTCTGGTAACCAAAAGAATAATTCCTGCAAAGCCCAGCATCATCATTTGGATGATTTTATCCATGGGAATAATCTCTTCGCCAATGGTGCGCACCTCAGGCACCATGGCCACAAAAATAATGGTCACGAGGGCCACTAAGAAGAGTAATACAGACGTTTTAGCCGAGGGAGGAAGCTCCTCTTCCACGGCAGAAGGGGCTTTGCTGGCAAGAATTTTTTGCCATTTTGGGTCTTTAAGGCGTTCCTGATAATCGGGGTCATCGGCCAATTCTTTGCCGCGCTTTAAGCTGTATAGCGATATGAGCAACACAGCCACAAAGGTGGAAGGGATGGTAACCATAATAATGCTAAGCAAATTGATGTTAGGGTTAATCATGGTTAATTGACTTAAATAGTATACGGTTACAGCGGCAATGGGGCTTGCACAAATGCCGATTTGCGAAGCCACGGAAGCGGCGGCCATGGGGCGTTCTGGGCGAATATTATTTTTTAAGGCCACATCTCCAATGATGGGCATGATGGAATACACTGCGTGCCCCGTTCCCAAAAGTAAGGTGATGAAATAGGTGGTAAAAGGGCCTAAGATGGTGATGCGTTTGGGGTTGTTGCGTAAAATACGCTCTGCCAATTGCAGCATGAATTTTAAACCGCCGGCAGCTTCCAACACAGCCGCACAGGTGACCACCGAAAGAATAATGAGCATAACAGCCACGGGGGGCTCTGCCAAAGGCATGCGGAAAATAAAGACTTCCACCATGAGGCCCAAAGCAGCAAGGGCACCTAAGCCCACACCACTGAAGCGGCTTCCTAGGTAAAGCATACAAAATAAAAACAAAAATTCTAAATAGAGCATGGGACCTCTGAACAAGGTTGAAGATGATTTTTTTGTCAAAAAAGTAAGCGGTACTTCGTGTTGCTAAAAAACATGTTACCTGTGATTTGTCAAGATGTGTTCGTTAAATATCCAAGTGATTCACTGTGTTATGTTTATGAGACGAGAAGGAACGTTTTTATTTTCAACAATTTTAAAAGTGGTTGCACGTCTTGTGCAGCACATGCAAACACCTATCTAAAACAGGCTGTTCAAAAAGGATAAGATACGAGGAAGACGAAATTTTTTGCGAAAGAAGTGTACTCTTACGGTACTCGACTGGAGCAAAAAAAGAGTCTGACTACGTAGATTATTCTTTTTCAAGCGGCTGCCCATTTTCAGCGAATTATGAATAGTGCACCCCATGCGAGAGGGGAAGGCTACGTATGGCATCTTGCGTAATAGAACTTTGTAGATACTCGGCTTGAGCCATGAGCCACGGCTCTTCAAGGGAACTAAGCTCTTGTGCGTTCAAAAGGTGTACAAAGCGCAAGCAGATATTCTCCACCAATGCCATGAATTCATTATTTCGTTGCTCTGAAGGATTCTGACACATTTCAATAAGATTAAAGCATAAAAGCTCTTGTAGCTGAGCAGAAAACTCTTGCCCTTGGGGAAGCTTGGTAAGGCTTTTATGGGCCCACTTATAAAAGGGCATATAGCGTTTATGCAAAAGAAAATACGCAGCCATGGCGCACTCCATAAAGCGCGTGCAGGCAAGGTGTGCCCCCACGCCGTCCTTGCGTTGTAAAAGGCGGGGTAAATTGTATTGTCCGCTTTGCGCCATGACGCTGAGGCGTGCGGCTAATTTCTTTTTGCGCACATCTTCGGGATAGAAATCCAGCAAGTCTTGTCGCACGGTACTGAACTGTCCCAAAGCGTCAAAGAAAACAGCACCATTGGTGGCCACTGCCAAAAAATGTTCAGGTATGACATACCACTCTTGCCAGCTTTGCGGTGCTCTAGGGATATTGCAAAAGCGTTGATAGAACTCTTCTATGGAAAAGAGCCCCAATCGTTGCCCCGTCAGAGCATTTTCTTCTTGTTTAAGGCGTACGGGAAAGCCCATGAAGGTATTGGGTAAGGCTGCAAAAGCAGCTGCTAAAGGCTCCATGAAGGCTTCTTTTTTTTCATGCGGTACCCAGAGGCAAAATCCTGCTCCAAAGTCATGGTCACGCGAAAGAATATCATCAAAACCAAAGCATTCAGAGCCTTCACCCACCAGTCCTATGGCCATATTGTTCATGATAGTGCCCATTTTTTGCTGTAAAATGGGCGCCGCCACGTCTTCATAAAAGAGTTTTGCTAAGCGTAGTCCTTGCATGGTTTAAGCCTGCTGCTTTGCGCGTAACAAGTGTTCTTTTTCCGCCACGCTTGGTAAATTCATGCGGCTATACATATTTTCATAGCGTTCTTTGCACAAATTTCGTCCTTCTGCTTGAGCATGAGCGATGCATTCAAGGTAGCAGTCCAAGGTTTTTTCGGAAAGCGTTTCTATTTCCGGTGAAAAGTAAAAATCAAATCTTTGCATTTGCTGCGCAAATTGTAGAGGAAATTCTTCGGCCAATTGCGTAAGCCATATTCTTTCCACTTCGGTGATGCGACGAACTTTTTCCATATTGGGAGAAACGCAAGGGATGAGATTGTCCATGCGGGCGTATTTTTCCATGAGTAAATTGCGCCCCACGCTTTTGGCATCCATCAAATCTTGCAAGTACGACGCAATATAAGCATCGGAAAGCACAGAAAATATCATCCAGCGCCAATGCCGAAACATGTCAGGGTTTTGCTGGCAAGAGGCAGGGCCGCCCTCATTTTGTGTGGATAAAAACATCTCCAGCTCTCGTTCAATGATATCAGCTATATATTCTTCTCTATGCGATGTGGTGGTCATGATTTTTCCTTATTGGTAAATGTACCTAACAAGACTCTAGCACAAAGCTTTCCAAAGGCAAAGGGGAAGTATGTGAGATATTTTAGATAGTGTCGCCAAAGACGCCTTTTCGCTTTTATCAGCGTCAGACTTCGCAAGCTTTTCAGTCGTGTATGTCCATATACACTTCCTCAAAGCTTGCTTGTTTTCCTTGCTAAAATGCTAAAATTCGTAATTTGACGATACTATCTAGCATGTATGAAAGTATATAAAAAATTTAATCTTGTATTCGGGTTACAAGAGCACAGTGCGGCAAACTCTTCTTTCAAAGATACGGTTGTATCGTAAAGAAAGTTTTTTGAAATGGCCTATCTAGAGAATCGTCCTTCCTTCGTGTTCAAGCCCTTGCCTCACCTTGGTATCAAGCTTATAGTGCGCTCATGAAGAATTGTTTTGACGAAAATGCATTGCCGCTGGCACATGGTTTGCGCTTCGAGGGGCAGAGTAGTGAAGAAGAATCCATGCAGCGAGGTTTGCCCTTATATTTAACACCGGTGGCGGCGGGCTTTCCTTCGCCGGCCGATGATTATGTGGAGCAAAAGTTGGACTTGCATGCGCATTTGGTGCGTAATCCTGCGGCTACGTTTTTTTTGCGTGCCGAGGGGCAATCCATGATCAATGCCGGCATTCATGATGGGGATTTGCTCATTGTTGATAGGTCGCTGGAGGCCGGGCATAATCGCGTGGTCATAGCGGCATTGGACGGAGAACTTATGGTCAAGCGTTTGGTGCGCCGTCAAGGGCGTGTGTGGCTACTTCCGGAAAATCCCGACTATCCCGAAGTGGATATTACCGAACGCGAACATGTGCACATATGGGGCGTGGTGAGTTATGTCATCCATAAGCTCTAAGCTACTCAGTGAGCAGGGCCAAGGGCAGCTCTGGGGGCTCATGGACTGCAATAATTTTTATGCTTCCTGTGAGCGGCTTTTTCGTCCGGACTTACAGGGGCGGCCCATAGTGGTGCTTTCCAATAATGATGGATGCATTGTGGCGCGCTCCGCCGAGGCCAAAGCCTTAGGCATACCCATGGCAGAACCAGAATTTAAAGCGCGTGCCTTTTTAAAAAGACATAATGTGGCGGTGTTTTCCTCCAACTATACTTTGTATGGTGATATCTCTCAGCGAGTTATGGATGTGACGGAAGGCGTGGTACCGCATATGGAGCAATATTCCATAGATGAAGCTTTTTTACGCTTTGAAGGCCCCTTGCAAAAACAAGCTCAAGAAGCTGCACAGCTCATACGTCAGCGTGTTTTGCAGTGGACGGGCATAGCGGTGTCGGTGGGCATAGGCCCCACGCGCACCTTGGCTAAGCTTGCCAATCACTTAGCAAAAAAAGAACAGCAGAAAGCAATGGGGCACGGAGCAGGGCACGGTGTGTATGTATTCCCTGTCGAAGCGGCGGCTCAAGAGGCTCTGCTGGCACGTATACCCGTGGGCGAAGTGTGGGGCATTGGGCGACGTCAAGCGGCAAAGCTTGCGGCGGTGGGTGTGAATACGGCCTTGGCTTTGCGTAATATGCCCGATGCGTGGATACAAAAAAAATTGACGGTGACGGGCTTGCGCACAGCCATGGAATTGCGTGGAATAGCTTGCATTGACGCAGAAAATGCCCCTAGCCATAGACATACCTTGGTTTCTTCGCGCTCCTTTGGGGAACGCGTATATGCCAAGGGGCATCTTGCTGAGGCGCTGACCACCTTTACTGTCAATGCCGCGCAGCGCTTACGCCGAGAAAAACTTTTGGCGGGAGGCATGGCTGTGCATATTCGTGCCTCAAAGCATAGATGCATTGAAGGGGAACACCCTTATAATGAAACCTTGCAAATGCGTTTTGCCCATGCCACAGATGATACCACAATCATGGTACAAACGGCCATGCGTGGCTTGGATGCTTTATTTAAAGAAGGTGTGATTTACGCCAAGGCCGGAGTTATGCTTTTTGATTTAGGATCAGCCCATACGCAGCAAGGGTCTTTGCTAACACTGGCATCACAAGGGCAAGAGCAGGCCAATAAGCGAGCTCAAAAGCTCATGCAAGCACTGGATGGAGTGAACGCGCGCTATGGACAGCACACCTTACAATACGCGGGGCAGGGCCTAGGAAAAGGTGTGGAGGCCAGTGAAGGCGTGAGTGCACCTTGGCGCATGCGGCAAAAATACCGCTCTCCTAAATTTACCACCTCTTGGGACGCCATCCCTAGAGCTTTTTGTCGTTAGAGGAATAGTATGGAAAAAAGAGCTGTGTATCTTTGTGAGTTTGGCTTTTTTGAAATGTGTTATGAAGGTGAAGTGCTAACGCGTTTTAAAAGATTGTCAGAGACTCTGCAAAAAGATCAAGAGACGCAAGATATGGGAGAAAAATCCCCCTTTTCCGATGCTGTCTTTGCTGAGCTTTTGGAGTATTTTGCTGGAGAAAGGAAGGTTTTTTCCTTTGCTTATGCCGGTAAAGGAACAGAGTTCCAACAAAAGGTATGGAAGGCGCTATGTGATATTCCCTATGGAGAAACACGCTCTTATAAAGATATAGCCGTGGCCATTGGCAATGAAAAAGCATGTCGCGCCGTGGGGATGGCCAATAATAAAAATCCCATAGGTGTTATTGTGCCTTGTCATCGTGTCATTGGGGCCAGCGGGAAATTGGTGGGCTATGCCAGTGGTGTGGAAATGAAAGCGTATTTACTGACTTTGGAAGCGCGTTGTAAGTAGGGGGCTGTATGCATACTTTAGAAAATACCATACGTCAGGAACTGTTGGCTTTAGCTGAGCCCAAGTATCAAAAATTTTCTGCGGCGCTCATTCCCGGCTGTGAAAATCTGTTGGGCGTGCGCATACCGCTTTTGCGCAAAATAGCGCAGCGCATTGCCAAGCAAGATGGAGAGGCATATCTTTATCATACTAGCGACATCTACTTTGAAGAAACCATGCTCAAAGGGCTTATCATTGGCAATATGAAGGTGGATGTGCAAACTATTTTGCCTCATGTGGCTTTTTTTGTACCTAAGATCACCAATTGGTCTTTGTGTGATTCTTTTTGCACCGAGCTTAAAATAGTAAAAAAACATCCCGAAATTTTTTGGGAGTTTTTGCAACCTTATGCCGCATCTGCACAGGCCTATGATATACGCTTTGCTGTGGTTTTATGCTTGATGTACTTTAGAGAAGAGGTGTGCCTTGAGAGCCTTTTTGAGATGTTTAATCAGATAACACATGAAGATTATTATGTGAAAATGGCTGTGGCTTGGGCTGTGTCCATGTGTTTTGTCTCCTTTCCTGAACGCACTCTGCTTTTTTTGCAAAAAAATAGATTGGACGATTTCACGTATAATAAATCGTTACAAAAAATACGTGAATCGTTAAAAGTGGATGCTGAGACCAAAGCACGTATTAAACTCATGAGAAGATAGAACCTATTTATGATACTAAGTGCCAGCAGAAGAACGGACATTCCGTCCTATTATGGGCAGTGGTTTGTAAATGCTTTGCAAAGAGGTCATGTTCTTGTGCCAAACCCTTATAATGCTCAGCGTTATTATGGGGTAGATTTACGGCGAGAAGCTGTGGATTGCATTGTTTTTTGGACTAAAAATCCCCTTCCTTTTTTGCAATACTTGCCCATCATAGATAGTTTGGGTTATCCTTATTATTTTCAATTTACCATAACGCCCTATAATAAAAGCGTAGAAAGAAATTTACCCGATAAAGTGCGACTTTTACAAGCTTTTCAAGAGCTGAGTAAGCAACTTGGTGCGCATAGAATGGTGTGGCGTTATGATCCCATCATGGTGGATAGTATTTTTACTGTGGAATATCACGAAAAAGCCTTTAGATATATGGCAAGGCATCTGAGTGGATGTACCGATAGGTGTATCATAAGCTTTGTGGATATTTATAAGAATATGCAAAATAGGTTGGGTAAATTACCTGCGTATAGTGTTTCTTATGATATGATGAATGCCATTGCAGAAACTTTTTCATCCATTGGGCGCGAGTTCGGATTCACACTCCATACGTGCTCAGAAAAAAGTGACCTGTCTGCCCATGGCGTACAAGCTTCTTCTTGTATTGATAAAGACATTATAGAGAAAATACTGGGTTGCTCCATAGATGTTGCGCGCGATAAACATCAAAGACCTGAGTGTCAGTGTGTGGAAAGCATTGAAATTGGAACGTATAATTCTTGCGCCAATGGCTGTTCTTATTGCTATGCTTTAAGCAGCGATGAAAGGGGTAAGCGAAATGTGCGTGTGCACGATCCTACATCACAGCTGCTGGTGGGGCAGTTACCTGATGATGCCATTATCACGCAACGTCCAAACCATAGCGTGATGCGTAGGCAATTTTCTTTGTTGTAATCATACGAATGGGATGGAGTGAATGCAAAGACTCTAAGCATTGCGCTGCGCAAGAACTCATGGGCATAAGATAAGTACAGTAGAGTAGAATATGTGCTGGAGATGTGTATTGATGCTGCTAGGACATTTAATAGAAAACGGTAGTACTGCTTGCTTCATGAACCTTTTCGTTTATAAAAACGTAATGAAGTAATATAGGTGAAGTTTTGTATTCGCTTGATTTTATAGTTGATTTTTATTGAGGGATAAGTTTTTTCCGTGGGTTTTACAAAAAAATGTAATTTTTGTTTTTTTTCTGTTGACAGAAAGGCTCATCTAGCCTAAAACTCTTCTTCGTCGGGATGTAGCGCAGCCTGGGAGCGCACTTGAATGGGGTTCAAGGGGTCGAAGGTTCAAATCCTTTCATCCCGACCAGAAATTTTAGGGACTTAGAGCAAATTGCTTTAAGTCCCTTTTCTGTTATGTACTGTTTTGTGCCACTCCTGTGCCACTTTTGGAGATGAAATAAGGTGAGCTGACGTGAATCAATGGGAGTTGTGAAGCTCTTGATAAATTTTTTCGTTTATGCTCACGTAGGGCATAGTGTCGTTGTGCCACTTCTGTGCCACCCATTCTTATTTCTGGTTTTTCACTAAAGAAAGAGAACAGGGGCTTAGTATGCGTTTTCGAACTGTTAAGGTTTTGTGTAAAGAATATAAATATGTCACAAGTTCCAACTTTTGTCATGTTTTAGCAATAAAGCATACGAATGCCAAACGTTAATTTTACGTGATGCATGACATAAATTTTTCCATACATTTTTGCTATTCAGTAAAAAAGAAATCATACAAAAGGCACTCTCGTGATGGGAGTGCCTTTTATGGTTTTTCAGGATAGCTTAAGTAAAAAGCGGTTGAACTTTCTTCATTATCGTTCCGTATTTTGGAACGATGTTTATATATATTTTACCCCTGCCGAAAAATTAGAAGGTTTTACCTAGTAATGCAATAGGAAGGAAAAAATATGCCAGTGAAGAAATCTGAAAAAAGCCCCGGTGAAAAGCTTTTAGCCCTGTACACATTTTTCATGGTGCAAGGGGAAAGCTATACATCTTTAACGGAGCTAGCGCGCATTTTGGAATGCTCTAAGCAGACAGTATCACGTCTTTTACTGCAATTAGAGGCTTCGGGATATGGCAAGCTGGATACGCCTTTAGTTAAGGGGAAGGAACATTATCATCGTTTTGCTCCCATGCCCATGCTCGATTTGAATCTTGGGGTTAAGGAGCTTATGCAGCTCAATCTTTGTCGGAATCTGTTTTTGCAGATGCTGCCTAAAGGGATGAATGCTTTTTTAGGAGATGCCCCATCGCAAACTGCAGAAAAACCGGAGTCTCCTTTGCTCTCTCCTTTTGCTGCAGCGGCCAAAAACTTCCATAAGGGCTATATTGATTATGCGTCTTATGAAAAGCAGTACAGCATCTTATTGCAAGCAACGCAAAAGCAAAAAGTATGTATGGTGACCTATAAGCGTAGCCCTTCCAAGCCTGCCAGAACATTTGCCTTTGCGCCCAAGAGACTTATTTCTTTTAGAGAGAGTCTTTCTTTTCATGGCTGGGAAGTGGATGAGGCTCATCCTGCACAACCTAAATATGATAATGCACTATCGTTGTATTTACAACGTTGCCAAGAGGTACAGATGACGGAGCTTGATGCTAGTCATATTTCAGAACCGCCTTATGCTCAAGAGAGTACAAAGGTAGGCCCCTTTGGCATTATGCAGGGGGATTCTTTTAGAGTACGCATCCTCTTTGCGGCAGAAACGGCAGCCTACATTTACGATAGGGTGTGGAGCAATAGACAAAGTATGACCGTGCAAGATGATGGCTCGTTGATGTTAGATTTTGACGCTCAAAGCCCACCGGAAATTGTGTCTTGGGTGTTCAGCTTTGGGGCTAAAGCTAAGGTGCTGGAACCGCATTGGCTGCGGGATGAGCTGAAAAAACAAGTCACTATGCTAGCACAGAGCTACTAAAGAAAAAGGGGGGACTGTGCTAAAAATATTGCGCAACCTTATGGGGATTTTTCTCGCTGGTAATAATGGACATAAGGCTTTTCGTAAACAACAAAGGGCATATGTTTCAAACGAAGCTTTTATGACCTGCCCCTATAGAAATCCTCTTAGAGTAGAGTCCTTGAGTGATGCCGTGCGTAAAGCACATAGGGAACGTGAACTTGAGGAAGCACGCCACAGAGAGCGGCTTACTTGGGATGGAGATGGTGTGAATATGTGCTTGGTGCTGACAGTACCGGACGTTTTGTATAGGCCAAAATTTCCACGATAATACATTCTATTGTTATGATTTTAGGAGTGGCTATGTCAAATCAAATTTCTTTATCTAATAACTCAAATCCTAGTCAAGTTTCCTGTGATACCATATTATTAAAAAAGCTACTTCTCAAAACTCTTAGTATTCCTGCCTATCAACGAGGATATTGTTGGCGTAGTGAAAATATTGTTGCTTTGCTAGATGATATTTATAATCATAAAAATGCTAGTAACGCATCATTTCATCTGGGGACTATTATTGTAAAACAGGGAGAAAAAGATGAACTTTCCATTATTGATGGGCAACAAAGACTAATAACTCTTTCAATTTTAATCTACATTAGCAATGAGAAAGGGGATGAATGTGTACCATTGTTACAAAGTGATATATCAGAAACTGAAAATATATCAAAAGAGCATATAGGATATATTATTAGAGCTTTAAAAACAATTGAAATGTGGTTTCTTGGAAAAGACAAAGTTTTACAGTTTTTTTTAGATGAAATTAAAGTTTGCCTTGTGACTATTCCGAATGATGAGCCAGAAGATCTCGCGTATAGATTTTTTAATGCTACAAATGCAACAGGTAAGCAGCTTTCTGACTATGATTTATTAAAAACGCATCATTTACGCTATGTTCCTGATCACTTATCTGGTCTTATAGCGAGTAAGTGGAATTTAATGGATGAAAACAGACAGGAAGAATTGCTTAACTATATGCTGTATAGATTGCGTAATTGGAGTTACAAAGATAAGCCATATGTTGAGCCAGATAAGTACGGAAGACGCCTTCTATTTGAACATTATTCTGTAAAATATAGCATTATGGATAATATATCTGTAGCACCAACTCTTACGCAATATAATTCCATTTTTAATGGTGGAATAGATTTTTTTGAATTTGTTGATGAGCATAGGCTAAGATTAGATATTTTTGAAAACTTTGAAGATATTAAAGAACTAGAAAAAAAGTTACGTAATCATAGTAATGGTGTTCTTTGTAATGCTATTAAAGCTATTACATTTTTATTTTATTTAAAATTTGGTGAGTATTATCTTTCTGAGGCTTTATTTTGTATTGCTTACAGAATTTCAGAATTACGTAATGAAAATTATGTTCGGAAGGATTTTATTCATACTCAAAATGTTTTCCAAGATCTTGTTCAAATTATTGATACCTCTACAAATCCAAGCGTACTCTTTGTACACTGTTTGAAATTGGAATATCGTTATATTTCTGAAAATACAGAGGGGGTGCGAGAAAATTACTTGAGGAGTTTACACGAATTATTTACATGCTTGCCTAATAAGCATATTTTACCAGTGGAAAATTATGCTAAAATATTAAATTTGGAGCCAAAAAATGATCCAAAATAATAATTCATATACAATAGCGTCATTGTCTGAAGATATTAATAAGAGTATACGATATCGTATTCCTATTTATCAACGTCTTTTTGTATGGGATGAAAAGCAGATAAATCAATTGTTAGACGATTTGTATAAAGCGTCGGTAAAAGCGAAAGATACCCCCTACTATATAGGTATAATAACAATTGTTAAGCGCGAAGACGCGAAAGTTTGGGAAATTGTTGATGGGCAACAACGTTTGACATTTTTAACTCTTTTTGCTGCCTTGGCGGAAGGTGAAACTCCAAAATTTGATGATTTTCTGTTTAATAATGATAAAGAACTGCGAATGGAATATGTAGGCAGAGAGCATGACACAACAGATATAGAATATATTGTTGAAAATAAATTTGATGAAATTAAAAATATGAAAACTAGGAAGTTTGTTAATGCTTTTAATTCTTTTATTGAAAATATTAACAAAAAAAGTGAATTTTTTGCATTTGTACGAGCACAAGCAACATTTTTGTGCTCAGAGCTTGATCCTAACTATACTCCTCATGAGCTAAATAGACATTTTGAGCGTATCAATGCTACGGGAAGACAGTTAGAACCTCAAGACATTATAAAAGGGAAATATTTTCAAGAACATGCAGTTAAATTTAATAAGATTATAGATTTTTCAAAAAAATATTCTCAAGATAATATTTCTGAAAATAATAATCAATGCACTGATAAAAAAAGTTTTATAGATATATTAAAATGCGATGATGAAAATATCATGTATAGTGAGCCAACTGAAAAAAGCCCAAAAAGTACAACTCGAGCTATTGTTTCTGAGTCTACTTTTATCCTGCATGCTCTTAGAATTTATACAGATTTTTTGTTTAAAGGAGATAAGGTTTCTTTGGATCAATATAAACTTATAGAAATTTTTAAAAAAAATATAGATAATAGGTGTTTTTTTGGAGAATATTTCATTAGTAAAATGAAAAAGTACAGAAAATGGTTAGATGGCAATATTATTTATATTACAGAAAATGGTTTTAATCTTAAATCACAAGACAATAGTGAAGAATCAGAATACGAAGACATAAATAAAAGAAAATTATTACAGTATCAAAGTATGCTTGGTGTGAGTTCTTTTGCAAGCCAAGAATGGGTGCTGAAGGCTTATGAAAAGTCAGAAGGAGGAGATTTAACTCTCGAACATCTTAAAGAAATTGATAATCGCCCCCTCCCAATACTTGTTGATATGTGCTATGGAAAAATTGAAAGGTACTGGTTTTGGAAGCTTGATTATCTTTTGTGGGAAATATGTGTTGATAAAAAATGGAGCAGTGGAAAAGAGCCAATTAAGGTAAATATTGCTAGGCATGAATTCAAATTTAACAAAGATGAGTTTAAAGCTATTAAAAATTACTCTTTCAAGGAAAATCGTTCCATTGAGCATTTGCATCCACAATCTTCTGGTTCATTTGGAGACCAAGTTCATTTCTTTGGTAACTTAGCTATGATTTCAGCTAGCTTCAATTCTGCACAAGGTAATGATGCCATAAATACAAAATTTGGACGCCTACAAGATAGACTGAAAAACGAGCAAAGTCTCGAAAGTATTAAATTATTACTTATGTTTAAACTTTCTGAAGAGAATAATAATGTCTGGAATGAAAACCTTGCTAAACAGCATGGGGAAGCTATGCACCAACTTTTAGCAAGCAGTCATCGCCAATAAACCACGCCTTATGTGCATGTGATGTCACCCAGTTTAAATAAAACATTATTAAATAAAACGTTATTAAATGAGACTTAAAAATTAGATGACTTATTTGTAACAATTAATAAAGCAATATAATTGTTCATGGGATGATGTGAAACTACACAAGGGCACTCATTTCACTCACCCCTTATTCCTATTAAAATATTTCTGCATCATTTCCGCAAAAGCCTTTTTTTCGTAGACTTGGCCACGATATTTTTGAATAGGTGGAAATGGTTGTTCATTGCCATAGGTATGTTGAGAAAGAAAGGCAGGCAAATCAAAGTCAGTTTCATCAAAGATAAATTCTTCAGCACTTGGCGTTTGCTCAGCGGAAGTCATATTTACATCAGGTGAAGAAATTTTTCTTCCGGTAGTAAAATCTATTTTCTTCATTTTGTTTAACCTTTTAAGATTTTAAGCTCTTCTAAATAAGTATATATTTCTTCATGTTCAAGTTTTTTTGCGTATTGCACCAGGCTACAACCTTCCGCGTTAAGAGCATGAATATTTGCACCATTTTCTATAAAAACTTGTAGCAACTCTAGCTGATCATGTTCAACGCAAAAAAAGAGGCTTTTTTCGTCGGCTTTGGACATCTTAATTCCTAAAGAAAAAAGATATTTTACATTCTTTACTCTGCTATGATTTGCTATATATCCAAAAGCTGTTTTTCCATAATCGTCTACAGCATAAATATCAGCTCCTAAAGCAATAATTTCTTTTGCTACCGTTAGAGGAAGCCAATGCAAAAGCTTCATAAAATCCTGGGTTCCTCTGTATTTTTTATTTACATTGTATTCATATGTTAATAGTAATTTAAATAATTTATGAATGTCCTTGTCTGAAATGCCAAGACTTCCATGCCATAGCAAGCTCAAGGTACGTGAGACTTCATAGTGCGGGTCATACTGGGCATCCAAAAGTAATTTAAGAACAGAGAAGCAACCACTGTTAGCTGCCACATGAGCAGCAGTTCCTTCTCCACCATTCACAGCATAGATATCTACGCCGTGCTCAAGAAGAATTTTTGCTTTTTCATAATTATGGCAACAGGCAGCACTCATTAAGGGCGTTCCAAGCCAGCCAGCCACTGCTTCAAGATCAGCACCATAAGCAATAAGTAAACGCACTATCTGGGGATCACTGGTATAATGCAAAGCAGCTCCCGCCTCACATTCTTCACATAAATTCACATCTGCCCCATGCTCCAAAAGAAGCTTAACAATAGGGTAATTATTCTTTTTTGCAGCTATGATGAGGGCAGAGTCTGACCAATGCCTTGGGTCACATTCATCGTGTCCGTCATAACAATATTTACGTGCATTAGCGTCTGCGCCATGTTCAAGTAACAACTGCACCATGGAGAGCATGTTTTTTTCTACAGCCAAGAGCAGGGCGGTATATTCACGATTTTCTCTGGCTTCTATATAAGCATCGCTCCCAAGTAAAAAAGTAACAATTTCTTCTTGTTTAAAGCGTATTGCATGAAGAAGTGGTGTATATCCATTAGGAAGCCTCGCTTCTATATTTGTGTCTTTCATAAGTAAAATTTTTACTTTTTCAAGACGCCCCTGACGTATGGCTTTGAAAAGCAGTTGTGTATTTTTATTCATGCTTTTTACTTGTTTTCCCAAGAAAAAGTCCATTGCCCAGCACTGCTGTCTATGGTCATTTCAAGGACGGTGCAATATTGCTTCACACCCATGTTAATGAAGAGGTTCATTTGGTGCAGGGCTTCGTTGCTTACTTCATTGGAAAAATAGGTTTTAGTGGTTTTTTCTCCCACGGCAATGGCGTTGAAGCTATCTCCATAGTTCAAAACTTGCCCTCTATCCAAAGAAAGTATGGGCATACAATTATTCCTATTGACACTTATGGCATAGATTTCAAGGTTATTTTGTAAAGAGGTAATTTTAACTTCTGCCATACTTGTCTTTTGTACTTGCATGGGGCTTTGGGCTAGAGCTTGTGTATTTATAAAGCAGAGCAGGGCTGTCAACATTGCTTTTTTCATGGAAATTTTCATGGGATGACTCCTTTTTTTAAAATTGTATAACGGTGTCATTCCAGAAGCCGGAACGGAGAGGATTTTTAGCAATTTTTAAGGAGGAGGGAGATAAATTTTTTAGCTATCATTCCGTACTTTGAAACGATGCTATGTTTCTTTAGGTAAAAGTGTTCTTTAACCATGTATAAAGAGGAATGTATGGCTGTTTCAGTATGTATTCATAGGGGGGCGGACACCATTGGCGGTTCGTGCATAGAGGTAAAGGCTTCCACGGGGGAGCGTATATTGCTGGATGCCGGACGTCCCTTGGATGTTCCTTCCGGCGTGCTCACTCCAGTGCCGGAATCTTTAGATAGGCATAGTCCTGTGGCAGGGGTGTTTATTTCTCATGCGCATATGGATCATTGTGGCTTGATATCACAATTGCCGCAGACGTGGCCTGTGTATTGTGGTAAGGATACGGAGGCCTTACTGCGTCTTTCTCTGCTTTCTGGTGGAGAGCATTTAGAGCATCCATGTAAGCATTTTTCACACAATCGCCCTTTTTCTTTAGGCCCTTTCACCATTACTCCGTATCTGGTGGACCATTCGGCTTTTGATGCTTATGCTTTGCATATAGAGGTGGAGGGAAAAAGCCTTTTTTATTCCGGAGATATTCGAGCGCATGGACGTAAGGCATTTTTAACAGAAAATCTTTTGGCGCATCCTCCCAAGGCTGATGTGCTTTTACTGGAAGGTACTAATTTACCAAAGCAAGGCGTACACGCTAAGCCAACTCCCACGGAAAGTGAGCTTGAGCATGAGTTTGCGAAGGCATTTACGGAAAGCCAAGGGCGCATTTTCATAAGCACATCTTCTAGTAATATTGATAGATTGGTGACTTTATACCGCGCTTGTAAACGAAGCGGGCGAACGCTGGTGGTGGATTTATACACCATGCTCACCTTACGAACTTTACAGCATCATGAGCGTATTCCTCAGCCGCATTGGGAAGGTGGGCATCTACGCGTGGTTATCACAAAAAGTATGCTCCGCCATTTGAAAAGGATGGGGCAAGATCCGCATATTGAAGATTTGAAAAAATACCGTGTGGCTCTGGGCGCTGAGGCTTTGGAAAGTGCTAAGGCGCAAAAAAGCGTCATTGTGGTGCGTGATTCTCTAGCTAGGGATTTTGCGGCAAAAAACGTTATTCCTACGTCAAAAGATAGCTGGATTTTTTCCTTGTGGGGAGGATATCTGCAGCAGGATTGTACTAAAGTTCAGAGAGAGTTTTTAGCGCCTTGTAGCTTTAAGCATATGCATACGAGTGGGCATGCCCCCTTGAAAATATTACAAAAAATTGCTACGGCCTTTACAGGGGCTAAGCTTGTGCCGGTGCATGGCGAAGCTTGGCCTGAGCATATGGCAACCTTTGATACTGTGTTTTCTGTGGCTAATGGTCAATGGATGGAAATATAAAGGAGTGAATTATGAATTCTGATTTTTTCAAGCAATGGCAAGTAGCAAGCAACTGGTTACAGCAAAATGATGAATGGAAAGGTCGGTATGCTAATTATGCCCAAAAAATTAAGGAAAATATTGGGCTAATGCAAAAAATAAAGAGTAATTTTCATCAATGGGCTCCTTTGCACTTGTATATGAATGTTGGGAAAGCGCAGGGTAAGGCGAATTCTTTTAATTTAAGATTTCGTGGGCAAGACGTGGCAGACATTGTTTATGGAAATGATGCTATTTATTTGCAAGTAACTAAAAGCGAAGGAAATGAAAAATATTTCTCACTAAAGGATTTTCCTCGTGGTAAAGTTTTATGGTTAAGCGAAGAAGCCAAAGTCTTTAGGAAACATTTTCAAAGTTGTGAAAAATTTCCACGTGTAAAAGAGCATATGCTTGAATCTTTTTTACTCGATGAACTTGAAAAAACTGATGCTAAGTCAAAGAATGATGCGTTATGCGGTGTTCAACCGGTTAAAATTGCAGGTATTTGCCGTTTTCAAATGCCTACGCCTTTTACTGCGTCAGATCCTAAAAATTTAAAATACTCAGCAGGGTCAGGCGGAGGAATTGATATTTTAGCAAGGGTAGGGCGAGGTGGAGGAACTACTATTTGCATTATGGAGCTGAAAAAGGATTTCACGATTACAGCAAAACCTATGTTACAGGCTGTTTCCTACGCTACATTTATTCAAGAACTTTTGGCTTCTGAGTGTGGCAACGATTGGTATGAAATTTTTGGATTTCAGCCTTCGAGTCTTAAGAAAGATAATATTACCATTAAAGTGTGCGAAGTTATGCCTGGACATGCAACGAAAGAAGAGTTTCTTTGCGAAACCATTGCAACTGACTACGGCAAATTAGAGCTTCGAACTATGTATGTTAATAAGGATTGGGATGCACAAGGGATAACATCTGTAACTACAAATCTATTTGATAAATTATAGATTATCATTCCGTATTCTGAAACGATAGCATGCCATATTCTTCGAAACACAAGGAGATATGGCATGCGAATGCATAGAAGAAGAGTAAATAGAAAAGGTATGTGCACTTTTACCACACAAAGTGCACAAAAATATATAAAGCATAGAGTGAACCATTGGCTGTATACTGTCATGACCAGCGGTGCTACAGTAGAAGATGACTTTTTTGTGTGCTTTGGTGCCGTGAATAACGGTTTGCAAGGTATAGCAAGGATCCTTGATACTCATTTAGAAAATCATAGTGTGTATGGTCTTAGTGTGAGAAAAAGAGATGCTTTGCGCGAAGAGCTAAAATCCACCTCTGCTAAGCGTTATGCCTCATTTTTTGAAGATATTTGGGAAAAGCATTCCACTTTGCATACAGATTTTCAAGAAATTCTCTTTCCTGACAACAATCCAAAAACCCCTGCTGTGCCGCGCGACATAAAAAAAGCCCATTCCTTACTGGCGGAGCATTTGGGTTGCTCAGAAGACATGATTACTTTTTTAGAATTTGTGTTTATTTTGCGCACTCATACCCCTGTGGAGCGTTATTTTGAGGACAGCATCAGCATTCATGACCGATCATCCTTACCCTTACTTGCTAAGATGTTGTCTCTGACGGATCTTCAATTGCGTCAAATCATAAACGAGGCTTGTACTTGTGGATTTATACAAGACGGTGTGGGCGACTGTTTTCATCTTTCGCCCTTGGTGGAAAAATTGTGGGATGCTGATACAGGCGGGGATTTTGAAGACCTTATTTATAAAAAATTTCCTGAAAAAAGCTTAAGTCTTGATGCCTTTCATGTGCCCGAAGAGGAAAAGAAGCACATCTTGCATTTGCTTTCTTGTCAAAGCGATGAACCCATACATATTTTACTCTATGGTGCTGCAGGTACAGGCAAAACCACCTTTGCGCATAGTTTGGCGGCAGAGCTTGGAACGAAAGCGTGGTCTGTGGCTAGCTTAGAAGAGGATGATGAAAATGATCGCCGTGCGGCCTTGGTGGCATGCACTCGTTTAGCTGCTAAGGTGCAAGGATCTTTTGTGCTTTTAGATGAGGCAGAACGCTTGTTGGATACTGATGCGGGCACATCTTTTGGGCATAGAGCCACTAAAGATAAGGCGTGGTTGAATAGTTTTTTAGAGAAAAAGGGTCGGCGCATTATTTGGATTACCAATCAAATAAGCCATGTGGATAGGGCGGTGCGACGCAGATTTTCTTACAGCCTTCATTTTGAAGAGCTCACCCTTGAGCAAAGACAAGCGGCATGGGCACAAATTATTCAAGATGAAAAGGTTTCGGCTCGCATAAGCCAGACAGAGCTTAAAGCCCTCGTGCAAAAATACCCTGTAGCGGTGGCAGTGGCGGCCAAGGCCGTGTGCCAAGCCAAGCTACTCAAGTATAAAAAGGGTGATTTTTCAGCTGGTATGGAACGCATTTTGGCGGCACATATCACACTAGATTATAATGGTAAAAAGCCCAAGGCTTTCATTTCTACTGCTGACAAGAACTATACTCTAGATGGCGTGACCTTGGAGCAGGGGCAGCAGCACAGTATAGAAAGTATTATGCAAAAGGTTTATAAATTAGACCAGATACTAAAGCGAGGAGATATGCCAAAGGGCGGTGGTTCCATGCTTTTTTATGGCCCTCCGGGGACAGGAAAATCCGCATTGGCGCAGTATATGGCGCAGGAACTTGGGCGAGAGTGCGTTATTAAAAAAGCCAGCGATTTGCTCTCCATGTATGTGGGTGAGGCAGAAAAAAATATTGCTGCGGCTTTTGCAGAGGCCGAAGCTAATGGTTATATATTGGTTATAGATGAGGCCGATAGTTTTATGTATTCGCGCGAATCTGCCACACGCTCGTGGGAGGTGACGCAGGTCAATGAATTTTTGACGCAACTGGAAGCCTTTAAGGGTATTTGTGTTTGCACGTCTAACAGACGCACTTCCATGGATGCGGCAGCCATGCGTCGTTTTTCCTTTAAAATTCCCTTTGCTTATGCAGGAGCAGAACAAGTGGAAAAGCTGTATGTCACCATTTTAGCCCCTCTCTGTAAGCAAGAATTGACCGAAAAGCAAAGAAAGGCCTTACTCTCTTGCAAGAGCCTTGCACCGGGAGACTTTGCCGCCGTGCGTTCGCAATTTTGGCTAGACGACGATATTAATCATACCAAGCTCATAGAAGCGCTCATACGTGAGCAAAAGAGTAAGCTGGATTCTGTGGGAAAAGTTATGGGCTTTCAATAACAGGCGTTGAAAAAGGGCAACCTACTGCGTCAGACTCTTTTTTTGTTCCGGTCGAGTGCCATAAGAGCACACTTCCTTCACAAAAAATGTCGTCTTCCTTGTATCTTACCCTTTTTGAGCGACCTGTGTGAAATGGAGATTTTCAATACTTTGATAGAGAGGCGCAGATGGGACGAAAGCTCAGTCAAGATACCACCGCTGTGGAGAATATTTTAGCCTTATATACCTTCTTGTTGGCTAGTAAGGGAGAGTATTCTTTGTCCATGCTTTCTCAGCGCTTTAACGTGTCCAAGCCCACCATGCTCCGCTATTTAGAACAGTTGGAAAAATCGGAATTTGGCAAGGTTCTGTGTGAAAAAAAGGGACGTGAACATTTCTACTCGCTGGAGCGTCCCAAAGCATTCCCCAAAATTGCTCTTAGTGCGCAGGGCTTACAGCAATTAGCCCTGTGCCGCGATTTTATGTCGCATATGCTGCCCCTTTCCATGCAGAGAAGTCTTGATGCTACCTTGCAACAGGCCACGGCTTACTTGCCCGAAGCTTCGCTGGAAACTGTGGGGGCGCATTTTAGGGACATAGGCCAGTCTTTCAGTAAGGGCAAGATTGACTATGCGCCCTTTGAACCCATGCTGAAAACGCTTATGCAAGCCATTCATGAAAAAGCCGTGTGTACTATTTGCTATAAAAAACGACGATTTGAAGACGCCTACACTTTTGACTATGCGCCGCAACGGCTTATTTCTTATAATGATGCAATCTATATCCGCGGCTGGAAAGTGACAGATAAGGGAGCCGTAGAGCCTTTACTAGAACGCGGCACCGACCTTGTGCTACATCGCTTTCAAGATGTTATCCTCACCAAACGCAGCGCACAAAGTTTAACCCTCATACCCGAAAATGCAGTGGGCGCCTTTGGCTATATGGATCATGAAGCCTTTACGGTGAAGATACGTTTTAAGCCGCGCCTAGCCAATTATATGCTAGAACGTATCTGGAGTGAAGACCAAGAGGTTGAAGAACTGGAGGGCGGCGAAATTATCCTCACCATCACAGCACGTAATAAATACGAAGTTGTACCTTGGGTGCTGGGCTTTGGCGCTGAGGCTGAGGTGCTGGAACCGCAGTGGCTGAGGGAGAAGGTGGTGGAAGAAGCTGAGAAGATGGTTAGGGTGTATAGTAAGGTGCTGTAAAAGTTTTAGTTTAGGAGGAAATAGAAATGGAAAGAACTTATGAAGAGCTTAATTTTATTCAAAAGAAAAAAGAATATCTTAGCTTTTGTGTTACGCTAAAAAATTCTGAAGATGATTTTCCAGATTTTGAAATACAGCAAGCTTTGGAATTATTCGCAAAGAATAATCCATTAAGCATCTTAACAATATATACATATTTTTCTGCAACATTTACTGGTGAATGTTCAATGTCATATATTGTTGCAGGGGTAAAGTCGAGTGGTGAGCATCTAGTCAAATTTTTATCTGCTTTTTTAAAAGATTTACATGATAAAATTTCTGTTAGATTGGAATATAGTTTTTTGTCTGATGAAACTTTGTTGACGTATCATATTGAAGACGGGCTTGCTTGGAGAGCTGAGGATATTTTAACTTATGTATCAATAGATACAGAAAATGAAAACTATGAAGAAGATGAAAGTGAAATATATAGCGATTTGGATGACATTGATGAGAGTTTAGTAGAAGAGATTGATGAAGAAGAATTTGATGATTTTGATACGTCTAACAAGGATACTACAAGAGGGCGGAAAAACGCTGCACGTTCAGACGCTAAATTGAGTGGCATAGCAAGAAATATTGAAAAAATATATAAACTTCCATCTGGTTGTATTGCTTTTGTAAATCCTGAAAGGAAAATATTTCGGAAAGATGCTTTAGTAAAGACTCTTAGAAAAGCATGGAAAAATTAATACATTTCACAGGAGAAAATTTATGCCAAAAAAACCAATAAAACAAGGTGAACTTGATGGTTTATGTGGTGTTTATACTATTGTTAATGCTTTTAATAATGTACTACCAAAAAATATAACAAATAATTTGTTTAGAGAGGATATTTTCAAAGTTGCAATAAAAGAAGTTGACTATGAAATTGGACTTAAAAATGCCATTTTTAATGGAATTAAGTTTGAAGTTTTAAAAAATATTCTCGGTACATGTATAGAGCATATTGATAAAAAATATAATATCACAGTTGGTATTGAAGATATTTCTGATACTTATTCTGAAAAAATCCATATACTTTCTCAGAAGGTAGATGAATTTCTTGATGGCAGGGGGAAAGTTGTTATAGTAGGGTTAAGTGGAAAATTTGACCATTGGTCAATAGTAACTCGCGTGTCTGATTCTGGAAAAACTTGGCATATGATTGATTCTGATACAATTAAAGAAATTAGAGTGGCTAGGCTTACCACACGAGAAAATCCGACAAAAAATAGGGATATTTTGATAAACCACTGTGAATTAGTAGGACTTTTTTTATCTGAAGAGGACGGTTATGAAAATGACGATGACTAAATCAGTTTATGATAGTTGAAATAAATATCCCCTCTATCATTCCGCACTCTGAAACGATGCTCCTTTACGCTACAAAAAAACGTAAAGGAGCATCATTATGTCCCCAAAATCCATCACCAATGCCGAGTTAACAGCCTTCCTTGATTCCACAGAGTTTGAAGAAATTGTGCAGAAAAAGCACGATGTTTACAAGAAAAACTGGCTCAAATTGGCAGAAAAGAAAGCCGTCATCAAGCCGCAATCCTATATGTCGTGGAACTGGGCGGCCTTTCTTTTTCAGGAGTTTTGGCTTGCCTACCGTAAAATGTATTTGCCCTTTGTGACGGTGGTCATATGCAGGCTAGCCATTTTAGGGCTGACGCTTTTTCCTCTATTTCCTCAGCTAGATACGGCACTCAATGGCGCCACCATTGGGCTTAGCATAATGATAGCTCTCTATGGCAATGCTTGGTATTTGGGCAAATGCCTTACCTTGGCAGAAAAGGCTAAGCAGCAATTCACTGTAAATAATAGTGCGGAAGCTGAAACACGCAAGGTTTTTTTTGCTAAAAATGGCGGTACAAGCTGGGCATTTAGCCTTGTTTCTTTGCTTATCTTTTGCGCCCTTATTGGCGGGCTTGTGGCTGTGCAAATGGCTGAGCAACCGGTAACGAAGCAGTCTGTACAGCAAAACCCCACTGAGGGCATCATAGACAGCGTGCGCAATGGCACGCTTAGCTTGAATCCGTCCATAACCTTGCGTCAAGCCATGGAATCGCATTCTTATATTGTAAACCCCACTTGGGGGGCCATTGCTGTGGAAGAGGGTGGGCATGTGGTGCGCTTCACCGCACAGTGTGACTTTGTGCAAGAAGGTGTCGATGTGCAGGTAGAGCACGGACATCAAGATATACAAGAACTTATCCACGATATTGAAACGGTACATCTTGTTCTAGATTTTTATATGCCTACTGGTGGCGCTAGCTTTGAATTATACCAAGGCCATATGCTCATCAACGGTGAAAATGCTTATACGGGCGACGCTGGTTTTGTAGAAAATGTGTTGCAAGCCCTGTACAGTAAAGGCTATTTTATTTTACAAATAATTGACCATATCCGTAGCTAAGGGGGATGTATGGATCTTTTTGATTTTATACCTGATGATGATTGGCATATGGATATTCTCATTATTGGTGTTGGCTCTGATGGATGCGCTGCCATCGAAACAGATCCCACAAAAGAACTTTTGACCAAGAAAAAACATACTCATATTTATTATGTGGGTATAGCTACAGAGATACAAAGTTTAGAAAAATGTACAGCTGAGCAGAAAATACTTATACCGAAATCTTCCTTGAGTGTTCCAAGTGAAATCTCTAGCTTTATAAAGCATCTGCCTACTCCAGATATGGCATTTGTTATTACAGGTGCTAAGCATGAAGATGATTCGGCGCTGAGTGCTGCCCTTATACAGCAATTGAAGAAAAATGTGCACTCTGTTATGGCTATGGTTATTTTGCCTGAGGATGATGAACAGTATTATAATGATTTTTTAGAGGATGTTATATCTTGTGCTAATACAACTCATATGCTGTACCCCAAAAATATTTATATGGCCATGGTCAAAATATTTCAATGCATTATAGATACTATTTGTGTAGAGGGGCTGATATGCCTCGATTTTAGTGACGTAAGCACTATTTTTGGTTCTAAGGGAACTATACATAAATGCGAATATTTAGGCTTGTTGACTTATATGGGCTATGGAGTGGCCTATGGGGATGAAAAATCCCAAAGAGCTGAGCAAGCTGCTAAGCAAGCTTTGCAAAGTATAACCTTACCAGCGTGGAGAACGCTCAAAGATACTTGCACTGCTTTTTATTCCATAAAGGCAAATAGTGAAATTACCGGTGAGGAAATAAATACTATATGTGAAATAATTGGTGAGGCAGTAGCTGAAGACGCTAATATTATTTTTAGTGTGCTCTTTGTAGACGGTGTAGAAAGCTTAGAAGTGCAGCTTATTACTGTTTTTGATTAGAAAATATGGCAAATAAAACTTTCGGTGATTTTTTACCTTCAAAAGAAGGCAATAGTGATGCAGTTTTTTACTTTTTTGCACAGTTTCAAGCTCTACTTTCTTCAAAAGAGCGTAAAGCATTGCCGCAGGCTGTAGCATCGCCTTCATCGGAACATATGAAGGCATTTTTCTTAAAAATGCGATTAGCAAGTGACTAAAGGCTTCACATGAATTGTACTGATGATATGCATAGACTTGTTATTCAACATATGGAAATTGTGGAAAGTCTTCCGTCCATGGCGCAAAGTGTTGAATTAGATTTTTTTCAAGCTCTTAATGACAGGCTTGAGCAGAAAATATTTGATAGAGGTGGCTGGAGTGGCGAGTACGATATTGTTATCAATGAATATTCTAATGAAACCTATATTTATCCTCATTCATGGATAAAAAAGGACTATTTCAAGGCGTCCTTTGCTTTGAAGTTGGATACGGAGGCGGTACAGTCAACATACTTGCTCAGTCATGCTCTGGGCATACATGCTCAGGCGCCGCTATGCTTTTGTTTTGAGGTGAATACCCATGTGTATGATATTCATGAACGAAACCTTAAAAAAGCATTGCGTATGTTTCTTATGCGTAATGAAAAACTACAAACCGTAGGCTTTAGGCTCTCTCAAAATAAAAAGTGCATAACGCTTCCTGTGCTCTTTAGCCCTGAGGCACTTGCCGAGTGTTATCCCATTTTAGATGCTTGCTTCACACCTTTGGATGACGCTATAGAGGCGATTTTTAGTGTGCTTAATGAATTTACAGTGTTTTTAGAATCCATAAAGGATGGAGAAGCCTATCTTCTTCTATAATTTATGGGATGGAGATATGTATGCACAAATTAGCATTCAAAAGGTAGCTCTTTGAAAATTTCTGAATTTGCACAAAGAAATGAGTGGAGAAGTGGTTTTTTCTCCCAAGATATATTGGTTAACTTTGATGATAGAGAGCATAAGCCCATTTTAGTTCTTGGCTATTCAGGTAGTGGAAAAACCCCAGTTGCACAAAGTCTTGCCGATCAGTTTTCACGAGAGCTTATTTCTACCGATACTCTTTGGTGGGAGCTACAGAAAAATGGCAGCTTAGAGGCGGAGAATAAGGAAAAATTTTATGATTTACTGCAAAAAATCGTGTATTCAGAGCAAAACGTAATCATAGAAGGCGTGCATTTATTTGAAGTTTTTCAACTTAATCAAAAGGCTTTCTTGTCTTTACCGTTAGTTCTGTTGGGCACAAATGTGTATCTATCCACAGTGAAGGCCTTTACAAGAGACGGACTTTTTAGAGGGGCATTTTTTGCGGATAAATACCGAAAGAATGTTTTCGAGATACAAGCCGCTTTTACAGAGGTTATGAAGCTGGTTGAAGGTTTGCCCAAGGGGAAAGTGCAAAAAATACAACGAAAATATTTAGTTAACTATTGAAAAAATCAGAATATGGACCCATTGCTGAGGATTTGTCTCTCACTTGTATGTCACAATGAACGGCCTTTTCCCTCTTACACGATGAGGGGCGTCATGCAGTGTGTGGACGATATGTTTAGTTATATAACTTTGAAAATAAAAGATGTTTCTTTGACTTGAGATAGCACTAGGAATTATTCTTATAACTGATCAACTTATTTTTTGTTCTTTTTTTAATGCTTACAAATCCATAAACCTTGTGAGGCCTTTTTAATATTTCATTTATCCTATACCCTCTTTACTTCCCTACAAGAAACATTATCATCTAGAATATAGAAAATTCAAAAGAATAGCTCTTAATTAGTAACATTGGAGAAAAAACACTCATTGATTTACCGCTATAAAATACCATCCAGAAGGATATAATATGCCGCAATTAAATACCATTCTAGAAAAAAAAGAGCTAAATGAGCTAAAACCAGTGTGTTCGTCCATAATTCTAAACTTAGAGCATACTCTTTCTATACCAAGCTCAGATTTGTTAAAAAAATTTAAAGATGGGCTTAGTATTGCACTGAGCGAACGAGAGATTCGTTCATTAAAGACAGTGTATACATGCCCCACGTCATCTTTTGGTACGCTTTTTGGAGAAAATTGGGAGGGGCACCCCTTTTGTAATAAATCCCTGTTTTGGCATCGTAACCTTCTTGAACCTGACGCAACACGTTTGATTGGCAAAGTTTGCTCTTACAATTACTGCGGAAGCAAAAAAAATCAACGCATATTGTCATTTTGTATAGCTTTGCAAGAATCTATATCCCCCTCACGCAACCTGCTTACTATCGCAGAAATTAATGAAAATACTGCATTAGAAATGAGTTGTGAGTACGTTGTAGAAAAAAAACGTATTGATATTGTAATTCATCAGCAGGGAGATCCTGAATCCCCTTTCATTGTGCTCGAAGCCAAGTTTGATGCTCCCCTTAATAATGATTTGGAAGTGTATGAAAAACATGCACAAAAAAAACAAAATTGTTTATGCATCATTCTGGGCTGTAAAGATGAACGAACAGAAAAAATAAAACAAAGATGGCACTTTGCACACTGGGCAGAGGTTTTACGGTATTGGGAATTACAACTAAAAAAATCAAAAGATATTGATGAAGATTTTTCAAGACTACGCTCAAGCCTTTGGGCAAAATTAGTGAGGTAAATATGTCGAATACAATAGAAATACCGAAGAGTTACTTAAATTACGTGAAGCATCACCAAGCATTTGCACAAATTGATGGAAAAAATGCCTTGCCACCAAGCTTCTCATGGGATGATATTCAAGCATATTACGAAGCCAGATTTAGTCTTGAAATTATAAAATATGAATACTACATATTTATGCATACACTATGGGAGGAAACTTGGGGGTGCGATTTAAAAAACAAATTTGAACCATGTACAGTAGAAGATTATACGCGTTTAAAAGCTAATTATTCTCCTGAAGCGGTATGGAAAGATGTATTCGTTCGTCTATATAAACGCAGGGAAGTATATCACTGGTTTGCTATATCTGCTAACACAGGAAAAAAATGTATAAATTTATACTGGTATACTCATCCAGACAGTGGAGTTAACAGCTCCGAACTAGACTTAGGTAAAAATTGGCAATTCAAGCCCAACCATCATGATTGGCGTGTCACCGAAGACCGTATTTGTGAATTCAACAACAATAATGTGTTTGATTACTCAGGGTTGTGCGATGTGGCAAAAGAAACTATTAACTACTTGCTCAAGCTTGAGGCAAATGCATAAGCATTTTTTGTGTGTAATGCTTTTCCGTTTAAAAAAGAAAATATTTATATGAGGCTCCCCATTAGGGGGGCCTCTATCATCATTGTCTATTTTTGTGTAATATCGTTAGCTTGTGAGAAGAGTGAATTTAACCCTCTTCCTGCAATTTCCTCTGTTTCCGTTTCATCATTGCTGGGCAACATCTCTTCATCATTACAGGATGGGCTTTCGCAATACGTATCGTCTGTATCATCCCCAAAGGCGCATGCTAATCCGATGATATTGGCTACGCCGGCTACGAAACCACCGATAACGTAAGGCCATTTTCTATCATTAGGTCTTTCAATGATGAGAAGTCGATTTTCTGTTGTATTCATAGTTTTCTCCAAATATGATTAGCGGATTATAATAAGTGGACCGGATGTTCTGCGTGGATATGGCATTATTAATCCTCCATGCTGTCTTTAACAGCGCTAAGCACTGCAATGACGACTGGAATCCAAGGTACAAAGCTCATATGTTCTCCTATAGTTAGAGGGTGATGCTGCTTTTTAGGCAAGGTGCATAAAAGCGCAGCAGGATGTATTGTGGCATGAAAAACAAGGTGAGACCTTGCTTAGCAAACCAAGCCTATAGCGGTGGCAATCTGAAAAGAGTTTCATATTTACCTCATTGTTTTAACAGGGATTGTTGTAACATGCTGAACATGGCAGAGGGCAGCATGTTTAGATCTTGGATGGTACGGCTGGTTTTAGGCAAGAGCATTTCAAGGCTATTATCTTCCATGCCAAGAGCCAGAACTTCAAATCCCAGCCTATGAGCATGAGCCAAAGCGTGTTTTGTGGTGTACAGCGAGTCAGGCACGCCATCAGAAAGGATGATGATGATTTTGCGCTCTTCTTTCAAGGTGTACATTTGTTGCATGACCCACCACAGAGATTCTGTCAGTGGCGTACAACCGCTGGCCTTTACTTGAAAGCGCGGATGCACTTTCTGGCCATGTTTAAGCATGGGGAAAACAGCCGTTGTGCTTTTCTGATTGCCTGTAACTGTTGCCGGAAAGGCCGTTACGCCCACATTGACGCCTTGGCAGTGTTCCAGCGCCAAGGCCACGCCATAGGTGGCTTTGCAGGCCAATTCCATCTTGCTTCCATCCATACTTCCACTGCAATCTAGGAGCAGATGCACGGCTGTAGATAGGGAGTTTTTGTGTCCGTGTTTGAGAAACACGCGCGGGTTATGACTTGCTACATGGTGTAACTTTGAAGAGCAAAGCTTACCCCGTCTGCCCAAGATGCACGGCGTCTGTGTATTTGCTTGTAAGAGCCCATATAAGCGCGTGCGTAAGGCCGTACTGCTACGCTTAATTTCTTCAAGCGTATCTGACGAAAAGGTCGTACAGGTTTTGTGCCCTTCACTGGCAACGGAAATGGAATGTCCTTTGTTTTGAGATTTCTGACTTTGAATACTTGCGCCAAGGATTTCTCCCATATGCTGAGGCATGGCGTCTGCGTCTGCTAGTAACATTTTCTGTAATTGTTCTTTCTGTGTATCCCCTTCATTTTGTAATATATTTTGAACGTATTGTTGCATGATCTTATACAGTTCTAGGGCATAGGCAATGCAATTTTGTGTGCTTTGACAATGGGATTTTGCACGCCTCAAGATGGTATCTATTTGAGGCAGGAGTTTGGGGAAATGGTTTTCAATTATAGCCGCTTCCGTT
This sequence comes from uncultured Desulfovibrionaceae bacterium, assembly GCA_964370015.1. Taxonomy (GTDB): domain Bacteria; phylum Desulfobacterota; class Desulfovibrionia; order Desulfovibrionales; family Desulfovibrionaceae; genus CAYJAD01. Next base: position 4,945 of record CAYJHD010000001.1, on the reverse strand, counting down.
TCTTTTTGCTCTTCAAGACTGGGGGCGTCCCAGGCCCGAACTGTGAGTAGCACATAGCTTAAAAGAGAGAGAGCCGGGTTTTGCCCAGCTCTCTCATATGGTGTTTGTTTGTCTTTTCCAAAATGCTCTTCAATGAGTTTGTGGAAATTTCCCTTACACCCCGGATATATTTTAGCAAGAGCGTTTTCCACTCGCCAATCTTCCAAGGCATTCCAGAGATATTTTTGCACAGGATTGAGCCTTGCTTGTTTCAATGCCTCAAAGTCTGTGTAACGAATGTGTGCGGATTCATGATCTGTAAATCCACGCACTTGCATAATAAATTGTGCATCACAATCCAGAGGCATATCAGGCAGATAAATGATATTTCCATCGGTACAAGCGGTATCACCACCTATACGCACTTCAACACCGTACTTATTACCCAGCACCGTAGCTAATATGGGCAATGCCGCCATGATATTTTTGTTATGTATCATAAGTTTATCTCCGCTTTACCATAGCCCCATGCTTGGGATATGCGCTACCTGTGGCAGGTCTGGCATAGGCAGTGCTTCTAGTATTTCTGTGTTTTCCTCCATGTCATTTGTAGAAATAATAGGCTGTGAATGTTGTAACAGCGCGTTCAAAAGGCTGACATCTTCTGCGCCTTGTATGCGCAATTGTGCGTGATTCAGCAGGGCTTCTGTATCTCGTAAGAGGCACACAAGTCCTTGTAAGGTTAGAAGTTTGTCACCTAAGATGGGGCCACGTTTTGGCATATGTTGCAAGGCCGTGTTAATGATGTCACCCACAGGTGCCACATGAGGTTCTACAAAACTCAGTCCCATAAGTTTGTTATGCAGGGTTTTCAGTGGTGACAGGGCTTTATGCGTCACCTCCGTTTTACCGGCATAGACGCGGTTCCAGATGTCATTGGCGGTGCGGCTGATTTCATCGAAAAGTGTGCTCCCAAGGTTTTCCACTTCTTCGGTTAACCCTGCGTGCATGATGGCATCACTGTCATCATGTTGCATAAGCGGCGCCACTTTGTACATTTGCCATTTGAAATCCATACGCGCCCGTACATAGTCGGGGCTTACCACGGACGAAGCTATGATGGAGCCCCATTCCTTGTGCTTGGTAATCCAATCTTCAATGGTTTTATGGTATTCTATGAGGAATTGCTCCTTAGCAACCATGAACTCATCGCGTATGCCCATGAGCTCACGCATAATGTCAGCGGCCTTTTCTTCGGGAATGGCCCAGCCGGACATGAAGCGCACGCCATGCCTATCAAGGTAATTGAAGGCTCGTGCTTTAAGCGTACCAAAAATACGCAGACTCTCGGGCGGAGCAATGCGCTTGCTTCCGAGGGTGGCTAAATCGTCAGGTGGAAGCTCCACATTGCCGAAATCTTCCAAAGTTAACTTCTTTCGCGCAGACCACAATGAAACGTCGAGATTCAGGGCTAATAAGCTGTCTAAAACGCGCATTTCTGCGGGGTGTGAGGTGTTCCCTTTGTGGGGGGGAGTTTGAGTGTTCATATGTTCTCCTTATATTTTTGTGTTTGTGGCGTCCAAAAGGTAGCCGCCGTTGAGTTTAGATTTTATGCGGCTGATGCATTCAAGAGCCGGGTCATGTTGTTTGCATTGGTTGCGATCAATAGTTAAACTTTGGCCTCGGGTGCCAAGCTTCCCCCAAGTGACGAGTACAGAATTTGCTTGTAATTCTGCTTTCCAGAATTTGCCCCCACTGGTGCTTGATTTTACCAAAGCAACAATGGGGAGGCTTGCGACTTTGCTCAAATCTGCCGCAACCAATCTCCCCACACGGTGCTCCCAATGGGTGGCATCGTGGGAATCGTGTGACGTTGTAGCAGTTGGCGTAAGGTATTGTGCGCTGTGCGTTTGTGTGTTTTGTTGGGGGAATATGCGCTGTGCCAATTCGTGCAGCAGCGCTCGCGTTTCTCGTGAGGCTCTGTAACCGAGGGCACGGTCAAGGGCATAAGTTATGGGCTGAATGCCCTGATGCGCCAAAGGCTGAAAGCGTAAAGTGAGCTCTGCCCAACGCAGTAAGGTTCGGGTGGAAAAGGTCACTTCTATTTGTGAATTTAGATTGTTATGATTATTTTCACCCATAAACAATTTGCGTACTTCTTGGGCATAATCTACCATTTTGTGCGCAATTTCTTGCGGAAGCGAGGCGTAATGGGCGCATAAGAGGTCTTTCTCAATTTCTTCTGCAGGATAGCTCAGCTCGCACAGCATGAAGCGATCAAGCCAGGCTAAGTTTTGTCTTTGGGTTCCTTGGTAGAGCCCTGTGTCATCACCGCTGCCATTGGTGTTGGCAGTAGCCACAAAGCGGAATAGCGGATGCGGCGTGATAAGTTCGCCGCCATTTTCCGCTATGCATAGAGGCGCACCATCAAGAATAATGTTCAATCCCGCCAAGGTGGATGGTGAGCAGAGGTCAATTTCATTGAAGAGAAAGAGCCCTCCCATTTTCATGGCCTTGGCAAGTGGGCCGTACTCAAAACGCATGGAGCCTTCTTGCACAGAGAGGTGACCTATAAGGTCTGCCATCTCCACACGTTCATGTCCATTAATTTCAAAGACTGGGTAATTTAGCCTTGCGGATAATTGACGTATAAGGCTGGATTTCCCACAACCTACGGGGCCATAGACGTATAAGGGGTCGGCGTTTTCCATGAGAAACCACACGATAATATCACGGCTACTGTCATGGAATTGGTAGGAAGATTCCATGACAGGCGTGTAGTCGCTGGGGGCATCAAAGCCGGTAATCATGGTGCCGCTGGCTTTACCGCTGAAGATGGTGCCGGCGTCAAATTGGGTTTGGTTTGTTTGCATATTGTTTCCTTTTATCATCTTGACAGAATTGTGTTTGATGTACACAATGTGTACGTGGAGGTTGTATGTTTACAGTAACAGCACGATTAGACGAGCAAACTCAAGCGCAGCTAGAGAAGTTATCCCTTGCTACGGCAAGATCGCGTTCTTGGTTGGTGGCTGAGGCTGTGCGCCAATATGTTTCGGTGCAGGCTTGGCAGATTGAAGCCATTGAAGAGGGCATAAAGGCGGCTGATGCCGGAGACTTTGCTACGGACGCAGAAGTAGCCGAAGCTTTTGGGCGCTGGGGCGTAGATGTCAGCAAGTCCTAAGTATGAGGTGCGCTGGGTGCGCATGGCCTTGCAAGATATGCAAAACATTGCTCAATACTTAGCGCAGCATGATGCTCAATCTGCGCAATGTGTTGTGGAGCATATTTGGCAAGCTGGGCAAAGCCTTGCTAGTTTGCCTTCGCGTGGGCGCCCGGGCCGTGTGCCGGAAACCCGTGAACTGGTACTGACGGACTATCCGTACTTTTTAGTGTATCGCGTGCGTGAAGCTAAGGTGCAGATTTTGCGTATTATTCACACGGCTCAGGAGTATGCTTCGCAATAGGTTTATGTTGGTCGTTGATGTATACCCCACGGCCTAAATCCATCTCGAAAGGATTTTCATAATAGGACCCGTGTACTTCAATGTCCTCATACTCTTCACCTATGCGCACAAAGCGGTACTGCAGAGGGCTGTCGTCATCATCGGTAAGGCTTGCTAGGAAGCTTTCTATGAATTTCACTTCCTTGAATTCGCTGTACCATTTGAGCCAAGGCCAACGGTACAATGTGCTTTCTTGATTATCCTTGCTATGGGCTTGGTATTTTTCTGCATCGTTGAGCAATTCTTGAACTTCAGATTGGATGCTACTGTCTTGGTTCTTGAGTTCTGCCAGTATGTTGTCATGTGCGGCTTTATTGAGGCATAGGCCTACTTCTGAATAATATCCCATGATTTTCTCCTTTAGTTGATTTTGTTAATGGTAAGTTTTTGGAAGGGCTTACCTTCTTTTTCGCAAAGGTTTAATAAGTCGTCTGCGTCATCACCGTATTTCTCTTGTAGCAAGAGATTAAAGGCATCTTTATTTAGTGTACGACGTCCCTTTTGCGGGCTGACTTTGAACCGATAGCCCCCTGTGTTTATCCAATCTCCTTGTGTATTTGTCAGAATGTACATATTTTTAAGGTCTTGCTCTGCAAGAGTTATTTTCTCATCCAGCGTGTTACGTTCTTCTTTGAGGGCTAATACTCTTTCCAACTCGCTATCCCATTTTGGCCATTCTGTTTCATTGCCAGCATCTTGGAATTTTGGGCAGTTGCTATTCCAATCACAGTAAGCGCAAAGGGCGTGAAAACCTGTGGCGTGGGGCAGATCATTGGGGGTAATGTTTCCGCGTTCAAAGGCAATTTTATTTTCCCAAAGGCTTTGGGCAGTATTAAGACTGAGATCACGCATGTTTGTATTGGAAGTATAGGGGCCAAAGGGCTTGGCATCGTCCATGGAAATGGCGAGTACCCAAGCTTCTATATCCACTTTATTCACATCATTGGGTAAGCTTATGCCAAAGTGGTACCTGCATATTTCAGGCATGGTGTGATTTGCATGCAAGATTTTACCATCGCTACTACGCAGGTTAAATGTAGGTTTGTCCCACATTTCTGCTAGCAATGAGGCTTGTCCGTAGAGCTGCATTTCATAGGAAGTATACAGGGTTTCGGGTATGACCTTGGTGCTTTTGAGTTCCAAAATACGAATGGCAGGATGTGGGTTTTCCCAAGCAAGTACAAAGTCAAAGTGAGCCTTGATGGGCGTACGGTTATGAATGAAGGATAATTCCAATTGCGGTAGAGCATGTATGCCTTGGGCATTGATAGCTTGGCTTATGCCGTGTTCTAACCAGTGGCCACGCTGTAAGGTGAGTAGCTTTTGTAAGTCAGCTTGAGGTCGTGGAAGTGCTTTATTGCATAACGCGGCTCTGGGACATTCCAAGGCTCGCCCTATGTCTGATAGGCCGATGTACTGTGAACGGTCGCCCAAGTGGATGGCGGTACTTTGCTTGTCGT